>NZ_CP087190.1:0-300000 GCF_024749165.1 Pseudomonas sp. B21-023 | reverse complement strand
GCCGGCAACCGCGCCTGGCGCCGCTCCTTCAGGCAGTACAGGTACTCGTGCATCACCGGCGCGTCGTCCAGCGCCAGCACCCGCAGCTCGGGATTATGCGGCACCTCATGGCGAGCAATGATGCTGATCCCGATGTTGCGCAGCACCGCCTCGCGGATCGACTCGCGGCTGCCGATCTCCAGCAGCGCCCCGGCCTTCACCCCGGCGTCCTGCATCATCTGCTCGGTGAGCTTGCGGGTGGTCGAGCCCTTCTCGCGCATCAGCAGGCAATGCCCGGCCACCACCTCGATCGACACTGCCTGGCGTTGCGCCAAGGGATGATTGCGGTGCACCGCCAGTACCAGCGGGTCGCTGCCCAGCACCCGGCGTACCAGGCGTGCGTCTTCGAGCAATTGCGACGAGGCGGCGATATCCACCCGGTAGTCCTCGAGCATTTCCAGCACCTGCTGCGAGTTGCCGATCTCCACCGCCACCTCCACCTGCGGCAGGCGCTCGCGGAAGATCTTCACCAGGTCGAGGATGTAGTACGGCGCGGTGGCGGCGATGCGCAGGCTGCCCTGGGCCTGGCCGCTGTTGCGCAACTCGAACTCGATGTCGGCTTCCTGCTGCAGCAGCGCCTTGACCATCGGCAGCAGGCGCACGCCCTCCTCGCTCAACACCAGGCGCCGGCCGCCGCGGTAGAACAGCTCGACGTTGTACTGGCCCTCGAGGTTGCGGATCTGCGTGGTCACCGTGGGCTGGCTGAGCCCGAGCTTCTTCGCCGCCAGGGTGATGCTGCCCAGGCGGGCCACCATGTAGAAGGCTTTGAGCTCGGCGCTCAGCATTGGCAGGACCTCTTTATCACGCCGCAGGCGTTATTTGCGCAACAGGCGCAGACCGTTGAACACCACCAGCAGGCTCACGCCCATGTCGGCGAATACCGCCATCCACATGGTGGCCATGCCGGCGAAGGTGATAGCCAGGAAGATTGCCTTGATCCCCAGGGCCAGCACGATGTTCTGGGTGAGGATCGCCGCGCTTTGGCGCGACAGCCTGACGAAGGCCGGGATTTTGCGCAAGTCGTCGTCCATCAACGCCACATCGGCGGTCTCGATGGCGGTGTCGGTACCGGCGGCGGCCATGGCAAAGCCGATCTCGGCGCGGGCCAGGGCCGGCGCGTCGTTGATGCCATCGCCGACCATGCCGACACGATGCCTCTGGGCGTACAGGTTCTCGATGCTGGCGAGCTTGTCCGCGGGCAGCAGGTTTCCCTCGGCGCGGTCGATCCCCACCTGGGCCGCAATGGCCTGGGCGGTGTGGGGATTGTCGCCGGTCAACATGACCGTCTTGATACCCAGCGCGTGCAGCTCGGCAATCGCCTGGCGGCTGCTGTCCTTGACCGTGTCGGCCACGGCGAACAACGCCAGCGGACCTGAGCGGTCGAGCAGCAGCACCACGGTCTTGCCCTGGCGCTCCAGCACATCCAGTTGCGCTTCCAGCTCTGGGGAGCACAGGCCGAGCTCTTCCACCAGGCGATGGTTGCCCAAGTGGTAGGTCTGACCCTCGATATCACCGCGCACACCGCGACCGGCCAGGGCGGCGAACTCGGTGACTTCGCTCAGAACCAGATCCTGGCCCTTGGCGAACAGGGCGATGGCACCCGACACCGGGTGGTCGGAACGGGCAGCCAGGCTCGCGGCCAGGGCCTGGGCGCGCCCTTCGAACAGTGGGTCGAGCACCTTGCTGTCGGTCTGCACCGGCTTGCCGTGGGTGATGGTGCCGGTCTTGTCCAGGGCCAGGAAGTCCAGCTTGCGCCCGCCCTCCAGGTACACACCGCCCTTGATCAGGATGCCTTTGCGTGCCGCCGCGGCCAGGCCGCTGACGATGGTCACCGGAGTGGAGATCACCAGCGCGCACGGGCAGGCCACCACCAGCAGCACCAGGGCACGATAGATCCAGTCGAACCAGGCACCGGCCATGAACAGCGGCGGGATGAGCGCCACGGCGAGCGCTACCGCGAACACCACGGGGGTGTAGATGCGCGAGAACTGGTCGACGAAGCGCTGGGTCGGCGCACGGGCGCCCTGGGCTTCTTCGACGGCCTTGATGATGCGGGCCAGGGTCGATTGACCGGCGGCGGCCGTGACGCGGTATTCCATCGCGCCGGCCTGGTTGATGGTGCCGGCGAACAGCTTGTCGCCGACCGCCTTCTCGACCGGCAGGCTTTCCCCGGTGATCGGCGCCTGGTCGACACTGGACTGGCCACCGACCACCTCGCCGTCCAGGCCAATGCGCTCGCCCGGGCGCACCCGCACCCGTGCGCCGATTGCGACCTCGCGCACTTCGACCTCACGCCACTGACCATCGGCCTGTTGCACGGTGGCCATGTCCGGGGCCAGCTGCATCAGCCCGCCGATGGCATTGCGCGCGCGGTCCAGGGAACGGGCTTCGATCAGTTCGGCAACGGTGAACAGCACCATGACCATGGCCGCTTCAGGCCATTGGCCGATCAGCACGGCGCCGGTCACGGCAATACTCATCAGTGCATTGATATTGAGGTTGCGGTTTTTCAGGGCAATCCAGCCCTTCTTGTAGGTACCGAGGCCGCACCCGAGGATGGCCGCCAGGGCCAGCGCGGCGACCACCCACTCCGGTGCCTTGCCGGAGAAGTGCACGATTTCGGCGGCAATTGCCGCAACACCGGACAGCGCCAGCGGCCACCAGCGTGTCTTGCTGGCCTGGGGCGCGCTGGCGGCGCCATCATCCTCGGCGGCCATGGGTTCGGCCTTCATGCCCAGGCTATCGATGGCCCGCTCGATCTCGGCGGTGCCCTCGAGCGTATGGCGCACGCCGAGCACACGATTGATCAGGTTGAATTCCAGTTGCTCGATACCGGCCAGCTTGCCCAGCTTGTCCTGGATCAGGGTCTGCTCGGTAGGGCAGTCCATGGCCTCGATGCGGAAGCGGCTGAGCTGCGCCTGGCCACTGGCCTTTTCGGTCAGCTGCACCAGGGCCGGGGCGGCCTTGCTGGCGCAGCAGCCGTGGGCGTGGGGCGCGTGGCCATGATCGAGGCCATGATCGAGGCCATGATCGAGGTCATGGGCGTGATCATGCTTGTGGTCGGGGCTGACAGGCTGGTTCATGGAATCATCCTTAACTGAGCGCTGGCCTCTGTAGAGATCCACAGAGTGGGTTGTTGCCAAGTGAACACCCTGTAGCCACTATAGGGTCAAGCCCTTTGCAGGAGATTTGCCATGAAGATCGGAGAACTGGCCAAGGCCACCGACTGCGCCGTGGAGACCATCCGCTACTACGAGCGCGAACAGCTGCTGCCGGAACCTGCCCGCAGCGACGGTAACTACCGGCTCTACACCCAGGCCCACGTCGAGCGCCTGACCTTCATCCGCAACTGCCGCACTCTGGACATGACCCTGGACGAAATCCGCAGCCTGTTGAACCTGCGCGACAGCCCCGACGGCTCATGCGGCAGCGTCAACGCGCTGATCGACGAGCATATCGAGCATGTGCAGGCGAGGATCGATGGATTGGTAGCGCTCCAGGCACAGCTGGTGGAACTGCGGCAGCAGTGCAATGCGCAGGGGGCGGAGTGCGCGATCTTGCAGCAGTTGGAGACGAATGGGGCGGTGAGCATGCCAGAGCTGGAGCATTCCCACGTGGGGCGTAGCCACGGGCATTAGAGACTTGGGGCCGCTTTGCGGCCCATCGCCGGCAAGCCGGCTCCCACAGAGTCACGCGTCCCCCTGTAGGAGCCGGCTTGCCGGCGATGGGCTGCGAAGCAGCCCCCGACTTCCTTGAGTTAGACCGCCATCGGCGCCGTCATCGGCGCATGGTGCTCGTAGCCTTCCAGCCAGAAGTCGCTCGGCTCGATCTTCTCCAGCCACTCCGGCTCGTACTTGCCGGTCTCGGCGAACGCCGGCACGCGGTCGCTGATCACCAGCTTCGGTGCCGCCAGCGGTTCACGCTTCATCTGCTCGCCCAGCATATCCAGGTGGTTCTCGTACACATGGGCATCGCCGATGAAGTAGGTGAACCAGCGCGGGGTGTAGCCGGTCAGGCGGCCGAACAGCGACAGCAGCGCCGCGCCCTCGGTGAGGTTGAACGGCGTGCCCAGGCCCAGGTCGTTGGAGCGGATGTAGAGGGTCAGGGAAATTTCCCGGGTTTCGACATTCGGGTGGAACTGGTACAGCAAGTGGCACGGTGGCAGGGCCATCTCGTCGAGCTGGGCGCAGTTCCAGCCGTGGAACAGGATGCGGCGGCTGCCCGGGTCGTTGGCGATGGTGTCCAGGCACTGGCGCACCTGGTCGATGGCCTTGTAGAGGATGACGAACGCCTGGCCGTCCTCCTCGTCCTGGGCGATACGGCGGAAGCCGGCCTTCTCGGCCATCTCGATGGCGGCCGGGTTGCTCAGCGGTATGCGCTTGTAGCCGGGCCACTGGCGCCATTGCACGCCGTAGATTTCGCCGAGGTCGTCATGCCCCTGGCGGAACGGGTTGGCCAGCCACTGGGCGTTTTCGTTGGCGTTCTGGTCCCAGACCTTGCAGCCCAGCTCGCGGAACTCGCCGGCGTTCTTCACGCCGCGCAGGAAGCCGACCATCTCGCCGATCGCCGACTTGAACGCCAGCTTGCGCGTGGTGATGGCCGGGAAGCCCTTCTGCAGGTCGAAACGCAGCATCGCGCCCGGCAGGCTGATGGTGCGGATACCGGTGCGGTTTTCCTGCAGCGTGCCGTTGTCGATGACGTCACGGACCAGATCTAGATACTGTTTCATGGCTTACCTGTAACAAGAACGGCAGGGGGAGCGCCCCTGCCGTGGAAATCAGACGGTGGCCTTGGCCGACGGTTTGCGGTTGTAGGCCCACCAGATCAGGAAGATGCCGCCGAGAATCATCGGCACGCAGAGCAACTGACCCATGGTCAACCAGCCGAAGGCGATGTAGCCAAGCTGGGCGTCGGGTACGCGCACGAACTCCACGATGAAGCGGAAGATGCCATAGAACAGCGCGAACATGCCGGAAACGGCCATGGTCGGGCGCGGCTTGCGCGAGTACAGCCAAAGGATGACGAATAATGCCACACCTTCGAGGGCGAACTGGTACAGCTGCGACGGGTGACGCGGCAATTGCGCCGGGTCGCTGAACGGCGGGAAGATCATTGCCCACGGCACGTCGGTGGCCTTGCCCCACAGTTCGGCGTTGATGAAGTTGCCGATACGCCCGGCGCCAAGGCCGATCGGCACCAGCGGCGCGACGAAGTCCATCAGCTCGAAGAACGACTTGTTGTTGCGTTTGCCGAACCACAGCGCGGCGAGCATCACACCGATGAAACCTCCATGGAACGACATGCCGCCCTTCCATACCTCGAAGATCAGCGTCGGGTTGGCCAGGTACTGGTGCAGGTCGTAGAACAGCACGTAACCCAGGCGCCCGCCGACGATCACGCCCATCGACAGCCAGAACACCAGGTCGGAGAGTTTCTCGCGGGTCCAGGTGGGGTCGAAGCGGTTCAATCGGCGCGAGGCCAGCAGCCAAGCGCCGCCGATGCCGATCAGGTACATCAGGCCGTACCAGTGGATTTTCAGTGGACCGAGGGCCACGGCCACCGGGTCGATCTGCGGGTAAGGCAGCATTGTCTTTCCTCTAGGTTCAGATAAGGAAGCTGAGTCCGACGCAGAACAGCAGTGCGGCGAACAGACGCTTGAGCACGCGTGGCGACAGCTTGTGCGCCAGACGCGCGCCGTAGCGGGCGAAGAACATGCTGGTGGCAGCGATGCCGACCAGCGCCGGAAGATAGACGTAGCCCAGGCTGTGGGCCGGCAGATGCTCCTCATGCCAACCCAGCCACATGAAGCCCAGGGCACTGGCCAGGGCGATCGGCAGGCCACAGGCCGACGAAGTCGCCACTGCCTGCTGCATGGGCAGGCTACGCCAGGTAAGGAACGGCACGGTCAATGAGCCACCGCCGATGCCGAAAATGGCCGAGGCCCAACCGATCACCCCACCGGCGGCGGTCAATCCGGGCTTGCCGGGAATGCCGCGGCTGGCCTTGGGCTTGAGGTCCAGGGCCATCTGCGCGGCGATCACCAGGGCGAACACACCGATGATCTTCTGCAGCATCGGGCCCTGTATCAGCGAGGCGGTCTTGGCCCCGACCAGCGCGCCGAGCAGGATGCCCACGGTCATCCAGGCGAAGATCGGCCATTGCACGGCGCCCTTGCGCTGGTGCTCGCGCACGGCATTGATCGAGGTGAAGACGATGGTCGCCAACGAGGTGCCGACCGCCAGGTGGGTCAGCACCGAAGGGTCGAAGCCCTGCAAGGTGAAGCTGAACACCAGCACCGGCACGATGATGATGCCGCCACCGACGCCGAACAGCCCGGCCAGCACGCCGGCGCAGGCGCCCAACAGCAGATAGAGAGCGAATTCCATTCGTGGCCCCAGTGGAAAACAATCCGGCATGGTAACGGAACCCACGCCCGGCGCTCTAGTGAACTCTGTGTCAGAAGATGGATAGCGGCCAGCGGCGCGGGTAGAGTGGCCCAATACACAAGGGGACAACCTATGTGCCTGATCGTATTCGCCTGGCGGCCGGGGACAGCCCGGCCACTGATCGTCGCGGCCAACCGCGATGAGTTCTATGCGCGGCCGACCCAGGCCTTGAAGGCCTGGGAGGACGCGACGGGTGTGCACGCCGGGCGTGACCTGGAAGCCGGTGGCACCTGGCTGGGTGTCGGGCCGAACGGGCGTTTTGCGGCGCTGACCAATATCCGTGATCCACGCCAGCCTTTGGGGCCGCGGTCCCGCGGTGAACTGGTGGCAGCCTACCTGCAGGGCGAACTGGGGGTCGAGGCCTATCTGGACCGGGTAGCCAGCCGCAGTGACCAGTATTCAGGGTTCAACCTGCTGGTCGGCGATGACAAGCGCTTGGGCTACCTGCATGCCCGTGAGCCGGCGCCACGCCTGCTTGAATCGGGGGTGTACGGGCTGTCAAATGCCGGCTTGGATACGCCATGGCCGAAGCTGATCAAAGCGCGCAGCGGGCTTGAGAAATTGCTCGAAAACGCCGATCCACAGCAACTATTGACGCTGCTGGGTGATGCACAGCCCGCGCCGGACGGCGAACTGCCCGAGACCGGCGTGGGGCTGGCCACCGAGCGGCTGCTATCGAGTGTATTCATCGCCAGCCAGAACTACGGAACGCGGGCGAGCACGGTGCTGATCGTCGATGGCCACGGCCGTCGGCGCATGATCGAGCGCAGTTTCGGGCCGTTTGGGGGGCATCTGGGCGAGGTTAGCCTGGAGATCTGAATTGACCTCATCGCGGGGCAAGCGCCGCGATGAGGTCGGAACTGACGATCAGAGAGTCTTGTTCGGCCCGATCATCCGCGCCAGCCCAAGATTCTTCAGCGCCAGCTGCAACGAGCTGTGGATAACTTGCGGGTTGTCATGACTCATGGCATCGGCCAGCAGCTCCCTGGCCTTGCTCAGGTTGATCTGGCGCAGCATCCACTTCACCTTCGGCAGGTTGGTGGCGTTCATCGACAGACTGTCGAAGCCCATGGCCATGAGCAGGATTGCCGCGGCCGGGTCACCGGCCATCTCGCCGCAGATACTGACGGGCTTGCCTTCCTCGTGGGCCACGCTGACCACGGTCTGCAGGGCTTGCAGCACTGCCGGGTGCAGGTAGTCGTAGAGGTCGGCGACCCGCGGGTTGTTGCGGTCGACGGCCAGCAGGTATTGCGTGAGGTCGTTGGAACCGACCGAGAGGAAGTCAACCTGGCGCGCCAGTTCGCGGGTCTGGTACACCGCGGCGGGGATCTCCACCATCACCCCGACCGGCGGCATCGGTACATCGGTGCCTTCGTCGCGCACTTCGCCCCAGGCGCGGTGGATCAGGTGCTGGGCTTCTTCGAGCTCGTGGATGCCGGAAATCATCGGCAGCAGAATGCGCAGGTTGTTCAACCCTTCGCTGGCCTTGAGCATGGCGCGGGTCTGCACCAGGAAGATTTCCGGGTGGTCGAGGGTGACGCGAATGCCGCGCCAGCCGAGGAACGGGTTCTCTTCCTTGATCGGGAAATACGACAGCGACTTGTCCCCGCCGATGTCGAGGCTGCGCATGGTCACCGGCAGCGGATGAAACGCCTGCAGCTGCTCACGGTAGATCGCCAGCTGCTCCTTTTCGCTGGGGAAGCGCTGGTTGATCATGAACGGCACTTCGGTACGGTACAGGCCCACACCTTCGGCGCCGCGCTGCTGGGCGCGGGCCACATCGGCGAGCAGGCCGGTATTGACCCACAGCGGCATGCGGTGGCCGTCCGGGGTGATGCACGGCAGCTCGCGCAGGGCATCGAGCCCCTTGGCCAGCTGGCGCTCTTCCTCGACCACGTCGCTGTACTGCTTGCGCAGCACTTCGCCAGGGTTGGTGAAGACTTCGCCCTTGTAGCCGTCGACGATCATCTCGATGCCGTCGGCCTTCGAGTAAGGCAGGTCGACCACCCCCATGACCGTGGGAATGCCCATGGCCCGGGCCAGGATCGCCACGTGGGAGTTGCCCGAGCCGAGTACCGAAACCAGGCCCACCAGCTTGCCCTCCGGCACCTCGCCGAGCATGGCGGGGGTCAGTTCTTCACTGACCAGAATGGTATTGTCCTGGTAGACCAGCGACTGCGAACGGGCCTCCTGCAGATACGCCAGCAGGCGCCGACCCAGGTCCTTGACGTCCGATGCCCGCTCGCGCAGGTAGTCGTCATCCATCAGCTCGAAGCGATTGACGTGTTCGCCGACCACCTGGCGCAAGGCGCCCTGGGCCCACTGGCCAGTCTTGATGACTTCGACCACCTCGCCACCGAGGGCGGCGTCCTCGAGCATCATCAGGTACACGTCGAACAACGCACGTTCTTCGGGGCGCAGCTGGGTGGCGAGCTTGGCCGACAGCTTGCGCATGTCCTCGCGCACGCCTTCGAGCGCGTTGTTGAACAGCTTGAGTTCGTTGTCGATGTCCTCGACAGTGCGGTCGGGCACCACTTCCAGGTCGGCGGGCGGCAGCATCACCACCGATCGACCGACCGCCGCGCCCGGCGAACCCGGCACCCCGACGAAACGGGCTTCCTGGATGCCCTTGCCCTGACGGCCCAGGCCACGGATCGAACCCGTCGCCTCGGCGTGGGCGATAACCCCGGCGAGCTGCGCGCTCATGGTGACCAGGAAGGCCTCTTCGCCTTCGTCGAACTGGCGGCGTTCCTTCTGCTGGATGACCAGCACGCCGACCACGCGACGATGGTGGATGATCGGTGCGCCGAGGAAAGAGGCGAATTTCTCTTCGCCGGTTTCGGCGAAGTAGCGGTAACGGGGGTGATCGGCGGCGTTCTCGAGGTTAAGCGGCTCCTCGCGGGTGCCGACCAGGCCGACCAGGCCCTCGTTGGGCGCCATGCTGACCTTGCCGATGGAGCGCTTGTTCAGGCCCTCGGTGGCCATCAGCACAAAGCGGTTGGTGTCCGGGTCGAGCAGGTAGACGGAGCAGACCTGGCTGCCCATTGCCTCCTTGACGCGCAAGACAATGATCCCCAACGCCGTCTTGAGATCTTTGGCGGAGTTCACTTCCTGGACGATCTTGCGCAGCGTATTGAGCATGGCTCGGGGTCGGACTCCGTCGTCAGTCGCGCGTCAGCAGGCGCGGGGCTAGCTCTTTCAGGGCGCGGCGGTATACCTCGCGCTTGAATGTCACCACCTGGCCCAGCGGATACCAGTAGCTGACCCAGCGCCAGCCATCGAATTCCGGCTTGCCGGTCAGGTCCATGCGCACCCGTTGCTCATTGCTCACCAGGCGTAGCAGGAACCACTTCTGTTTCTGGCCGATACACAACGGCTGGCTGTGGGTGCGCACCAGGCGCTGGGGTAAACGATAACGCAACCAGCCACGGGTGCAGGCAAGAATTTCCACATCCTGGCGTTCCAGGCCTACTTCTTCGTTCAGCTCGCGGTACAGGGCATCTTCCGGCGTTTCGTCAGGGTTGATACCCCCCTGTGGAAACTGCCAGGCATCCTGGTTGATCCGCCGAGCCCATAGCACCTGCCCGGCATCATTCGTGAGAATGATCCCGACATTGGGGCGAAAACCATCCGGGTCGATCACGGCAGCAACCTCGCAAACGCATGTCGCCGCATTGTTCCACAAAGCCTGAGCGCGCAGCAACGCGCCCGCCACGCTTATGTGCGGCGAGGTGAAGACTGCGTATTGAGCGAGCGTCGCCACACCGGGCGTGGCACTGGTATACAGGGTTTGCATGAAGGCAAGGTGACGCAACTGCGTTAACCCCCTCGCGAGCCCCGCTCGCCCCCAAGGTTTACCAATGGGAGCGGGCTGGCGGGTGTCATCAGACCGGCTTGGCGCCCATCAGGCCGGCGATGGACAGTAAGCACACACCGCTGAACACCGCCAGCGCCAAGGTGAACTTCAAGCCGACGGCTTCGGCCTTGCGCAGCCGGTTGAGGCGCGCCACCAGCCACCACACGGCAAACGCGCCAAGGGTATAGATGACGCTGGAGGCCAGCACCCAGGTCTGCCCCAGCGGCCAGCCGACCAGATGCACCAGCCACCAGCCGGTGAACGGCATGCTCAGCAGGCACAGCCCCAGCAGCAGCCAGACGAACACCAGCGGGCGGCGCAACAACTTGGCATAGGCCTCGGCGTCGCCCTTGCGCCGGGCATGCCAGGTCCAGCCCGCCAGGCCCAGGGCGCCAAGCAGCAACAGGGCCGTGGCGAGGATGTGCAGGGTCTTGAGGGTGGTCAGGTGTTCCATGTGAAAATCATCCTTCAGCAGGCTTTTTCGCTTTCGGCCTCATCGCGGGGCAAGCCTGCTCCCGCGAGGTGAAGCGTGTTCAGCCCAAGAATAGCCGGTAAGCCGGGTTCTCGGTCTCGTCCCAGTATGGATAGCCGATCTTGGCCAGGGCCGCCGGCACCAGGTGACGCTCATCCTCCGGCACCTGCAGGCCCGCGACCACGCGCCCGTCGGCGGCGCCGTGGTTGCGGTAGTGGAACATCGAGATGTTCCAACGCCCGCCCAGCTTGTTGAGGAAATTGAACAGGGCACCGGGCCGCTCCGGAAACTCGAAGCGCAGCACCATTTCGTCGCTGGCGCCGGCCGAATGGCCACCCACCATGTGGCGGATATGCAGCTTGGCCAATTCGTTGTCGGTCAGGTCTGTGACTGGGAAACCTTGCTCCGTCAGCTGTTGTACCAATGCCGCACGCGGGTCGGTTTCCGGGTGAGTCTGCACGCCGACGAAGATGTGCGCCTCGTCAGAAGTGTGCTTGCGGTAGTTGAATTCAGTGATCTGGCGCTTGCCGATAGCCTCGCAGAAGGCCTTGAAGCTGCCCGGGCGCTCGGGGATGGTCACGGCGATGATCGCCTCGCGCTTCTCGCCCAGCTCGGCGCGCTCGGCCACATGCCGCAGGCGGTCGAAGTTGACGTTGGCGCCCGAGTCGATGGCTACCAGGGTCTGTCCGGCCACACCCTTGAGCTCGACGTACTTCTTGATCCCGGCAACACCGAGAGCACCGGCAGGTTCGGTGATCGAGCGGGTATCGTCGTAGATATCCTTGATTGCTGCACAGATCTCATCGGTGCTGACGGTGATCACTTCATCCACATGATGACGGCAGATATCGAAGGTGTGCTGGCCGATCTGCGCCACCGCCACGCCGTCGGCGAACAGCCCGACCTGCGGCAGCACCACGCGCTCACCGGCGGCCATCGCGGCCTGCAGGCAGTTGGAATCGTCTGGCTCGACGCCGATGACCTTGATTTCCGGGCGCAGGTATTTCACGTAGGCAGCGATACCGGCGATCAGACCGCCGCCGCCGACCGGCACGAAGATCGCGTCCAGCTGGCCCGGGTGCTGGCGCAGGATTTCCATGGCCACCGTGCCCTGTCCGGCAATTGTGTGTGGATCATCGTAGGGGTGGATATAGACGAAGCCTTTCTCCTCCACCAGCTTCAGCGAGTAGGCCAGCGCCTCGGGGAAGCTGTCACCATGCAACAGCACCTTGCCGCCCCGCGAGCGCACGCCTTCGATCTTGATCTCCGGGGTGGTCTTGGGCATGACGATGGTCGCCTTGATACCCAGCTCCCGCGCCGCCAGGGCCAGGCCCTGGGCGTGGTTGCCGGCGGAGGCGGTGACCACCCCACGGGCCAGTTCCTCGGCGCTCAGTTGCGCCAGCTTGTTGTAGGCCCCGCGGATCTTGAACGAGAACACCGGCTGCAGGTCCTCGCGCTTGAGCAGCACCGTGTTGCCCAGGCGCTTGCTCAGTTGCCCGGCAGTGTGCAGCGGGGTTTCGACAGCAACGTCGTAGACGCGCGAGGTGAGGATCTTCTTGACGTACTGTTCGAGCATCGGAAAGCATCACTGGGCCGCGGGACAAGGGCTGGGAGTCTACCGCAGCGCCACGTCGGGCGACCACAGCAAAGCCGCGGGAGCCGTTATACTAGGCAACTTTCGATATCCGCCCTGCCCCTCCCGGAGCCCGCATGACCCAGGACCAACTCAAACAGGCCGTCGCCCAGGCCGCCGTCGACCTCATCCTGCCGAAACTGGATGAGAAAAGCGTCGTCGGCGTTGGCACAGGCTCGACCGCCAACTTCTTCATCGACGCCCTGGCCCAGCACAAGACCGCCTTCGACGGCGCCGTCGCCAGCTCCGAAGCCACCGCACAGCGCCTGAAGGGCCATGGCATCCCGGTTTACGAGCTGAACAGCGTCAGCGAGCTGGAGTTCTACGTGGACGGCGCCGACGAGAGCGATGCCCATCTCAACCTGATCAAGGGCGGCGGCGCGGCCCTGACCCGCGAGAAGATCGTCGCGGCAGTGGCCAAGACCTTCATCTGCATCGCCGACGCCAGCAAGCTGGTGCCGGTGCTGGGTGCCTTCCCTCTGCCGGTCGAGGTCATCCCGATGGCCCGCAGCCACGTGGCGCGCCAGCTGGTCAAGCTGGGCGGCGACCCGGTCTATCGCGAAGGCGTGGTAACCGACAACGGCAACGTCATCCTCGACGTGCACAACCTGCAGATCACCAACCCGGTGGAGCTGGAAAGCCAGATCAACGCGATCGTCGGCGTGGTTACCAATGGTCTGTTCGCGGCGCGGCCGGCGGATGTGCTGTTGTTGGGGACCGCTGAAGGCGTGAAGAGCCTGAAGGCCGAGTAATCGCCAGCGAGGGCTGCGCCCTCGAATCGCTGGCAAGCCAGCTCCCACTGTGGGAGCTGGCTTGCCAGCGAATACCGGCGAAGCCGGTGCCATCCTCTACCCATCAAGGCTGCTTGAACACATAGAACAGGTTCGGCTCACTGACCAGATAGATGGTCCCGGCATCGTCCATCGCAATCCCCTCCGCTTGTGGAACGGTCTGCTTCAACCCCTGGAAACCCTTGCGCAATGACAGGGTACTCAGCGGCCGCCCCTTCACATCAAGCTCCAGCACCAGCCGCGACTCGTCGGACAGCGCCAGCAGGTGCCCGCTGCGTTCGTCGAACTGCAGGCTCGACAGATCCCTCACGAACAACCGCCGGTCGCGCTTGCGATCCTGCACCACATGCACAGCGTAGGGTTTGTCGGGATTGTCGTGGGGAAAGCCGTGCACCTCGTAGATCATCATCGGGTCCCGTTCCTTGGCCACGAACAGGCGCTTGCCTGCCGAGTCGTAGGCCAGACCCTCGAACCCCTTGTTGCCGTTCAGGCCGATGCCCAGGGACAGCTGCTCGGCATCGCTGGCGTCGAGGAACAGGGTGTCATCGTCCAGGCGCACACGAATCAGCCGCTGCTGGCGCTCATCGGTGATCACGTAGCTGTTGGGCCCGATGTACTCCACCGCCTCGGGGTCGCCGAAGCCGGTCAGCGGGACACGGCGCAGGATACGGCCATCCAGTGACAACTCGATCAGCTCCGACCGAGCATTGGTGACGGTGAACAGGCTCTTGCGATCGGGGTCGTAGGTCAACGCCGAGATGTCGTCGTCCAGGCCCTCGATAGGCCTGGCCTCGAGCACCACCTGGTAACGATCCAGGCCGATGCTCTGCTCAGCCGGCTGCCACCAGGTCTTGAGGTTGAACCAGCCCCGCTCGAACAAGCGGAACTCGTGCCCGGCAGCCCCCAGCACGAGCAGGCAGACAAACACGAAGAGGGCGAAGATCAGGCGAACGTGGCGGCGCATGCGGGCAGACTCGGCAATAGGAGCGCGTAGCTAACCACTATCAACTGAAGCAAAGCTTAATGCCATCATCAGAAATGGCTGATCGGTCAGTTCTTTTTGAAGCGATAGAACAGATTCGGCTCGCTGACCATGTACAGGTTGCCCTGATCGTCCATTGCCACTCCCTCGGCCCGCGGAATGGTGTCAGCCAGGCCATTGAAGCCGCCCAGCAGGGTCATGAAGCTGACCTGCTCACCCTTTTCGTCAAGCTCGAGCAGCATGTTGGAGTCTGCCGACAATGCCAGCAGATGCCCTGTGCGCGGGTCGATACCCAGCGCGGACAAGTTGCGCAGATCCAGTTCGTCGCTGGCCAGCGGCTGCTTCTGGCCCTTGAGCGGGCTGCGCCCATCGGTGTTCCAGGTGAACATCCTGGGCGGCCGCTCGGCGCCTATGACCAGGCGCTGGCGCATCAGGTCCCAGGCAATGGCCTCGAAGCCCTTGTTGCCTTCATCAGCGTCGCCCAGGTCGTAGGGCTGGTAGTCGGCGCGGTTCAGCGACGTGGTGCCGGCATCCACCTTGACCAGCGTCAGGTCATGGTTGCGCTCATCGACGATGGCGATCTGGCCATCCTCAAGCACCGCCACACCTTCCGGGTTGGACCAGCCCACCAGGGGAATCTTGCGCAACACGTCGCCATCCAGGGTGAGCTCGACCAGGAACGGGTGCTTGCCCATGACTGCGAACAACGACCGGGTGTGCGGGTTGAACGCCAGGTCCGACGCCTCGTCACGCTCCATGCCGGGCAACGGTTTGGCATCGATGTCGACCACGTAGCTGGGCAACCAGATGCTTTCCTGGCGTTCAGCCTGGCTTTCGAAACCTTCCTTTATCCACAGCAGGCCGCGGTCGTCCCAGTGCATGGCAGATATGACGCCATAGCCGATAACCGCTGCTGCTGCCAGGCCGAACGGCCAGCGCCGGTAAAAGGGGCGCTTGGGAGACACGGAAGCGCGGGAGGGAGAGGGCATGCAAGGGTCCTGAGGATAGGCGTAGGTTCGCGCATTATCCGCAAAGGGTGTGAAAAAACGGTAAACGTCTCTGCACTTTTTCCAGGAAAGGCGCGAACCTTCGGCTCAGAGCACCCGGCTCTCGAACCGGCTGACGCCTGGAAGCTCCAGCACCAGCTCGTCGCCAACCTTGAACGGCCCCACGCCCGCCGGAGTGCCGGTGAGGATCACATCACCCGCCAGCAACGAGAAGCACGCGGCCATATGCTGGATCATCGGCACGATGGGGTTGAGCATCATCGCGCTGTTGCCGTCCTGGCGCACCTCGCCGTTGATGGTCAGGCGTATACCGATGTCCTTCACATCCTCGAAGGCGCCTGCCGAGACAAAAGGCGGCAGCACGCAAGCACCATCGAAGCTTTTGCACAGCTCCCACGGCAGGCCCTTTTCCTTCAGTTTGCTCTGCAGGTCGCGCAGGGTGAGGTCCAAAGCCGGGGCATAGCCGGAAATGGCGTCGAGCACCTCTTCCTCGGTCGGCTTGGTCGACAACGGCTTGCCCAGCAACACCGCGATTTCCGCCTCGTAGTGCACCGAGCCACGCTCGGTCGGAATCTTGAAGCCACCTTCCAGGGGCACCACGCAACTGCCGGGCTTGATAAACAGCAGCGGCTCGCTGGGGATGGGGTTGTCCAGTTCCTTGGCATGCTCGGCGTAGTTGCGGCCAATGCACACCACCTTGCCCAGCGGGAAGTGGATGCGCGTGCCGTCTACGTACTGGTGCTGGTAACTCATGGCCGACTCCTGTGAACACTGCTTTTTTATTCGGGAGCGAAGATCTTACCCGGATTCATGATGCCGTTCGGGTCGAACACCGCCTTGATCGCCTTCATGCAGGCGATTTCTTCCGGTGAGCGGCTGTAGCCCAGGTAATCGCGTTTGGTCATGCCCACGCCGTGCTCGGCGGAGATCGAGCCGTTGTAACGCTCGACGATCTCGAACACCCACTTGTTGACCTTGGCGCAGGAGGCGAAGAAGTCGTCCTTGCTCATGTGGTCGGGCTTGAGGATGTTCAGGTGCAGGTTGCCGTCGCCGATATGGCCGTACCAGACCACCTCGTAGTCCGGATAGTGCTCGCCGACGATGGCATCGATGTCGCGCAGAAACGCCGGCACTTTCGAGACGGTGACAGAGATGTCGTTCTTGTAGGGCGTCCAGTGGGAGATGGTCTCGGACAGGTACTCGCGCAGCTTCCACAGGTTCTTCAGCTGGGTGTCGCTCTGGCTCATCACCCCGTCCAGCACCCAGCCCTGCTCGACGCAGTGCTCGAAGGTGGCGAGCGCCTCGTTGGCCACCTCCTCGGTGCTGGCTTCGAACTCCAGCAGGGCATAGAACGGGCAGTCGGTTTCAAATGGCGCGGGCACATCGCCCCGGGCGAGGATCTTGGCCAGGCCCTTGTCGGAAAAGAACTCGAATGCGGTGAGGTCGAGCTTGCCCTGGAAAGCGTGCAGCACTGGCATGATCGCGTCGAAGTCAGGCGTGCCCAGCACCATCGCCGTAAGGTTGCGCGGCGCACGGTCCAGGCGCATGGTCGCCTCCACCACGAACCCCAGGGTGCCTTCGGCGCCGATGAACAGTTGGCGCAGGTCGTAGCCGGTGGCGTTCTTGATCAGGTCCTTGTTCAGCTCGAGCAGCTCGCCCTTGCCGGTGACCACCTTCAGCCCAGCCACCCAGTTGCGGGTCATGCCGTAGCGGATCACCTTGATTCCGCCGGCATTGGTGCCGATATTACCGCCGATCTGGCTGGAGCCGGAGGAGGCGAAGTCCACCGGATAGTAAAGCCCCTGGTCCTCGGCGAACTGCTGAAGCTGGCGGGTCACCACGCCCGGCTGGCACACGACGGTTCGATCGAACTCATTGAAGGCCAGGATCTGGTTCATGTAGTCGAAGGCGACCACCACCTCGCCATGGGCGGCCACGGCAGCGCCCGACAATCCTGTACGCCCGCCCGATGGCACCAAGGCGACCTTGTGCCGGTTGGCCCAGCGCACGATGGCCTGGACTTGATCGATGGTTTTGGGGAAGACGATCGCGCTTGGCGCAGGCGGGTAGTGCTTGGTCCAGTCCTTGCCGTAGGCGTCGAGCGAGGCAGGGTCGGTGAGGACCTTGCCAGGGTCGACCAGGGTCATCAGTTCATCAATTACCACGGACTGGGTCATCGCTGGAACTCTCGACTTATTCATAGTCACCCTGAGCACGCTTCACCTGTCGGGATGGGCTCAGATTGTGTCGCGTATGCTAGCATAGCCCTCCCGCTGTTCGTGCTAAGGCCGACGCCGCGCCGCTTCACCCCCCTCGCCATTTTTCTCCGGGATACAGGTTTACGCAGATGAGCAAGACTTCTCTCGACAAGAGCAAGATCAGGTTCCTTCTTCTTGAAGGCGTCCACCAGAATGCGGTGGATATCCTCAAGGCTGCCGGGTACAGCAACATCGAGTACCTCACCGGCTCGCTGCCGGATGCAGAGCTGAAGGAAAAGATCGCCGATGCCCACTTCATCGGCATCCGCTCGCGCACCCAGCTGACCGAAGAGGTCTTCGACTGTGCGAAGAAACTGGTCGCGGTCGGCTGTTTCTGCATCGGCACCAACCAGGTCGACCTGAGCGCGGCCCGCAACCGCGGCATTGCGGTGTTCAACGCGCCGTACTCCAACACCCGTTCGGTGGCCGAACTGGTGCTGGCCGAAGCCATCCTGTTGCTGCGCGGCATCCCCGAGAAGAACGCCTCCTGCCACCGCGGTGGCTGGATCAAGAGCGCGGCCAACTCCTTCGAGATCCGCGGCAAGAAACTGGGCATCGTCGGCTACGGCTCGATCGGTACCCAGCTGTCGGTGCTGGCCGAAAGCCTGGGCATGCAGGTCTACTTCTACGACCCGCTGACCAAGCTGCCGCTGGGCAACGCCACCCAGGTCACCAGCCTGAACGAGCTGCTGGGCCTGGCCGACATCGTCTCGCTGCACGTGCCCGAGCTGCCATCCACCCAGTGGATGATCGGCGAGAAGGAAATCCGCGCGATGAAGAAGGGCGCGATCCTGATCAACGCCGCCCGTGGCACCGTGGTCGAGCTGGACCACCTGGCCGCCGCGATCAAGGACAAGCACCTGATCGGCGCCGCCATCGACGTGTTCCCGGTCGAGCCACGCTCCAACGACGAAGAGTTCGAAAGCCCGCTGCGTGGCCTGGACAACGTGATCCTGACCCCGCACATCGGTGGTTCCACCGCCGAAGCCCAGGCCAACATCGGCCTGGAAGTGGCCGAGAAGCTGGTCAAGTACAGCGACAACGGTACCTCGGTGTCGTCGGTCAACTTCCCGGAAGTCGCGCTGCCGGCCCACCCAGGCAAGCACCGCCTGCTGCACATCCACGAAAACATCCCGGGCGTACTCAGCGAGATCAACAAAGTGTTCGCCGAGAACGGTATCAACATCTCCGGTCAGTTCCTGCAGACCGACGAGAAAGTGGGTTACGTGGTCATCGACGTCGATGCCGAGTACTCCGATCTGGCCCAGGAAAAACTGCAGCATGTGAAGGGCACTATTCGCTCGCGCGTACTGTTCTAAGTTTGCCGGCTTGTCTAGTCCTGAAATAGGTTTACACCTGTTCAGGTAGGCCGACAGACCTCAAAACGCCCGATGCACCGCATCGGGCGTTTTGTTTTTCAGGGCCATATGAGACCGTTCTGTGTTGTAGATCTGCACTGCCTCATCAACCATCTTCCTCGCCTGCTCAAGATCTTCAGGGATCCTCAACAACAGCTCCGTCTTGAGGATTCCGTTGATGCGCTCCGCCAGCGCGTTCTGATAACAGTCATACCCATCAGTCATGGAGCACTGAACGTCGTGCCGTTGGTGCAGTGACTGGTACAGCGTCGAGCAGTATTGGATGCCTCGATCCGAATGATGGACTAATGGCTGGCGACGACGTCGCTTTCGTAAGGCCTGCTTGAAGGCTTGCGCCACTGACTCGGCATGCAGGCTTTCATGGACGTGGTGGCCAACAATTTTCCTGGAGTACGCATCCGTTACCAGGCTCAGATACAGCGGGCCGTTACGTGCGGGCAGATAAGTAATGTCGGCAACCCAGACGTGCTCTGGCCTTGTCGGTACGACTTGGCTTGGGCCGGGCTTAAGTAAGTTGGGATGACGGTAGAAGCGATGAAAGCTCTGCGTTGTCTTGTGATACGCCCGCTTAGGCAGCACTAGCAAGCGGCGCTCACCCAAGACCTGGAAAAGCCTGTCTCGGCCGAGCTGGACTCGTCTGTCAGGTTGGCAATGCAGCAGATAGTGCAGCTTGCGTGTACCCAGACGAGGCTGGCGCATCCGGATTTGCTGTACGAACTCAACCACTCGATCCGTCTGGCGCTCTTTGTCATCAGCGGCTTGGTTGCGCTTGTAGTATGCCTGTCGACTGATGCCTAGAAACTGACAAGCCCTGGCAATGCTCAGTCCTGCGACTTGACCTTGCGTGAGGACTTGCCGGATCGCTTTTTTACGACCGATACACCGTAGTCATTTTTCAGAACATCAACGACCGTCTCAAAGAACTGAGCCTTCTGACTCATCAGCTCAAGCTGCTGCTCAAGCTCTTTGATTCGCTGCTCTGGAGTGAGCGTTTTGGGGTCAGACATCGCGCAGCTCCTCTCGTCGCGGATCGAGGCCCCCTGGCTCCAATCCTGCCGACCGTGCTTACGCAACCATACCAGAACCGTAGATTTTCCTTGGATGCCGTACCGCTCCCGGGCCTGGGTGCAGGTCAGCTCGCCTTTTTCGATCTGATCGACCACTGCCAATTTAAAAGACAGCGAGTAATCACGCTGTGTGCGCTTTACACCTTGATCCATCTGACTCTCCGGAAATTCGGGATGGGAGGTGTAAACCTTATTCAGGACGGGACAGCTGCATGAGAAAGGGAGGCCCTGGCGGCCTCCCTTTTTCGTTGCGTGCGTCTACAGAGCAAGCGTCATTTGACGGTGACGGTGATCTTCTGCGACTCGACGCTCGGTTTGAACGGCACGTGGTACTTGTCGCCCAGCACCAGCTGCAGGGTGTGCTTGCCCGGGGTGAGGGTGATGGTCGCCTCGGTCTGCGCCTTGCCGAAGTGCAGCACCTGAGGACCTGCCGGCAGCGGTGCGTTGTTCTCAGGCATCAGGCTGGTGGGCAGCGGCTGGTCGGCCAGAGGAGCCTTGTCCACATCTACCAGCAGATGGTGATGCCCGGTGTGCGGGGTCTGGTCACCCGCAGGCTTGAGGCCCATGCCCTCGATACCGAACTTGACGGTGAAGGTCTTGTCGACCGTGGCCCCGTCGGCGGGGGAAACGATGAAGACCTTGGCGCCCTCCGGTGGCTGCTGGCTCTTCAGCGCATCCGCGGCACTGGCGAACACCGACGCCCCCATCAGCAGACCGGCGACGGCAGCACGCGAAAATAGGCTTTTCATTCACTTCTCCTGTGATTCACTTCAATTGACCGCTATCACTTAAACGAAGCACAGCGGTACTTCACCATAGTCCAACCAGCCAGGCAGAGGTTCAAAAACAGTGGCAGAAATATTTCAGGCCGGCGTAAACATTAACGCGGCTACACGGTCATAGGCTGCGTTCGACCGCGGCAGAAAAGAAACCCTCGGCGAATGACATTCACCTGCCGAACAAGAAGGGGCACTCATGCGTTTGACCATTGGCATTCTGCTGGCGGTATTGTTCAGCCCACTGGCCCAGGCCGAACTGATCGACGAAATCAACGACCGTGGCGAACTGCGCATTGCCGTGCTGAGCGATTCACCACCTTATGCGTTCAAGGAAAACGAACACCTGACCGGCTTCGAGATCGAGTTGGGCCAGGCCCTGGCCAAGGAGCTGGATGTGCGGGCCGAGTTCGTCGAGACCCCAGCCGAAGAGGTGCTGCCTGGGGTGGAGAGCGGCAAGTTCGACATGGCCTTCAATAAGCAAGGCATCGAACCGAGCGACCAACTCGACACCATTCGGACCCTCGCCAGCCAGAAACTGGTGATTCCGTACTTGAAGGGCAATCCAGCCTTCGAGACGGCTGTGAGCAATGCCCTGCAACGGATCGAGGACGATGGCCGCCTGGCTGACCTGGAAAGCAAATGGCTCAAGGGCACCAAGCAGGCAAGCGCCGGACAGTAACACCGCATCGCGGGGCAAGCCCGCTGTCGCGCAACGCTGCCGTCATGCTCAGCATTGCGTGGGAACGGGCTTGCCCCGCGATCAGATCTGGCTCAACGCTCGCTGCGCGTCTTCCAGCTCCAGCTCGCTGAACACGAGTACCCCTTCGCGCCGCAACAAGGCCGTGGTCACGCCCTCACCCGCCACCTTCACACCGTTGAAACTGCCGTCGTAGGTCTGCAGATTGCCACACGAGGGGCTGCCCGACTTGAGTACCGCCACACGGATGCCATGCCGACGCACCAGTTCCAGCGCCACGCGGGCCCCGGCGAGAAAGGCGCCGCTGACATCGTCGCCGGTCACCGTCAGCACCTGTACCTGCCCATCCAGAACCGCCCCGCCCTGCCCACCGGGTATCTCCGCAGGCGGTCGTGGCGTAGGCAAGCCACCGGCAACCTCCGGGCACAGTGGCACCACCCTGCCTTCTGCCTGCCAACGCTGCAATACGTCGGGATGGCCGCTGGCACGCCCGTCATAGCGTACCGGCTGGCCCAGCAGGCAGGCGCTGACCAGCACCTTCGCCAGCTCAGAACGGCTCATTGCCACGGCGCCGGAACCAACCGGTCAACGACAGGCGTTCACGCCCTGCCGGGAGTACCTCGTGCGGGACTTCACCCGACAGGAACACCACCAGGCTACCGGCCAACGGCGCCACGTCGTGTTCGACATCGCCCTTCAGGAACATGCGCAATTGTCCACCGTCCTGCGGCTGCCAACCCTCGTTGAGGTACAGCACGGCCGACACCATGCGCCGGTCATCGTCGCGGAAGCGGTCGAGATGGCGCTTGTAGAAGGCGCCCGGCGGATACAGGGCAAAGTGGCACTCAAAGTCCTCGAGCCCCAGGAACAACCCCCGGTTGATGGCCTGGCGCAGGCTGTCCATTGCCCCCAGGTAGCGATCGCAGACCTCCGATTCACCGGGGTCGATCCACTGGATCTGGTCGCCGCGGATCGCCTCGCGGATCTCCTGCGCGGCGCCACGCCCTATGCCGGCGGGGTTCAGCTCACCCTCGGCGTAGCGACGACGGCATTCGGCCGCCAGCGCGCGCGACAGTTCGTCGGGCAGGAAAAGAGATTGCTGCGACCAGCCACGGGTGGCCAGGTCATCGACAATGGTCGACAGCAGCGGATGTTCGGAAGGAATGTGCATGGCGCATCATAGCCATTCGGCCAGCGCTCGCACAGCGCCACTTGGTCAGGAAGCGCCGCTGGCGACTCGACAAAGCCCCGCCACGCCAAGGACAATAGCGGCCTGCCGACAGGAGTCCTGAATGCGCCGTCTGTTTTCCCTGCTTCTGCTGATGATCTGCACCATGCCTGTCTGGGCAGACACCCTCGATCAGCTGTACAAGGTCGCTGGCTGGCCCGACCAGCGCGCCCATTTCAACGATGCCGTGAGCGCCGCCCAACAGCGCTACCGCAACAGCTTGCCGCCTGCGGTTTACCAGGCCCTGGTCAACAACAGCAACCAACGGTTCCAGGCCCAGGCCATGGACCAACGGGCCCAGGCGCAACTGCGCGCCAACCTGCCCAACCCCTCGCCGGCGCTGGCATTCTTCCAGTCGCCGCTGGGGCGCAAGGTCGTGGCCGCCGAATTGCTTGCCACACGCAAGGACCAACTGGCCAAGCACGCCAAGGGCCTGCCGAAGATCCAGGCCAGCGACAACCGCGTGCTGATCGTCGGCCACCTGGCCCAGGCCTTGCCCGCCCGCGAGGCCGGCGCCGAGGTCAGCCTGGCGATCGCCGGCGTGGCGGCCGACAGCCTGAGCTCGATGCTGCCCGGCCTGTTCGGCGGCGGCCAGGCTCAGAACCTGCTCGATGGCCAACGCCAGCGCTTGATGAGCCAAGTGGGCGAGGACCTGAACAACACGTTGTTGTACGTCTATCGCGACCTGTCCGACGCTGAGCTCGAGCAGTTCGCCACCTTCGCCGAATCGACGGACGGCCAGGCCTACTACAAGGCCGCGGTGGCCGCGATTCGCGCCGCCCTGGCCGTGGGCCAGAACGCCGCCAACCTGAAGTAAGTCAGTCCAGGCGCTGGCCGATGAACTCGAAGTAGCGCTGGCGGATGCCAGGCAGCTCGTTGGCCAGGTGGTGCCGTGCCTCAGGCAGCATGAGGATCTGCGGCTCTGCGAACTTGGCCTTGAGCACCTTGAGGTTGTACGGCCAATCTACCGTACCGTCCGCCTCGCCCTGCACGATCAGCGGCCGCCGCGTACTCCGGGGAGCGGCTTCGATGCGCCGGACCCACTTCATCAGCGCACCGACCCAGGCGGTCGGCAGGCGCCGTGGCTGTAGCGGGTCAGCTTCGAGAAAAGGCAGGAAGGCCGGGTCGTTGGTGTTTTCGCTGAAGCGCCGCTCGATGCCATTGACGAAGTGGCGCAGCACGCAATAGCTCAGCTTCGACCAGCGCCAAGCGCGCGGGCGCACCAGGGGGGCCAACAGGATTGCCTCGCCGTCGACAGGGCTGCTTTCGCCCTGGTGCAACAGATGGTCGACCACGATCGCCCCACCGGTGCTTTGGCCACAGAGATGCCAGGGCCGTGGCAGGTCAAGCAGGCGGGCCTGTTCGAACAACGCCTCGAGCACCTGCTGGTAGATGCTGAAATCATCGATGCTGGCCCGTTCGCCACTGGACAGACCATGACCTGGCAGATCGCAGCCGATCACGGCGTAGCCGCGCCCCAGGGCCCATTCGATCACATGACGGTATAGCCCCATGTGATCGTAGTAGCCATGCAACAGGAACAACGTCGCCTGTGGCCGTTCGGGCAGCCAGACCTGGCCGACCAAGTCGAAGCCTGCCACCTGGAAGCCGCCCAGCCAACTGTGTGCGGACAGGCCCAGGCCGTAGAAGCCCTGGTAGGCCTGGCCCTGGGTGGACAGCAGGTGGCGATCGGCAAGGGGCGACAGGCTGGCGCGCAGCAGGTCGGGGTGGAAACTGGCGGGCATCGGTACATCCAGAGTGAAGCAAGTATTGATCTGCGATATTCAGCTCTGGGCCGCGTCATGGCAAGCTTGGCCCTCCTCCGACGAACAATACGAGCCCGCTCCCACGAGCATCGCGCAAGGCCCCTATGGCGAAGCAACTTCTGATATTCCTTGCCCTGCTGCTCTGCGCTGCCACCGCCTGGTGGGCCTACGACAGCTTCCAGTCCCGCTACCTGCGTCCGTTCGACAACCAGGCCACCTTCTTCGACGGCAGCCAACTGCGCCTCCCAGCCGAGCTGGCCGGCCCGGGCCCGATCCGCGTGGTGCACTTCTGGGACCCGGCCTGCCCGTGCAATGTCGGCAACCAGCAGCACCTGGGCGAGCTGGTCGAGCACTTCGCGCCGCTCGGGGTCAGTTTCCATGTCGTGCAAAAGCCTGGCAGCCATGGCCAACTGCCGGCCAACCTGGGAACACTGAAGCCCCTGGCCAGCCTGCCCGGCAGCGAGCACCTGCCCGCCAGCCCCGCCGTGGCGATCTGGGACCACGACGGCAACCTCGCCTACTTCGGCCCCTACAGCGAAGGCGCGGTGTGCAACTCGAGCAACAGTTTCATCGAGCCGATCCTCAAGGCGCTGGCACAAGGGCGTCGGGTGCAGGCCTCGAATACCCTGGCGGTCGGCTGCTATTGCCCCTGGATCGATTGACGCACCCGCGCCGGATTACCCACCACCACCGCCCCGGCCGGCACATCCCGGGTCACCACGCTGCCGGCGCCGACCACGGCGTTATCACCGATGGTCACCCCCGGCAGGATGATCGCCCCGCCGCCGATCCAGACATTGTCGCCAATGATCACCGGCCGCCCGCTTTCCAGGCCGCTGCGGCGCAGCGCCGGGTCCAGCGGGTGGTCGGCGGTATAGATCTGCACCGCCGGGGCGATCTGGCAGTCGGCGCCGATGCGCACCGGCAGCACGTCGAGGATCACGCAGTTGAAGTTCATGAAGGTGTTGGCGCCCACGCTGATGTTGTAGCCGTAGTCGCAGTGGAACGGCGGACGGATCACCACGCCTTCACCCACGTTGGCGAAATGCGCCTTCAACAAATCATGGCGCGCCTCGTTGGGTTGCTCGACGCTGCCGTTGTAGCGGTGCATCCAGTGCCGGTTGGCCGCCTGCTCGGCTTGCAGCTCGGGGCAGCCGGCATGGTAGAGCTGGCCTGCCAGCATTTTCTGTTTTTCGCTGAGGGACATGGAAACTCCTTTCAGAGGGCTATGCTCAGTTCGCGAATCCGCCGATGATCGGACCACATTCTTTCGCTCGAGTGCACAAGGAGTCTCGATGAAGCGCAGCCTGACCTTGCTGGCGGTGGTGATCGCCGTGGCCGCCGCGGGCGGCGGTTACTGGTACGTGCAGGGCAAGCAGCCCCAGCGTGATGGCGAAGCGGCCATCAACGGCTTGCAGGCGCCGGTCAGCGTGCGCTTCGATGCCCGTGGCGTGCCGCACCTGCAGGCGCAGAACGAGCAGGACCTGTACCGCGCCCTGGGCTACGTACAAGCCCAGGACCGTCTGTTCCAGATGGAGATCATGCGCCGTCTGGCTCGCGGCGAGCTGGCCGAGGTGCTGGGCGAGAAGTTGCTGCCCACCGATACCCTGTTCCGCAGCCTGCGCATTCGCGATCAGGCGGCCTTGATGGTGCAACGCCAGGACCGCCAGTCACCGGCCTGGCAAGCGCTGCAGGCCTACCTGGACGGCATCAACCAGTGGCAGGCCAGCCACCCCAAGCCGATGGAGTTCGACCTGCTCGGCATCACGCCGCGCCCCTTCACCGCCGAGGACACCCTGAGCATTGCCGGCTACCTCGCCTACAGCTTCGCCGCCGCGTTCCGCACCGACCCGGCGCTGACCTACATTCGCGATCAGCTCGGCCCCGAGTACCTGAAGATCTTCGACCTCGACTGGCAGCCCGACGGCGCCGTGGCCACGCCGTTGGCCGCCGCCGACTGGCACAGCCTGGAGCAGTTGGCGCGGCTCAGTCACGAGGCCCTGGGCGATGCCGGCATTCCGCAGTTCGAGGGCAGCAACGCCTGGGCCGTGGCCGGCAGCCATACCCGCAGCGGCCGGCCACTGCTGGCGGGTGACCCGCACATCAGCTTCGCGGTGCCGGCGATCTGGTACGAAGCCGAGCTGTCGGCACCAGACTTCAACCTGTATGGCTACTTCCAGGCGCTCAACCCGTTCGCCCTGCTCGGCCACAACCGCGACTTCGGTTGGAGCCTGACCATGTTCCAGAACGACGACGTCGACCTGATCGCGGAACAGACCAACCCGCAGGACCCCGAGCAAGTGATGGTCGATGGCCGCTGGCAGACACTTGAAAAGACCGAGCAGAAAATCGCGGTCAAGGATGCGCAGCCGGCCAGCATCACCTTGCGCCGATCGCCCCACGGTCCGATCGTCAACAGCGTGCTCGGCGACACCGCCGGCCCGACGCCCATCGCCATGTGGTGGGCCTTCCTGGAAACCGAGAACCCGATACTCGAGGGTTTCTACCAGATCAACCGCGCCGACACCCTGGACAAGATGCGCGAGGCGGCAAGCAAGATCCAGGCGCCGGGGTTGAACCTGGTGTGGGCCAATGCCCGTGGCGACATCGGCTGGTGGGCAGCGGCGCGCCTGCCGATCCGCCCGGAGGGCGTCAATCCGGCGTTCATCCTCGACGGCGGCAGCGGCCAGGCCGCCAAGCCGGGGTTCTACCCGTTCAGTGCCAATCCACAGCAGGAGAACCCGGCCAGCGGCTATATCGTCTCGGCCAATTACCAGCCACCCGGCGCGATGCCCGTGCCCGGCTATTACAACCTGGCCGACCGGGGGCGCCAGCTCGATCGCCTGTTACGCGACCCGGACATCAAGTGGGACACCCAGAACAGCCAGGCCTTGCAACTGGACACCAGCACCGACTATGGCCCGCGTACCCTGGCACCGCTGCTCGGCACCTTGCGCAACGTCGCCCAGGGCGACGAAGAGAAGGAACTGGTCGAGCAACTGGCGGCCTGGCGCGGCGACTACCCGCTGGACTCCACCAGCGCCACGCTGTTCAACCAGTTCCTCTACGAGCTGGCGTTCGCCGCCCTGCACGACGAACTGGGCGACACCTGGTTCCCGGTGCTGATCAGCACCCGTGCCATCGACGCCGCGCTGCCTCGCCTGGCTGGCGACCCTCAATCGCCGTGGTGGAATCTGCGTGGTAGCAATGAACACACCGATCGCAACGCCATCGTGCGCCTGGCCTGGCAGCGCAGCCTCAAGCACCTGCGCGCGACCTTCGGCAAGGATCCGGCCAGCTGGCAGTGGGGCAAGGCCCATACCCTCACGCACAACCATCCGCTGGGCGTGAAGAAGCCGCTGAACCTGTTGTTCAATGTCGGGCCCTACGCCGCGCCCGGGACCCATGAAGTACCGAACAACCTGTCGGCGAAGATCGGCCCGGCGCCCTGGCCGGTCACCTACGGGCCATCCACCCGCCGCCTGATCGACTTCGCCGACGCCGGCGCCGCGCTGACCATCAACCCGGTCGGGCAGAGTGGCGTGCCATTCGACCGGCACTATGGCGACCAGGCCGAGGACTACATCGAGGGGCGCTATCACAAGGCGCGGATGGGGGTGATTCCGGCGCAAAGCACGCTGCGGCTGGAGCCCAGATAGAAACCGGGGCCGCACAGCGGCCCTCTCGCAATCCATGAGGTCAAGCAATGCAGAAACACTTCATCGAGATCGACGGAGCACGCATGAGCTATGTCGACCAGGGCCAGGGCTTCCCAGTGCTGCTGGGACACAGCTACCTGTGGTCGTCCGCCATGTGGCAACCGCAGATCGACGCCCTGTCACGGTACTTCCGGGTCATCGTGCCTGAGCTGTGGGGCCACGGCGATTCCGCAGCCCCGCCCGCCAGTACCGTCGACATGGCCGCCCTGGCTCGCCAGCACCTGGCGTTGCTCGATGCCCTGGATATCCAGAAGTGCCACCTGGTCGGGTTGTCGGTTGGCGGCATGTGGGGCGCGCAGTTGGCCGTCGACCACCCTGAACGAGTCGACCGCCTGGTGCTGATGGACACCTACCTGGGCGCGGAGCCCGAGGCAACGCGGCTGAAGTATTTCGGTTTGCTGGATGCGGCAAGCAAGGCGGGAGCCTTTATCGATCCGTTGCTGGACGTCGTGGTGCCGATCTTCTTTCATGCCGGAGGGGAAACCGTGCCTGACGTGCGCGAGCAGTTCCGCGCCGGGCTGAAGGCGAGCACTTCCAAGACCATCCGCGAAAGCCTCGACCCCATGGGCCGGGTAATTTTCGGGCGGCCAGACCTGCTGGCGCGACTCGGTGAGCTGCCGGGAGAGCGGACCATCGTGCTCTGTGGCGACCAGGACATCCCAAGGCCACCGGCGGAGTCCGCCGAGATGGCGCAGCTGATTGGATGCCTGGCGGCACAGATTCCATTCGCCGGGCATATCTCCAGCCTGGAGAATCCGCAGGTGGTGAATGATTTCCTGTTGAACTGGTTACCGCGCAATTGCTGAGACCGAAAGGGGCTGCTTTGCAGCCCCGTTCAGGCGATCAGCCCTGCCAGTTGCCGCCCTCGACGATCACGCTCTCAGGCTTGGTGTCGTCGCTCAGCTCCTTGCGCACGTACTGGTCGTACAGCTTGAGCAGGAACTTCTCCTCGCCGAGCTTGGCCAGTTCGGCGTTCACCCAATCGCGCAACTCGGTATTGCCCTTCTTCACCGCCGGGGCGATCGGTGCTTCGTCACCCAACAGCTGTGGCAGCACGCGGTAGCCCGGGTTCTGCTTGGCCCAGCTAAACAGGATCAGGTTGTCCTGGGCATAGGCATCACCCCGACCGTTGGCCAGCGCGGCCAGCGACTCGGTGTTCTTCTCGAACTTGAGCAGTTTCCAGTCCGGGTGGGTCTTGGTCAGCCAGATGTCGGCGGTGGTGCCGGTGGTGACGATGATGGTCTTGTCGGCCAGGTCGTCGAGCTTTTGCACCGGACTGCCGTCGGCGACGATGGCCTGCACCGCCACGCGCAGGTTGGGGTTGGTGAAGTCCACGGCCTCCTTGCGTTCCGGAGTGACGGTCATGTTGGCGAGGATAAGGTCGACCTTGTCGCTCTGCAGGAACGGGATGCGGCTGGCAGGCTCGACCGCGACGAACTCGACCTTGTTCTCGTCGCCCAGCAGGTCCTTGGCGAAGCGACGGCCGATGTCGGTGTCGAAGCCCACGTAGCGGCCGCTTTCATCGACGAAGCCGAACGGTGGCTTGTCGGTGAACACGCCGACGATCAGCTTGTCACGGGCCTTGATGGTTTCCAGGTAGCTACTGGCCGGCGAGGCGGCGGCAGGCTTGGCCGGGTCTTCGGATTTGTTGCAGCCGGCCAGCAGGGCCAGGCCCAGCAATGGCGCGAGCAGTTTGGCGAACGGGGCAGTCTTCATGACAGTTCCTTGTGCAGTGGCTTAGACAGTGTCTTGGGCAGGCTTTCGACGAACGAGAATTTCTCCAGGAACTGCTGCGCGCGTGCGGTCTGCGGTTGAGTGAAGAAGCGCTCAGGGTGGTTCTGTTCAAGGATCCTGCCGGCCTCCATGAACACGATGCGGTCGGCCACCGCGCGGGCGAAGGCCATTTCGTGGGTGACGATGAGCAGGGTCATGCCTTCGCGGGCCAGACCTTGGATCACCTGCAGCACCTCCTTGACCATCTCCGGGTCGAGGGCCGCGGTGACCTCATCGAAGAGCATCACCTGTGGGTTCATGCACAACGAACGGACAATGGCGATGCGTTGTTGCTGGCCACCGGAGAGCTGGCGCGGGAACGCGTCACGCTTGTCCAGCAGCCCTACCCGGGCCAGCAGAGCCTCGGCCTGGGCCTGGGCCTCGTGGCGTTCGCGCTTCTGCACCTTCAGCGGCCCCAGCAGCAAGTTGTCGATCACGCTCATGTGGCCGAACAGGTGGTAGCTCTGGAACACCATGCCGACCCGCTGGCGCACCTGGCGCCAGTCGGTGTCGGGGCCGAGCAGCTCCTGGCCGTCGAGGCGCAGGCTGCCGCCCTGGGCCTCTTCCAGGCCGTTGAGGCAGCGCAGCAGGGTGCTCTTGCCGCAGCCGCTGGGGCCGAGGATCACCACCACCTCGCCGGCCTCGACCTTGAGGTCGATGTCTGCAAGCACCTGGTGCTGGCCGAAGAACTTGTTGAAGCCTTGGAATTCGATCAATGGATTCATGCGTGGGCCCAGCGCCGCTCCAGCACGCGGGAGGCGGCTGACAGCGGATAGCAGACAAGAAAGAAGAACAGGAACAGCGCGCCGTAGATCAGCACCGACTCGTAGGTACGTTCGATGATCTGCTGCCCCGCCTTGATCACTTCGACCACGCCGATCAGCACCGCCAGCGAGCTGGTCTTGATGATCCGCGTGTAGATATTGATGGTCGGCGGGGTCATGCGCTTGAGCGCCTGAGGCAGCAGCACATAGGCATACAGCTGCCAGCCGCCCAGGCCGATAGACAACCCCGCCTCGCGCTGCCCGCGTGGCAGCGACTGCAAGGCGCCGCGCACCACCTCGCCGACCTCGCTGGCGCCCCACAGGCCCAGCACCAGCACCGCGCACCAGAAGCTGGGGATGCTCACGCCGAAGAAGATCGGCAAGCCGAAGAACACCAGGTACAGCCAGACCAGCACCGGAATCGCCCGGAACAGTTCCAGGTACACCTGCAGCAGGATGTTCAGCCAACGGCTGCCGAGGGTCGCCAGCACGCCGTAGAGCACGCCGCCCAAGGTGGCGAACAGGATGCCCAGGGCCGAGATCGCCAGGGTCTGCCCGGCGCCCGTGGCCAGTTGCGGCAGCGAAACCAGCAGCAGCTCAATGCCCGAACTGGCCATGTTGCAGCCTCCGTTCCAGGTAGCGCAGCAGCAGCGACAGCGGCAGGAAGATCAGCACGCAGAGCAGGGTCAGCACGGCGAGCATTTCGTAGGTCTTGTAGTACAGGGCGATGTAGTTCTTGGTGGTGTAGAGAATCTCCGGCACCGCCACCGCCGAAACCACGGTGGTTTCCTTGAGCAGGAAGACGAAATTGGCGAACAGTGCCGGCAGGCTGAGGATGCCGGCCTGGGGCAGGATCACATGGCGCAGCAGCTGGCCCTCGGAAAGCCCGATGGAGCGCCCGGACTCCAGTTGCGCCCGCGGCACCGCCTCGACCCCGGCGCGCAGTACCTCGGTGAGGTAGGCGCCGCCCATGAACGTCAGGGTGATGATCGCGGCGGCGAAGCCGGATACCTTCACCCCCAGGCTCGGCAAGGCGAAGTAGACGAAGAACAGCTGGATCAGCAACGGTGTGTTGCGCGCCAGCTCCACATAGCCCTTGACCAGGCGCCACAGGTACGGCGTGCGCAACACCAGGATCGTCGCATTGAGCAGCGCCACCAGCAACGAGGTGACGATTGCGATCGCCCCGACTTGCAGGGTCACGCCAACGGCCTTGAAGAAGGCCGGCAGTGTGCTAAGCATGAAAGCAGTGTCGAAGCTCATGGAAGGGGCCTCGGCACGGGGTCACGAAGGTACGGCATGGGAAGGTCCAGGGTCGGCACGAGGGTAGCTCGGCGTCATTTCACGAATAGTGGCGCTGTGCCGGTAAGCACGATTCCTAGACTCTAAAGGCATAAAAATATTTTTATAAATATCTTTATTGCATATCTATATCACCACCCCGTGACGTTCGGAAATTTCCTTCCCTAGACGCGGATCTTTCCGAGGATTTTCCCCTCCAAGGGATTTCAAACTGTGACTTGCACGGCCCATCACATTCAACAAGGAAGACAACGATGAACAGCCCCTGCTTGCCTGCTTCGAACGAACAACTGCTGTGGCTCCTGGCGCTGCGCCGGGCCCTGGCGACTCAACGCTGAGGCTTGCGCTGCACTACTCCAGACCGGCCTGCCCGTCAGCTCAGTACAAACAAAAACGCCGACGCAAAATGCGTCGGCGTTTTTCGTTCCAGGTCGCGTATCAGAACGCTGGCAGTACCGCGCCGCTGTACTTCTTCTCGATGAATGCCTTCACTTCCGGGCTGGTCAGCGCCTTGGCCAGCTTCTGGATGGCCGCGCTGTCCTTGTTGTCCGGGCGGGCAACCAGGAAGTTCACGTACGGCGAATCGCTACCTTCGATCACCAGGGCGTCCTTGGCCGGGTTCAGGCCGGCTTCAAGCGCATAGTTGGTGTTGATCATGTCCAGGTCGACCTGATCCAGCACACGCGGGAGCATGGCCGATTCAAGCTCCTTGAACTTGAGCTTCTTCGGGTTCTCGGCGATATCCTTCGGCGTGGCCAGGGCGTTCTTCGGATCCTTCAGGGTAATCAGCCCGGCCTTCTGCAGCAGCAGCAGGGCACGGCCACTGTTGCTCCCCTCGTTGGGGATGGCCACGGTCGCGCCGTCCTTCAGCTCGGCCAGGCTCTTGACCTTCTTCGAGTAGCCACCGAACGGTTCGACGTGCACGCCGATCACGGTCTCCAGGTGGGTGCCCTTGCCTTCGTTGAAGTTCTTCAGGTACGGCAGGGTCTGGAAGTAGTTGGCGTCCAGGCGCTTCTGGTCGACCTGCACATTGGGCTGGACGTAGTCGGTGAAGACCTTGATCTCCAGGTCCACGCCTTCCTTGGCCAGGGTCGGCTTGATCAGTTCGAGGATTTCGGCATGCGGCACGGGCGTGGCGGCCACCACCAGTTTCTCGGCGGCGTTGGCGAGGCCCGCGAACGACAGTGCGGCGGCCAGGGCGGTGGTCAGCAGGGTCTTTTTCATGGTGATCCTTGTTCTAAAGCTGGGCCATCGCAGATGGCGAGTCGGGTGCCCATCCGTTCGGGTGGGCGTGCAGTGGACAATACCGAGATTTTTTATTCCGGAACAATATCTTTTGATTAGCTGCTTATGCCAAAAACAAATGGCCATCACGCCCTTTGCTTATGAACGGCGGCACACTGCTCTACGGCGAGCTTTTCCCCAGTCGTGCCAGCGCCGCGCCGAGCAGATCGCGCAGTTCGGCCAAGGTATCCGCCTCTCGACTGCCGCCTAGCTGCATGAGCTGGCGGGCCAGGCTGGCGAGGGGAGCGGTATCGGGCAGGTCGAGATGCGCGGGGAGGATTTCCTCGCCATCGCTGACCAGCAGGGCGAAGTGAATGACGTTCTCCAGCTCGCGGGTATTGCCCGGCCAAGCATGCGCTTCGAGCGCCTGCTGGGCGGCCTCGCTGATGAGGGGAACCGGCCGATCCAGGCGCACGCTGTAGATCCCCACGAAGTACTCGGCCAACGGCAGGATATCGCCGACCCGATCACGCAGCGCCGGCAACTCCAGCTCACCTTCGTGCAGGTAATGGTAGAGCCGCTCGTTGAAACGCCCCGCGCGCACTGCCAGCGCCAGGTCGATGCTGGACGCGGCCACCAGCCGCACATCGACCGCCTGCGGTTGCGTGGCGCCGACCCGGATCACCTCGCGATTCTCCAGGGCGGCCAACAGCTTGCCCTGGATCGCCAGGGGCAGGTCGGCGATCTCGTCCAGATACAACGTGCCGCCATTGGCCGAACCGAACCATCCGGCGCGACTGCTGGCAGTACCGCCCTGGCTACCGGCGCTGTAGCCGAACAGCTCGGCATCGGCATAGGTCGGGCTGATGGCCGCGCAGTTGACCGATACGAACAGCCCGCCTCGATCACTGGCGCGATGAATCTGCCGGGCCAGCAGCTCCTTGCCGGTGCCGGTCTCGCCGCGGATCAGCACCGGCAACGGTTGTGGAGCCAGCCGCTCCAGGGCCTGGCGCAGCGCCTGGGAGCGCGGATCGACGAACACCAGCGCCTTGGCGCGGATGCTCAGTGGGCTCTTGTCCAGTTCGGGGAAGGTCAGCAGCGGCTGACCGAATGGTGTGTGAAATGTCATGGAATACTCCCGCCCCGGCCGCAAGCGGTCGAGGGATTCAGCTCAGTCGATGAAACCTGTGGATCAGGCGCTGCGCAGGGCGCGCTGGTCGACACGGGCCTGCAGCCGGTAGAGATAGGCAAAGCCTTGCTCCCACCGCAGGTGCCCGGACTTGACGTTGATATGCCCGGCGTTGGCCAACAGCCCGGCTTCGGCGCCCCAGGCCTGCGCCAGGTACAACGCGCGCGGCACGCTCACCGCCGGGTCGTTGTCGGAGCTGACCACTTGGCTGGGAAACGGCAGGGCCTGCAGGGGAATCGGCGCGAAATTGCGCAGGGCCGGCGCGCAATTCGGCCGCTCGACATCCGCCGGTGCCACCAGCAGCGCGCCGCGCACCCTTTGCTGCAGATCAGGGCTGGCCTGGGCGGCCCAATGCGCGACCGTGATGCAGCCGAGGCTGTGGGCGATGAGAATCACCGGCGAGCGCTCGGCGGCAATCGCTTGCTCCAGCGCCTGTACCCAATCGCGCCGTTGTGGCGTGAGCCAGTCGCTCTGCTCGACCCGGGCACTATTGGGCAGGCTGCGCTGCCAGTGACTTTGCCAATGGTTGTCTGGCGATCCTTGCCAGCCCGGCACAATCAGGTAACGAATCGACTCATTGCGCATGGGGACGCCTCCGGAAGTTTGCGTGCTTGGGTGCAAGTATAGGGAGGCGGTTATATTCGTAAAGGAATAAGAAGCTATTTATTAATAACCAAAATATCCATATGGAAGAGGCTGGCTTCGCGAATAAAAAAAGGGCCATCCCCTGCCAAGGAAAATGGCCCCTAAGCACTTGCCTGAAGAAGGTATCGCCGGTCAGCGCGCGGTGATCACCGCCAGCTTGCTGATCCCGGCACGCTCGATCGCCGCCATTGCGCGGGCGACCTCGCCGTAGTTCACACCATCGTCGGCCTGCAGCTGCACACGCAGCTCGGCGTCCTTGTCCTTGGCAGCCTTGAGGTTGGTCTCCAGCAGGTCGGGCTGGATCTCGTCCTTGTTGATGAACAGCTTGCCGCTGCCGTCGATGCTCACTACCAGCGGGTCCTTCTGCTCCACCGGGGCCACGGCCTCGGTCTTGGGCAGGTTGATAGGGATGGCGTTGGTCAGCAACGGCGCGGTGACGATGAACACCACCAACAGCACCAGCATGACGTCCACCAACGGCGTGACGTTGATTTCACTCAACACTTCATCGCTGTCCTGGGTCGAGAAGGCCATGTCAGGACGCCTCCTTCACAGGTTGGGTGAAGCCGGTGTGCTGGCGCTGTACCGCCGGGTGCACCAGTACGCGGAACGCACTCTTCTGCGCCAGGCTGTAGAAGTCGTGGGCGAAGTCGTCGAGGTCGGCGGCGGTCAGCTTGAGGCGACGGAGGAAGTAGTTGTAGACCAGCACCGCCGGCACCGCGACGGCGATACCCACGCCGGTGGCCACCAACGCCGCGCCGATGGGCCCGGCCACGGTCTCCAGGCTCGCCGAACCCGCCGCGCTGATGCCCTTGAGCGCCTCCATGATGCCCCACACCGTGCCGAACAGGCCGATGAAGGGCGAAGTGCTGCCGATACTGGCCACCACCGCCAGGCCGGTTTCCAGCGAACGACGCTCACGGACGATCTGCTGGCGCAGGGCTCGCTCCAGGCGGTCCTGGTGGTTGATGGCCTGGCTCAAATCGTTAGCGTGACCAGGCTCGCCAACCGCGATCGCCGCAAAGCCCGCCTGGGCGACACGGGCAGCCGGGCCTGGCAGATCGTGGGCCGGCTCGGCGGCGGAGTCGAGGCTGGACGCGGCCCAGAACTGCTGGTGGAAGCGCTTGTCCTGGTTCTTCAGGCGCACGAACTGCACGACCTTGACCAGGGCCAGCGCCCAGGTGGCGACGGAGAAGCCGACCAGCAGCCAGATGACCGCGCCTTCAACGGATTCGAGGGGGGATGCCAACAAGCTCATGATGAAGTCCTTCCTGTGTGCGCTCGCAAGTTAACGAAGCTTGAAATCGATCGGTACGCTGACCCAACCCACCTGGGCCACCTCGCCCTGCTTGGCCGGGACGAAGCTCCAGCGTTTCACCGCCGCCAGCGCGGCGGCGTCCAGGGCGTCGCGACCACTGCTTTTCTGGATCTGGATCTGCCCTGGCTTGCCACTGGGCAGCACCTCGACGCGCAGCAGCACGGTGCCCTCCCAGCCACGGCGCTGGGCCATCTGCGGATATTCCGGCGCCGGGTTCTTGAGGTACGCGGCGTTGGCCGAGGCTGGCGTCACCGGGGCCGGGGCGGGTGGCGCAGACGGAGCCGGCGCGGCCACGGGCGTCGGCGTGGGTGGCGGCGCTTCGACCGGTTTCGGCTGCGGTTTTGGCTGTGGCTTGGCCACAGGCTTGGGCACGACTTTCGGCTTGGGCTTTGGCTTGGCAGCCAACTCGTCGAGCACCGGCGGTGGCGGTTCGACCACAGGCGCTGCCGGGGCTGGCGGCGGCGGCTCGACGACCGGCGGCGCGGGCGCGGCGAACTCGATGGTCATGGGCGGAATCTGCGGCGGCACGATGGGCAACGCCGGGGTCGGTGCCTGGTTGATCCAGTAGGCGACGGCACCGTGCAGGGCCAGCACCAGCAGCACCAACGCCAGCTTGTCGCGTCGTTTGAGGCCGCTCAGCGGCGTGCGTTGCAGGCGTAACTGACCAAGCGGCAGGCGTAGCGTGCGTCCGAGCTCGACCAGGTCGCCCGATGCCGGGTGCCATGGCTGCTCAAAGGCCCTGACGGCCGTCTGGACATTACCCATTGCTAGAAACTCCTGGGGTGTTGATTCAGGTGTGTGGCTGAATCATCGGGCCTAGGGGCTTAGCTCATAAAGAAATGTTTAAACGTAAAATTAGACCTAAATGGAATAATTATTTCGATGGTCTGTCCACAACCCGCGTCTTTCGCGGCCTGCCGCAGAACAGCTTGCGAACGATGCCTTATCAGCATGCAAAATATTCGCTCAAGGCATCAATCCGCTGCGAGGGCTTTGCCCTCGATCGCTGGCAAGCCAGCTCCCACAGGTCATTGCAGCAGACCCTGTACTGTGGGAGCCGGCTTGCCGGCGATGGGCTGCAGCGCAGCCCCGACTATCCGCCAGCACATAAAAAAACCCGGGACCATGCCCGGGCTTTTCCTTTCATGCCTGCAGCTCAGATATCCGCCACCTTCTGCCACACCTTTGGCCGGAAGAACAACGTCTCCCCGCGCGCCAACCCGGTCAGGCTGTCGTGATCCTTGACCACCTCGGCCTCGATCAGCTCGCTTTGCCCTTCCACCTTCAAGGTGACCCGGGTGGTCGCGCCCAACGGGCGGATATCGCGGACCTCGGCGGCATGGTGGCCTTCGGTCTCATGGCGCGACAGCGACACCTCGTGCGGGCGGAACAGCACATGGTGGCCTTCGCTGAGCGCCAGGCGGTTGGAGTCACCAAGGAAGTGGTAGACAAAGTCGTTGGCCGGCTTTTCGTACACCTCGCCGGGCGAACCGATCTGCTCGATCACGCCCTTGTTCATCACCACGATGCGGTCGGCGACTTCCATGGCCTCTTCCTGGTCGTGGGTAACGAATACCGAGGTCAGGTTGATGTCCTCGTGCAGCCGCGCCAGCCAGCGGCGCAGCTCCTTGCGCACCTTGGCATCCAGCGCCCCGAACGGCTCGTCGAGCAACAGCACCTTGGGCTCCACCGCCAGGGCACGAGCCAGGGCGATACGCTGGCGCTGGCCACCGGACAACTGCTCGGGGTAGCGATCTGACAACCAGTCGAGCTGCACCATGTTCAGCAGCTCGTGGACCTTCTCGGCGATCTTGCTCTCGCTCGGGCGCTCGCCCTTGGGTTTCATGCGCAGCCCGAAGGCGACGTTGTCAAACACGCTCATATGGCGGAACAGCGCGTAGTGCTGGAACACGAAGCCGACGTTGCGATCACGCACGTCGTGCCCGGACACGTCTTCACCATGGAACACGATGCTGCCGTCATCCGGGGTTTCCAGGCCGGCGATAATGCGCAGCAGAGTGGTCTTGCCGCAGCCCGACGGGCCAAGCAGGGCAACCAGCTCGCCGCTGTGGATGTCCAGGTTGATGTTGTCCAGGGCCTGGAAGCTGTTGAAGCGCTTGCTGACGTTACGAACTTCGATCGACATGAATCATTCCTCCGCGGCGCTGTGGCGCAGGCGGTTAATACGGTTCTCGCTCCACTGCTTGAGCAGCAGGATGAAGAGCGCCAGGATCAGCAGCAGGCTGGCCACGCTGAAGGCCGCGACATGGTTGTACTCGTTGTAGAGGATCTCCACGTGCAGCGGCAAGGTGTTGGTGACGCCACGGATATGCCCGGACACCACCGACACCGCGCCGAACTCGCCCATGGCCCGGGCGGTGCACAGCACCACGCCGTAGATCAGGCCCCACTTGATGTTCGGTAGCGTGACGTGCCAGAACATCTGCCAGCCGTTGGCGCCGAGCAGGCGCGCGGCCTCCTCTTCCTGGGTACCCTGCTCCTGCATCAGCGGGATCAGTTCACGGGCGACAAACGGCACGGTGACGAAGATGGTCGCCAGGACGATGCCCGGCAGGGCGAAGACGATCTGGATGTCGTGGTCCTGCAGCCACGGACCGAACAGGCCCTGGGCGCCGAACATCAGCACGTAGACCAGGCCGGCGATCACCGGTGACACCGAGAACGGCAGGTCGATCAGGGTCACCAGGATACTTTTGCCACGGAAGCTGTACTTGCTCACGCACCAGGCGGCGCTGACCCCGAACAGCAGGTTCAGCGGCACCGAAATGGCCACCGCCAGCAGGGTCAGTTTGAGCGCAGACAACGCATCGGCCTCGAAGATCGCCTCGAAGAAGGTGCCGAAGCCGTTTTTCAGGGCCTGAGACACAACGATCACCAGCGGCAAGGCCAGGAACAGCGCAAAGACGATCCAGGCCAGGGAGATCAGCACGCGGCGCGAAGTGGCACTGCCACGCCGGGCGGCGTTGGCGGCGGCGGTTGCGCCAAGGGTTGATGAAGACATAAGCGGGCCTCCTTCAAGGGGTTTCGATGCGCCGCTGCAGCAAGTTGATCAGCAGCAGCAGGATGAAGGAAACCACCAGCATCAATACGCCGATGGCAGTGGCGCCGGTGTAGTCGTACTGGTCGAGCTTGACCATGATCAGCAACGGCAGGATCTCGGTCTTCATCGGCATGTTGCCGGCGATGAAGATCACCGAGCCATACTCGCCAACGCCACGGGCGAAGGCCAGGGCGAAGCCGGTCAGCCAGGCAGGCAGCAACGCCGGGGCCAGTACATGGCGGAACACCTGCAAAGGTTTCGCGCCCAGGCAGGCAGCGGCCTCTTCCACCTCACGCGGGATGTCAGCCAGCACTGGCTGCACCGTGCGTACCACGAACGGCAGGGTGACGAACGTCAGCGCCAGGGTAATGCCCAGTGGGGTGTAGGCGATCTTGAAACCAAGATCCGTGGCGAACTGGCCGACCCAGCCCGCAGGGGCGTACAAGGCGGTCAAGGCGATGCCGGCCACGGCGGTGGGCAGGGCGAACGGCAGGTCGATCATCGCATCGATGACCTTGCGCCCGGGGAAGGTGTAGCGCACCAGCACCCAGGCCAGCAGGGTGCCGATCACGCCATTGATGATGGCTGCGAACAGGGCGGTACCGAAACTCAGCTTCAGCGCGGCGATGACCCGCGGCGCGCTGACGATGTTCCAGAACTGCTCCCAGGTGAGCTGCGAGGCATGGATGAACATGGCCGCCAGCGGTATCAGCACGATCAGGCTGAGGTACACCAAGGTGTAGCCCAGTGTCAGCCCGAAGCCGGGTATGACGGGGGAAATGCGACGTGACATAAAGGTCCCTGGTTGAACGCACGAAGCCCGGGAGTCATCCCGGGCCGGTGCAGGCTACTGGAGGGTTTTGTTTGTGGGGCTGCTGCGCAGCCCTTTCGCTGGCAAGCCAGCTCCCACAGTGGCGGTGCATTCCCGCTTCCTGTGGGAGCCGGCTTGCCGGCGAAAGGGGCGCGAAGCGGCCCCGCTTGTTCATTGCCGATCACTGTGCCTGATAAATCTGGTCGAACACACCGCCATCGTTGAAGAACTTCGGCTGCGCAGTCTTCCAGCCACCGAAGTCCTTGTCGATGGTCACCAGGTCCAGTTTCGGGAACTGCTTGCCGAATTCGGCGGCAACCTTCGCGTCACGCGGACGGTAGAAGTTTTGTGCAGCGATCTTCTGGCCAGCCGGGCTGTACAGATGCTTGAGATACTCTTCGGCGATCTTCTCGTTGCCCTTCTTCTCGGCGTTCTTGTCGACCACCGCCACCGGTGGCTCGGCCAGGATTGACAGCGAAGGCACGACAATCTCGAACTTGTCGGCGCCACCGTCTTCCTTTAGCGCCAGGAAGGCTTCGTTTTCCCACGCCAGCAGCACATCGCCCTGCCCGTTGTTAACAAAGGTGATGGTCGAGCCGCGGGCGCCGGTATCGAGCACCGGCACGTGCTTGAACAGCTCCTGCACGTAGGCCTTGGCCTTGTCTTCGCTGCCGCCGGTCTTCAGGCCATAGGCCCAGGCGGCGAGGAAGTTCCAGCGGGCGCCGCCGGAGGTCTTTGGATTGGGCGTGATCACCGAGACGTCTTTCTTGATCAGGTCGCCCCAGTCCTTGATGCCTTTCGGGTTGCCCTTGCGTACCAGGAACACGATGGTCGAGGTGTACGGCGTGCTGGCGTCCGGCAGGCGCTTCTGCCAGTCCTCCGGCAGGGTCTTGCCAAGCTTGGCGATCTCGTCGATATCGCCGGCCAGGGCCAGGGTCACCACGTCGGCGCGCAGGCCGTCGATGACCGCGCGGCCCTGCTTGCCCGAACCGCCGTGGGACTGCTGGATCTTCACCTTGTCGCCGGGGTTGGCGGCTTGCCAATGCTTGATGAACTCGGCGTTGTACTGCTGGTACAACTCGCGGGTCGGGTCATAGGACACGTTCAGCAATTCGTAGTCCTTGGCGATCGCGGAACCGGCAAAAACGGCACTGGCCAGGGCGGCAAGCGCATAACGGCGGATGGACATGGTGAAGCTCCCGATTGGCATTTTTCTAGTTTTGAAGGGGTGCGGTGTCAGCCGGTCTTGTTACCGGGCTGCTGCAGGCGGAACTTCTCCTTGCGTTCGATCTGCACCACCTGGGCGTTGTGCACGGTGATCTCCACCGCGCCAAAGCGCAGGTCGCGCAGGGCACTCTGGATTTCACGCAGAATGGTGGCTTCGTCCTGACCGTCGATGCTGCGCAGAGATGCACTCATGCTCGTTCTCCTGTGAGTAAGGGAGCCGGGCAGAGGTTTTGAAGGGGATTTGCGCCTGGCTTGAGGGCAATACTAGTGAGGCGCGGATATTCTTAAAAATACTGTTTAAGAATGTTTATATAACCATTAGCGCGAACACTGAACCCTGTGGGAGCTGGCTTGCCAGCGATAGCGTCGTCAGCCTCACCGACGCTATCGCTGGCAAGCCAGCTCCCACAGGGTGCGCGTGGTTCTCAGGAAGTCTTTTCCGGCTCGCGGATCTTGTACCAGGCCACGTACAGCGCCGGCAGGAACAACAGCGTCAGCAGCGTTGCGCTGATGATGCCGCCGATCATGGCGTAGGCCATCGGCCCCCAGAACACTTCCCGGGCAATCGGGATCATGCCCAGGCTCGCCGCCGCCGCCGTCAGCAGGATCGGCCGGCGGCGGTGGTTGGTCGCCTCCACCACCGCGTCCCAGGGGGTGTAGCCCTGCTCCTCGAATTCGTCGATCTGGGTCACCAGGATCACCGAGTTGCGGATGATGATCCCGGCCAGGGCGAGGATGCCGAGGATCGCCACGAAGCCCATGGGCGTGCCCGTGGGTACCAGGGCCAGGACCACGCCGATCAGACCCAGCGGCGCGACGCTGACCACCAGGAACAGCTTCTGCACGCTGTGCAGCTGGATCATCAGGAAGGTCGCCATGAGGAACAGCATCAGCGGGATAACGTCGGCGATCGGCCCCTGGGCCTTGCTGCTCTCCTCCACCGTACCGCCGGTGGCCACGCCGTAGCCGGGCGGCAGCTTGCCGGCGAACTCGTCGATCTTCGGCTTGAGCTGCGCCACCAGGTTGGTCGGCTGGATATCGCCGACCACCGAGGCCTTGATGGTGATGGTCGGCTTGCGGTCGCGCCGCCACACCAATGGCTGCTCCAGCTCGTAGCGCACGGTGGCGAACGCCAGCAGGGGAATCGACACACCGCTGGGACTTACGATCTGCAGGTTCTGCAGGGTGTCGGGCGAGCCCCGCTCGCTGTCCTCGGCGCGGGCAATGACGTCGACCAGATAGATGTTGTCGTTGACCTGGGTGACCGGCACACCACTGACGATGCTGTTCATCACATTGGCCACGTCTTCGGACGACAGCCCCAGCTGGCGTGCCTTGTCCTGGGCGATCTCGATGCGCAGCACCTTACCGGGCTCGTTCCAGTCGTACATCATGTCGCCGATATGTTCGTTGCCATCGAGCACCGTGGCCAGTTCGATGGCATAGCGGCGCACCTGGTCGATGTCCTTGCCGCTGACCCGGTACTGGATCGGCCGGCCCACCGGCGGGCCCATCTCCAGCGACTGCACGTTGCTGCCGATGCCGACGAAGTCCTCGCGCAGCAGTTTCTGCAGGCGCTCGATCATGCCTTGGCGCTCTTCGAAGCCCTTGCTGACGATCACCAGCTGGGCGTAATAGGGATTCTGCAGTTGCTGGTCGAGGGGCAGGTAGAAGCGGATCGCGCCCTGGCCGATGTAAGTGCTCCAGCGCACCAGGTCGGGGTCGTCCTTGATCTTCGCCTCCAGGCGATCCACCACCTTGCGCGTTTCCTCGATCGAGGCGTTCTGCGGCAGGTCGAGATCGACCAGGATCTCCGGGCGGTCCGAGGATGGGAAGAACTGGTTCTGCACGAAGCGCATGCCCACCACCGACAGTGCGAACAGCACGATGGTGCCGATCACCGTCACCCAGCGGTGGCGCATGCACCACAGCAGGCCATGTTCGAATGCCCGGCCCACTCGCCCGGGTTCGGCCTCGTGGGGCTTGAGCTTTTCGCTGCTGAGGATATGCACCCCCAGCACCGGGGCGAAGAACACTGCCACCACCCACGACACCAGCAGCGCCACGGCGATCACCGCGAACAAGGTATAGGTATATTCACCGGCCGAGCTGGCATTGAGGCCGATCGGCACGAAACCGGCCACGGTCACCAGGGTTCCGGTAAGCATGGGGAAGGCCGTCGAGGTGTAGGCGAAGGTCGCCGCCTGCTCTTTCGTCTCGCCCATTTCCAGGCGCGTGACCATCACCTCCACGGTGATCATCGCGTCATCAACCAGCAGGCCCAGGGCAATGATCAGCGCACCCAGCGAGATCCGCTGCATGGTGATATCGCTGTACTCCATGAACACGAACACCATGGCCAGCACCAGCGGGATCGAGCAGGCCACCACCAGCCCGGCACGCACGCCCAGGCTGACGAAGCTCACCACCAGCACGATCACCACGGCTTCGAACAACGCACTGGTGAAGCCGCCAACCGCCTGCTTGACCACTACCGCCTGGTCGGACACGGTGTGCACGCCGACCCCGACCGGCAGTTCGCTGACGATGCTGTCCATCTTCTTCTTCAGCGCAGCGCCAAACACCTCGATGTTGCCGCCGGCCTTCATGCCGATGGCCAGGCCGATGGCCGGCTGGCCGTTGTAGCGGAAGATCGGCGACGGTGGGTCGACATAGCCACGCTCGATGTCGGCGATATCGGCCAGGCGGAAGAAGCGGTCGTTGATGCGCAGGTTGACCGTCTCCAGGTCCTTCTCCGAGGCGAACTGCCCGGTGGTGCGCACCGAAATCCGCTCGGGGCCGGCTTCGATCACCCCCGCCGGGGTCACCGCGTTCTGCGATTTCAGCGCCTCCATGACCTGCCGCTGGTCGATGCCCAGGGCTGCCAGCTTGCGGGTGGAGAAGTTCAGGTAGAGCACTTCATCCTGGGTGCCGATCAGCTCGATCTTGCCGATGTTGTGCACCTCGCGCACCTCCGCGCGGGCCTGCTCCACATAGTCGCGCAGCTGACGCAGGTTCAGGCCATCGGAGGTGAAAGCGTAGATCGAGCCGAACACGTCGCCGAACTCGTCGTTGAAGCCCGGGCCCTGTACGCCCTGGGGGAACTGGCCGCGGATGTCCTGGATCTTCTTGCGCACCTGGTACCAGATGTCCGGAATGTCCTTGGCCTTGGTGGTGTCGCGCAGGTACACGTAGACCGTCGATTCACCGGGGCGGGTATAACTTTTCACGTAGTCGAGCGAATCGAGCTCCTCGAGTTTCTTTTCGATCCGGTCGGTGATCTGGTACAGCGTCTCGTCCTGGGTCGCGCCGGGCCAGCGGGTCTGGATCACCATGGTCTTGATGGTGAAGGACGGATCCTCCTCTCGACCCAGGTTGAAGTAGGAAAAAATCCCCATCAGCAGGCCGACGAACATCAGGTACCAGACGAAGGACTGGTGCTTGAGCGCCCATTCGGAGAGGTTGAAGCTTCCTTTCATCGTGCGTCCTCGTCGAAGATGACCTTCTGGCCAGGCTTGAGGCTGTTCACGCCGGCGGTGACGACGCGCTCGCCGGGTTGCACACCGGAGGACAGGATGATGCTGTCAGGGCCACGTTCCGCCAGGGTGACGTCACGGGTGGCCACGGTCTTGCCCTGCGGGTCGACCACCCAGACCTGGGTCTTGCCATCGCGCTCGAGCAACGCGGAACGCGGCAACTGGCTGCGCGGCGTCAGCGCCGAGGTCAGGGTGACGCTGATCGCTGTCCCCAGGTGGAAAGCCTCCGGGGTGCTGGCCAGGGTCAGGCGGGCGCGGCGGGTACGGGTGGTGGTATCTGCCTGGGGCTCCAGCTCGCGCAAGGTGGCAGTAGTGTTGATGCTGGTGTCGAGCTGCGAGGCGACGGTGAAGGTGAGGTCGCGGCTCAGTTGTTCGGCCAAGGCTATCGGCAGGTCGATCACCGCTTCCTTCACGTCCGGGCGCGCCAGGGTGACTACGGCCTGGCCGGCGCTGACAGTCTGCCCGGCCTCGGCCTGCCAGGCCGTGATCACCGCGGCATGGTCGCTACGCAGGGTGCTGTAGTCGAGCTGGTCGCGGGCCTGGCTGACTGCCGAACGCGCCTGCGCCAGCGACGCGCCGGTAGTCTTCAGGTTGGTCTGGGCGATGTCCAGCTGGGCTTGGGCGCCGACGCCGCGGTCATACAGTTGTTGCTGGCGACGGGCATCGGCCTGGGCATTGATCCACTGCGCCTGCACCCGCGCAAGGTCGCCTTCGGCGGCACGCAGCTGGTTCTGCTGGTCGGTCGGATCGAGGGTAGCCAAGGTATCGCCGGGCTTGACCTGGGCCCCGACATCCAGCCAGCGCCGGGCGATACGGCCAGACACGCGGAAGCCCAAGGTGCTCTCGAAGCGCGCCTGGATATTGCCGGCAAAGCGCCCAAGCTGCGCTTGCACCTGGGGTTCGACCACGGTCGACAACACCGGTCGCACGGGTTCGGGCTGGACTTCCTCGCCACCACAGGCAACCAGCAACAGGCAGGCAGACACTATCGGCAGCAACGGCCTCATGGCGCGACTCCCCCGTTTCTGGCATCGATCTTCTCGACCTGAATACCTGGGTTCAACAGCTGGCCACCACTGACCACCACTATCTCACCGGCCTCCAGACCCGCGCTGATCACCACTTTTCCGGTCAGGTAGCGCGCCACCTGGACCTTGCGCAGTTGCGCCTTGTCACCCTCGCCAACCACCCACACGGCGGGCTCGTTCAGCGCCTTGGTCAGGGCTGACCAGGGCAGCTCGACGCTCGGTTTGCCATGGGCACTGGCCGACGCCGTCACCGGCGCACCCAGAGCCATGCCCTTGGGCACGTCGCGCAGGGCAACCTTGACCTGCACCGTGCCGCTTTGCGCAGAGACCGTCGGGGTGATCTCGCGCACGTGGCCTTGGGCGGTGATGGCGGGGTTGTCGATCAGGCTGACCGTCACGCCCTTGTCACCGCTGGGTGCCACCAGCAGCGATTCATAGACATTGAACACCGCGTCACGGTCGCCATCGACCGCCAGGCTGAAGATCGGCATGGTCGCCTGCACCACTTGGCCGACTTCGGCCTGGCGCGCAGTAATCACGCCGTCGGCCTCGGACACCAATGCCGTGTAGCTCAGTTGCTCGTTGGCGTTGGCCAGTTGCGCCTGGGCGGCCTTGAGCGCGCTCTGGCTGCTGCGCAACGCGGCTTCAGCGGAGTCGTATTCGCTCTGGCTGGTGTAGCCCTTGGGCAGGAGTTTCTGCTGGCGCACGAACGCGGCGCTGGTCTGGGTAACCCGGGCCTGTTCGGCGAACACCTCGGCCTTGGCCGAATCGACGTTGTTCTGCAGGTCCTTGGGGTCCAGGCGCGCCAATACCTGATTGGCCTTCACGTGGTCACCGACATCGACGCTGCGCGCAATGATCTTGCCGCCCACGCGGAACGACAAGTCGGTCTGCACCCGCGCCTGCACGTCACCGGTCAGGGTGACCCGGGCGGCAAAGTCGGTGGGCTGCACCTGCTGCACCGCGACCCGGGGCAGCACCTGGCCGACCTCCTCCTTGCCACATCCTGAAAGCAGGGACAGCAACCCTAGGCAAACGACCAGCGGCACACGCTCTAGCGTCATGCAGGCTCCTTGCTTCTCTCAGGTGAAAGGGATGCGTTTGAAAGCGTAGATCAGGGATCGACAAACGGCATCGGCCAGGGTTCAACAAAGCGAGGCGGTATCGGCGATACTGCGTTCCGACCGCTCAAGGATGCCGCCTATGCTCACCACCCTGGCCATTGCCAACTACCGCTCGATCAACCAGCTGGTGCTGCCGCTGGGCCGGCTGAACGTGATTACCGGTGCCAATGGCAGTGGCAAGTCCAACCTGTACAAGGCCTTGCGCCTGCTGGCCGAGACCGCGCGCGGCGGCGTGGTCAACGCGCTGGCTGCCGAGGGCGGGCTGGAATCGACCTTCTGGGCAGGCCCCGAGAAGCTCACCCGGCGCATGCTCAACGGCGAGGTGCCAGTGGAAGGCGGGCCACGCCAGCAAGCCCGGCGCCTGAAAATGGGCTTTGCCGGCGAAGACTTCGGATACGCGATCAGCCTCGGTCTGCCCGAACCCAGCCGGTCGAAGTTCGCTCTGGACCCGCAGATCAAGCAGGAGACGATCTGGGCCGGCCCCCTGTGCCGACCCGCCAGCCAACTGGTGCAGCGCCATGCGGGGATGGTCAAGGCCCGCGACGGGCGCCAATGGCAGGTGCTGCACCAGCACATGACCGAATTCGACAGCCTGTTCGACCAGGTCGGCAGTCTCCAGGGCTCCCCCGAGGTGCCGCATCTGCGCGAGCAGATCCGCAGCTGGCGCTTCTACGACCATTTCCGTACCGATGCCGAGGCGCCCGCCCGACAATCGCGGCTGGGGACGCGCACGCCGGTGCTGCATCACGATGGCCGCGACCTCGCCGCCGCCCTGCAGACCATCGACGAGATCGGCGACCTGCAGGCCCTGCAGGATGCAGTGAGCGACGCGTTTCCCGGCGCCCGGCTTGCGGTCGACGCCCAGCCCGGCGGTCTGTTCGCCCTGCGTTTCCACCAGGCCGGGCTGTTGCGGCCGCTGAGCGCTGCCGAGCTGTCCGACGGGACCTTGCGCTACCTGTTGCTGGTGGCTGCCCTGCTCACACCGCGCCCACCGAGCATGATGGTGCTCAACGAGCCGGAGACCAGCCTGCACCCGGACTTGTTGCCGGCGCTGGCGCGCCTGATCCGCCGCACGGCGCGCGAATGTCAGGTATGGGTGGTGTCGCACGCGCCGAGGCTGGTGGCGGCCCTGGAAGAGGATGCCGACTGTAACTCGATCCACCTGGAGAAGACCTTGGGGCAGACCGGTATCGTCGGGCAAGGCATGCTGGATGAACCGGCCTGGAACTGGCCGGACCAGGGCTGAAAAGACCGCGGGGCAAGGCGCATCGGCACACCGCCGATGCGACTTGCCCCGCGATGCGTTGGCTCAGGCCTGCGCGGCGGCCTGGGCCGGACGACGTACCTGCGGCTGCGAGACGTTCGCCGCGGCGCCCTCTTCGATGGCCTGCTGGATCGCCCGACGACGACGCTCCTCGGCCTGGCGGCTGAAGTACCAGACCATGAAAGTCACCAGCGACACCGACAGCAGGATCAGGCTGGCCACGGCGTTGATCTCCGGCTTCACGCCCAGGCGCACGGCCGAGAACACTTCCATCGGCAGGGTGGTCGAGCCAGGGCCGGAGACGAAGCTGGCCAGCACCAGGTCATCCAGCGACAGGGCGAACGACATCATGCCGCCCGCCGCCAGCGACGGTGCGATCATCGGGATGGTGATCAGGAAGAACACCTTCCACGGCTTGGCGCCCAGGTCCATGGCCGCCTCCTCGATGGACAGGTCCAACTCGCGCAGGCGCGCCGACACCACCACCGCCACGTAGGCTGCGCAGAACGTGGTGTGGGCGATCCAGATGGTGACGATGCCGCGCTCCTGCGGCCAGCCGATCATCTGCGCCATGGCCACGAACAGCAGCAACAGCGACAGACCGGTGATCACCTCGGGCATCACCAGTGGCGCGGTGACCAGGCCACCGAACAGGGTGCGGCCCTTGAAGCGGGTGACCCGGGTCAGCACGAAGGCCGCCAGGGTGCCCAGCGCCACCGCGGCGACCGCCGTGTAGCAGGCGATCTCCAGCGAGCGCATCACCGAACCCATCAGCTGGGTGTTGTCGAGCAGGCCGACGTACCACTTCACCGACCAGCCGCCCCATACCGTTACCAGCTTGGAGGCGTTGAACGAGTAGATCACCAGGATCAGCATCGGCAGGTAGATGAACAGCAAGCCGAGCACCAGCATCAGCTTGGAGAAACTGAAGCGTTTCATGCGCGGCCCTCCATCTCTTTGGCCTGGCTGCGGTTGAACAGCAGGATCGGTACGATCAGGATCGCCAGCATCACTACCGCCAGCGCGGATGCCACCGGCCAGTCACGGTTATTGAAGAACTCTTGCCACAGCACTTTACCGATCATCAGGGTTTCCGGGCCGCCGAGCAGTTCAGGAATCACGAACTCGCCGACCACCGGAATGAACACCAGCATGCAGCCGGCGATGATGCCGTTCTTCGACAGCGGCACGGTGATCTTCCAGAAGCTGTTGAAGGTGCTCGAGCCAAGGTCGGATGCAGCTTCCAGCAGGCTTTCGTCGTGCTTCACCAGGTTGGCGTACAGCGGCAGGATCATGAACGGCAGGTACGAATAGACCACGCCGATATACACCGCCAGGTTGGTGTTGAGGATCTGCAGCGGTTGGTCGATCAGCCCCAGCCACAGCAGGAAGCTGTTGAGCAGGCCGTTGTTGCTGAGAATGCCCATCCAGGCGTAGACGCGGATCAGGATCGCAGTCCAGGTCGGCATCATGATCAGCAGCAGCAGGACGGTCTGCGACTCTTTCCTGGCCTTGGAGATGGCATAGGCCATCGGGTAGCCGATCAGCAGGCAGAGCAAGGTACTGAAGAAGGCCACCTTGAGCGAGCCGAGGTAGGCCGCGATGTACAGCTCGTCCTCGGTCAGCAGGCCATAGTTGGCCAGGTTCAGCACCAGCTGGACCTTGCCTTCCAGGTAGGTGTAGATCTCGGTGTACGGCGGGATGGCCACATCGGCTTCGGCAAAGCTGATCTTCAGGACAATGAAGAACGGCAGCATGAAGAACAGGAACAGCCAGATGAACGGCACGCCGATCACCAGGTGCCGCCCCTCCGGGACAAGGCGCTGGAATGCTCGCTTGAGCTTGCGGATTTTCATGACCGCAGTACCACGCCGCTGTCGTCTTCCCACCACACGTAGACTTCGTCGTCCCAGGTCGGGCGGGTGCCCTGGCGCTCGGCGTTGGCGACGAACGACTGGACGATCTTGCCGCTGGGCAGCTCGACGTAGAAGACCGAGTGGCCGCCGAGGTAGGCGATGTCGTGGACCTTGCCGCGCGACCAGTTGTGCTCGCAGGTAGGCTGCTCGGTGGTGACCAGCAGCTTTTCCGGCCGCAGGGCGTAGGTGATGTGCTTGTCCTCGACCGAAGTGGTTACACCGTGGCCGACGTAGATCTTGCGCTCCAGCTCCGGGCTGGCGATGACCGCATGGCCTTCGGCATCGTCGACCACTTCGCCTTCAAACAGGTTGACGTTGCCGATGAACTCGCAGACCAGGCGGCTGGTCGGGGTTTCATAGATATCGATCGGGCTGCCGATCTGGGCGATCCAGCCCAGGTGCATGATGGCGATGCGCTGGGCCATGGTCATGGCCTCTTCCTGGTCGTGGGTCACCATCACGCAGGTCACGCCCACGCGCTCGATGATCTCCACCAGCTCCAGTTGCATCTGCGAGCGCAGTTTCTTGTCCAGCGCGCCCATCGGCTCATCGAGCAGCAGCAACTTGGGGCGCTTGGCCAGCGAGCGTGCCAAAGCGACGCGCTGGCGCTGGCCACCGGAGAGCTGGTGCGGCTTGCGCTTGGCGTACTGGGTCATGTGCACCAGCTTGAGCATCTCGGCCACGCGGGCGTCGATCTCGGCCTTGGGCATCTTGTCCTGCTGCAGGCCGAAGGCGATGTTCTGCGCCACGGTCATGTGCGGGAACAGCGCGTAGGACTGGAACATCATGTTGATCGGCCGCTCGTAGGGCGGCATGTCGGTGATGTCGACGCCATCGAGGAAGATCCGCCCTTCGGTCGGACGCTCGAAACCGGCCAGCATGCGCAGCAAGGTGGACTTGCCGGAACCGGAGCCGCCCAGCAGGGCGAAGATCTCGCCTTTGCGGATTTCCAGGGACACATCGTCCACGGCTACCGTTTCGTCGAACTTTTTCGTGACCCGGTCGATCTTGACCAGCACCTGCTTGGGTTGCTGGCCACCCTCGAGGGCTTTCTTATAGGCACCGGAGGCAACTGCCATGAGTGAAACTCCCAACAAGATTTGTGTGCCCGCCGCTGCGCTGGCGGGCCTGGATTGTTACTTGCCCGACTTGACCTTGGTCCAGCTGCGGGTCATCAAACGTTGCACCTTGGGTGGCAACTCGGCGTTGACGAACATCTTGTCCAGCACTTCCTGCGGTGGGTAAACCGCGGCGTCAGTCCTCACGGCCTGGTCCATCAGGTCGCCAGCCTTGGGGTTCGGGTTGGCGTAACCGACGTAATCACTGACCTGGGCGATAACCTCAGGTTTCAGCAAATAGTTGATGAAGGCTTGGGCCTCCTTGACGTTGCTGGCGTCCTTGGGAATCGCCAGCACATCGAACCAGAGGTTGCCGCCTTCCTTGGGGATGGCGTAGGCCAGCTTCACGCCCTTCTTCGCCTCTTCAGCGCGGGCCTTGGCCTGGAACACGTCGCCGGAGAAACCGGCGGCCACGCAGATGTCGCCGTTGGCGAGATCGGTGATGTATTTCGAAGAATGGAAGTAAGTCACGTAGGGACGCACGGCCAGCAGTTTCTTCTCTGCATCGGCGTAGTCCTTGGGGTTGCTGCTGTTGGGGTCGCGGCCCATGTAGTTGAGCACCGCCGGCAGCATCTCGTCGGCGGAGTCGAGGAAGGCCACGCCGCACTTGCTGAGTTTCTTCATGTTCTCAGGCTCGAACAGCACCGCCCAGGAATCGATCTTGTCGGTGCCCAGCGCCGCCTTGACCTTCTCGACGTTGTAGCCGATGCCATTGGTGCCCCACAGGTAGGGGACGGCGTACTGGTTGCCCGGATCGTTCTTCTCCAGGCGCTTCATCAGCGCCGGGTCGAGGTTCGCATAGTTGGGCAGCAGGTCGCGGTCAAGCTTCTGGAACGCGCCCGCCTTGATCTGCTTGCCGAGGAAATGGTTGGACGGCACGACCACGTCATAACCGGTGCGACCGGCCAGCAGCTTGCCTTCCAGCGTCTCGTTGCTGTCGAAGACGTCGTATTTGGGCTCGATCCCGGTTTCCTTCTGGAAATCGGCGAGCGTGGTGGGGCCGACATAGTCGGACCAGTTGTAGATGTGCACCGTGGGCGCCGCTTGGACGCTGCAAGCCAGCGTCAGACCCGCTCCGGCCATCAAGGCCTGGCGAAAAACAGAAATAGACAAGTGGGTGGTCCTCACAATCAGTGCCTTTGCGGGCAGTAAACCTCGGCCGCACACGCAAAACCGGCGCGCAACTTACCTTCACGGCGTGGATGCCGCAAACTTATTTGCCTTTACTGGCCTCTGGGCCGGAAAAGCCCGGCCCAGAGGTTGCCGCATCGGGCTTACTTGCCCGACTTGATCTTGGTCCAGCTGCGGGTGATCTCGCGCTGGGCGGTCTTATCTGGCGCCTTGATCGCGTAGAGCTGCGCTTTCACTTCCTCGGAAGGGTAGATCGCCGGATCGCTGGTAATGTCCTTGTCCACGAACTCGGTGGCAGCCTTGTTACCGTTCGGGAAACGCACGGCGTTGGTAATACCGGCCATGACTTTAGGCTGTAGCAGGTATTCCATGAACTTGTAGGCGGCGTCGACGTTCTCGGCATCTTTCGGAATCGCGACCATGTCGTAGAAGGTGCCGGCACCTTCCTTCGGAATGACATAGCTCAGCTTGACCTTGTCGCCGGCCTCGTGGGCACGGGCCTTGGACTGCTCCAGGTCACCCGAGTAACCCACGGCCACGCAGATGTTGCCGTTGGCCAGGTCCGAGATGTACTTGGAAGAGTGGAAGTAGGTGATCGAAGGGCGGATTTTCAGGAACAGGTCCTCGGCCGCCTTCAGGTCTTCCTTCTTGGTGCTGTCGCTCGGTTTGCCCAGGTAGTGCAGCGCGGCCGGGATCATCTCTGTCGGCGCATCGAGGAAACTCACGCCGCAGCTCTTGAGCTTGGCGATGTTCTCTGGCTTGAACACCACGTCCCACGAGTCGATCTTGTCGATGCCCAGCGCGGCCTTGACCTTCTCCGGGTTGTAGCCGATGCCGATGGAGCCCCACATGTAGGGGAAGGCGAACTTGTTGCCCGGGTCGCTGGCATCGCCGACCGCCTTGAGCAGGGCCGGGTCGAGGTTTTTCCAGCTCGGCAGCTTGGAGCGGTCCAGCTCCTGGTAGACGCCGGCCTTGATCTGCTTGGCCAGGAAGTTGTTGGACGGCACGACGATGTCGTAACCCGACTTGCCCGCCAGCAGCTTGGCTTCAAGGGTCTCGTTGCTGTCGAAGACGTCGTAGACGACCTTGATGCCGGTCTCTTTCTCGAAGTTGGCCACGGTGTCCGGGGCGATATAGTCCGACCAGTTGTAGACGTGCAGCACCTTGTCGTCAGCCTGAACAGCGGTGGCCATGGCACCCATCAGGGCGGCGGCCAGCAGCGTCTTGCCCAATTTCTTCATGCGTAATGCTCCAGAATTTATTATCAAGCCATCTGTTCAGCAGCCAGGTCCCACGGGTCACGCGCTGGGCGACTGAAACAGCCGTTAGTCTGGCAAGTTACAAGGCGCTGTTTCAACAAAAGCAGCGCCTGTAACGGACTTAATGTCACCTCGCCAGCCTAGCAGACCGTCATTTAATCGCTTCGTACGTCAAATCCAGGCACTTGCGCGCCTTTTCCACCAGCTCGTCCACCTCTGCGCGGCTGATCACCAGCGGCGGCGCGATGATCATGGTGTCGCCGACGGCGCGCATGATCAGGCCGTTGTCGAAGCAGAAGTTGCGGCAGACCATGCCCACGCCCTTGCCCTCGTAACGGCCACGGGTGGCCTTGTCCTTGACCAACTCGATCGCGCCGAGCAGGCCCAGGCCGCGCACCTCGCCCACCAGTGGGTGGTCCTGCAGCTCACGCAGTCGTTTTTGCAAATACGGTGCCGTTTCGTTGCGGGCACGCTCGACAATCTTCTCGTCGCGCAGGATGCGCAGGTTTTCCAGGCCCACCGCTGCCGCCACAGGGTGGCCGGAGTAGGTGAAGCCGTGGTTGAAGTCACCACCTTCGCTGATCACCTTGGCCACTTTGTCACGCACGATCACACCCCCCATGGGGATGTAACCGGAGGTCAGGCCCTTGGCGATGGTCATCAGGTCGGGTGCAAGGTCGTAGTAGTCGGAGCCGAACCACTCGCCGGTACGGCCGAAACCGCAGATCACTTCGTCGGCGACGAACAGGATGTCGTACTTGGCGAGGATCTCCTTGATCTTCGGCCAGTAGGTCTCCGGCGGAATGATCACCCCGCCCGCACCCTGGATCGGCTCGGCGATGAAGGCGGCGACGTTGTCCTCGCCGACTTCGAGAATCTTCTTCTCCAGCTGCTCGGCCGCCCACACGCCGAATTCGTCCGGGGTCATGTCGCCCCCCTCACCGAACCAGTACGGTTGCGGGATATGCACGATGCCCGGGATCGGCAGGCCGCCCTGCTCGTGCATGCCACTCATGCCACCCAGGCACGCACCCGCAAAGGTGGAGCCGTGGTAGCCGTTGATGCGGCCGATGATGGTCTGCTTGTGCGGCTTGCCCTTCAGCGCCCAGTAGTGGCGAACCATGCGCAGCACGGTGTCGTTGCCCTCGGAACCGGAGCCGGTGAAGAACACATGGGTCATGCCCTTGGGCGCCACGTCGGTGATCGCCTTGGCCAGCTCCAGCGCCGGCGGGTGGGCGGTCTGGAAGAACAGGTTGTAGTACGGCAGTTCGCGCATCTGTTTTTCTGCCGCCTGCACCAGCTCTTCGCGGCCATAGCCGACCGCCACGCACCACAGGCCGGCCATGCCGTCGAGGATCTTGTGCCCCTCGCTGTCCCACAAATGCACACCCTGCGCCTTGGTGATGATGCGCGGCCCCTTTTCCTTCAGCTGTTTGTAGTCGCTGAAAGGTGCAAGGTGGTGCTCGCCGCTCAGGGTTTGCCATTCACGGGTTTGCGGGTTGTTGACGCTCATGTGCTTCTCCATGGTCCGGTGGCCGCGCCCTGGCGGCCTCAGGGTTGATCACACAGCAAACAGCAGGAACTCTCGCTCCCAGGAGCTGATGACGCGCTTGAAGTTCTCGTGCTCGGCACGCTTGGTGGCGACGTAGCCGGTGATGAATTTCTTGCCCAGGTACTGCTCCAGCGCGCGGCTGATTTCCATGCGCTCGAGGGCGTCCTCGATGGTCAGCGGCAGGCGCAGGTTTCGGCGCTCGTAGCCACGACCCTGGACTGGCGCGCTGGCCTCGATGCCTTCGACCATGCCGATATAGCCACACAGCAGGCTGGCGGCGATGGCCAGGTACGGGTTGGCGTCGGCGCCCGGCAGGCGGTTCTCGACCCGGCGGTTCTGCGGCCCGGCATCTGGTACGCGCAAGCCGACGGTGCGGTTCTCTTCGCCCCACTCGACGTTTACCGGCGCGGAGGTGTCCGGCAGGAAGCGGCGGAACGAGTTGACGTTGGGGGCGAACAGCGGCAGGGCCTCGGGGATGAACTTCTGCAGGCCGCCGATGTGATTGAGGAACAGCTCGCTCATGCTGCCGTCGGCGTTGGAGAAGATGTTCTTGCCGGTGACGGCATCGACCACGCTCTGGTGCAGGTGCATGGCGCTGCCCGGCTCGCCGGTCATCGGCTTGGCCATGAAGGTGGCGGCCACGTTGTGCTTGAGCGCCGCCTCGCGCATGGTGCGCTTGAACACCAGGATCTGGTCGGCCAGGTGCAGCGCGTCGCCGTGACGGAAGTTGATTTCCATCTGCGCCGTGCCGTCCTCATGGATCAGCGTGTCGAGGTCCAGCTGCTGCAGCTCACACCAGTCGTAGACGTCCTCGAACAGCGGGTCGAACTCGTTGGCCGCCTCGATGGAGAACGACTGCCGCCCCGTTTCCGGGCGACCGGAACGACCCACCGGCGGCTGCAGCGGAAAGTCGGGATCTTCGCTACGCTTGGTCAGGTAGAACTCCATCTCGGGCGCGACAATCGGCTGCCAGCCCTTGTCGGCGTAGAGTTTCAGGACCTTCTTCAGCACATTGCGCGGCGACAGTTCGACCGGGTTGCCCTTCTTGTCGTAGGTGTCGTGGATCACCTGGGCGGTCGGCTCGATGGCCCATGGCACGAGAAACACCGCGTTCTCGTCGGGGCGGCAGATCATGTCGATGTCGGCCGGGTCGAGCAGTTCGTAATAGATGTCATCGTCGACGTAATCGCCGGTCACGGTCTGCAGCAGCACGCTCTCGGGCAGGCGCATGCCCTTTTCGGCGATGAATTTGTTGGTCGGCGAGATCTTGCCGCGGGTGATGCCGGTCAGGTCACTGATCAGGCACTCCACTTCGGTGATCTTGTGCTCTTTCAACCAATCGGTGAGCTGGTCGAGGTTGTTACTCATAAATACCTCAGGAGGTAATGTGGCGCGGTTGGCGGCAACCGGCGGCCACTGACGCCAGGCGTCGGACAAAGTCGGCGCGCAGCGCGCCGAGGGGCCTGGACAGGCCCGCGCCTTGATTCTGGATGCTGTGCATGGCTAAAGCAAAAACCCTCGCGCAGGACGACAATGGATACACGCCATGGGCGCGCGTCCGGACAGAAAGCGAAGGGCAGAAGGAAAGGAGGTGTTGCGCTAAAGCGTTACGAGGCATGGCTTTTTCAAGCGAACCGTCAATTATTGCGGCCAGCGCGGCGCCCCTTCGAAGCAGGCGTGCAGTGACCGGACGGCAACCGGGAGATGTACCTGAACGCACCGTGCATGCGGCGCTGACAGGTCTCGACAGGCGGACCATGTGACCCTCGTATTATTGTGTTCTGGGTTGATGCCGAGCTTAGCCTCGTTCATTTTTTTACACAACTCCCCCGTAAAAAATAAAACACGCCCCGCTCGGGATAACCCTTCAAGACGAAAATAGCGGATAATGGCACGCCCCGAGATGCAGCAAATCTGCCGTAGATGTGCCATTTAAGGGCATCAGGGTGCTGGCTTGACTTAACCTGGTCTTTCCGATTGACTGGGGTTGCAAGCCCCCCTTGATTGATATTTTTAACAACAAAGGTGTTGCATCATGTCGGTACCCCCGCGTGCCGTTCAGCTTAACGAAGCGAACGCGTTCCTTAAGGAACATCCTGAGGTTCTCTACGTTGACCTTCTGATTGCAGATATGAATGGTGTGGTGCGCGGCAAGCGCATAGAGCGCACCAGCCTCCACAAGGTTTACGAGAAAGGCATCAACCTGCCGGCCTCCCTCTTCGCCCTGGATATCAACGGTTCGACCGTCGAAAGCACAGGCCTGGGCCTGGACATCGGCGATGCCGACCGGATCTGCTACCCAATCCCCGACACTCTCTGCAACGAGCCTTGGCAGAAGCGCCCGACCGCGCAGCTGCTGATGACCATGCACGAGATCGAAGGCGAGCCGTTCTTTGCCGACCCGCGTGAAGTGCTACGCCAGGTGGTGAGCAAGTTCACCGACCTGGGCCTGACCATCTGCGCCGCGTTCGAGCTGGAGTTCTACCTGATCGACCAGGAGAACGTGAACGGCCGCCCGCAGCCGCCACGCTCGCCGATTTCGGGCAAGCGCCCGCAGTCGACCCAGGTGTACCTGATCGACGACCTCGACGAATACGCCGATTGCCTGCAGGACATCCTCGAAGGCGCGAAGGAACAAGGCATCCCGGCCGACGCCATCGTCAAGGAAAGCGCCCCGGCGCAGTTCGAAGTCAACCTGCACCATGTCGCCGACCCGCTCAAGGCCTGTGACTATGCGGTGCTGCTCAAGCGCCTGATCAAGAACATCGCCTACGACCATGAAATGGACACCACCTTCATGGCCAAGCCCTACCCGGGCCAGGCAGGCAACGGCCTGCATGTACACATCTCCGTGCTGGACAAAGATGGCAACAACATCTTCACCAGCGAGGATCCCGAGCAGAACGCCGCGCTACGTCACGCTGTCGGCGGTGTGCTCGAGACCCTGCCCGCCTCGATGGCGTTCCTCTGCCCGAACGTCAACTCGTACCGCCGTTTCGGCGCGCAGTTCTACGTGCCGAACGCACCGAGCTGGGGCCTGGACAACCGTACCGTGGCGCTGCGCGTGCCGACCGGCTCGCCGGATGCCGTGCGCATCGAACATCGCGTGGCCGGCGCCGACGCCAACCCGTACCTGATGATGGCTGCGGTACTGGCCGGCGTGCACCACGGCCTGACCAACAAGGTCGAACCGGGCGAGCCGATCGAAGGCAACTCGTACGAGCAGCTGGAACAGAGCCTGCCGAACAACCTGCGCGATGCACTGCGCGAGCTGGACGACAGCGAGATCCTCAACAAGTACATCGATCCGAAGTACATCGACATCTTCGTCGCGTGCAAGGAAAGCGAGCTGGAGGAGTTCGAGCACTCGATCTCCGACCTCGAGTACAACTGGTATCTGCACACCGTGTAAACGAAAACGCCGCCCTCAGGGGCGGCGTTTTTCTTTGCCATCGCATCGCGGGTCAAGCCCGCTCCCACGTGTGCCAGCCCGGGTACACCGTGGGAGCGGGCTTGACCCGCGATGGCATCAGAGCGGCTTCTCGAATATCTTCGAATTACGCTGGTAGTTGTACAGCGATGCCCGCGCCGCCGGCAGCCGTTCCACGCCACTGGGCGAGAAGCCGCGCTCACGGAACCAGTGTGCGGTCCGGGTCGTCAGCACGAACAAGGTGTTGAGCCCCAGCGTGCGCGCCCGCTCCTCGATACGCTCGAGCAGCTCATCGCCACGCCCGCCATGCCGGTACTCCGGGTTCACTGCAAGGCACGCCAGCTCCCCCGCCTCGGAATCGGCGATCGGATAGAGCGCCGCGCAGGCGATGATCATGCCCTCGCGCTCGACCACGCTGAACTGCTCGATCTCCCGCTCCAGCACCTCCCGCGAACGGCGCACCAGGATGCCCTGTTCTTCCAACGGGCTGATCAGTTCCAGCAGGCCGCCGACATCCTCGATGGTCGCCTCGCGCACCACTTCGAACTGCTCCTGGGACACCAGCGTGCCACCGCCCCCGCGGGTGAACAGCTCGGTCAGCAGCGCACCGTCCTCGGCGTAACTGACGATGTGACTGCGCGCCACACCGCCCTTGCAGGCTTCGGCAGCGGCATCCAGCAGCTCGGCCTGGTAGTCGCTGCCCAGTCGCTGCAGGTGCGGCGCGATCTGTTGTGGGCGCAGCTCGCGTACCAATTGCCCACGCTCATCCAGCAGGCCCGGCTCGGCCCCGAACAGCAGCAGCTTGTCGGCCCCCAGCTCGATGGCGGCGCGGGTGGCCACATCTTCGCAGGCCAGATTGAAGATCTCGCCGGTCGGCGAGTAGCCCAGCGGCGACAGCAACACGATGGAACGCTCATCGAGCAGGCGATTGATGCCCTTGCGATCGACCCGGCGCACTTCACCGGTATGGTGATAGTCGACCCCTTCAAGCACGCCGATCGGCCGTGCGGTGACCAGGTTGCCGGAGGCCACGCGCAGGCGCGAGCCCTGCATCGGCGAGGCCGCCATGTCCATCGACAGGCGTGCTTCGATGGCCAGGCGCAGGGCACCGACGGCGTCGATCACGCAGTCCAGTGTCGCCGCGTCGGTGATGCGCATGCCATGGTGGTAGTGCGGGGTCAGGCCACGGCTGGCCAGGCGGCTTTCGATCTGCGGACGTGAACCGTGTACCAGCACCAGGCGCACGCCCAGGCTGTGCAGCAGCACAAGGTCGTGGACAATGTTGCCGAAGTTCGGGTGCTCGACGCCATCACCGGGGAGCATGACCACGAAGGTGCAGTCGCGGTGGGCGTTGATGTAGGGAGAAGCATGGCGCAACCAGTTGACGTAATCGGGCATGACAAGGCCTGTGGATAAGTGAACGGAGAACGAAAAGGCGCACAACGTTCGAAAGTCATCGTCGGAACAGGCTTGCGGTCACGCGCGGTCTCCTCTGCTCAGGAAGGATCAATGGTTCAGGCAATAGTGCCGGATCAGATCACGCAATAGACGCACGGTAGGCTCGATGCGTGACATTTCAAGGTATTCCCCTGGCTGGTGGGCACAAGCGATGTCACCGGGGCCCAGCACGATGGTCTGGCAACCGAGCTGCTGAAGATAAGGCGCTTCGGTGCCAAAGGCCACCGCTTCGGCGCGATGGCCGGTCAGACGCTCGGCCAGGCGCACCAGCTCGCTGTCGGCGGCCTGTTCGAAAGGTGGCACCTCGGGGAACAGTGGCGCGTAATCGATGCGCACTTCATGGCGTTCGGCCAACGGTGCCAGCTTGCCGCGGATCGCTGCGCGCAGCTGCTCAACATCCATGCCCGGCAATGGCCGCAGGTCGAACTCCAGGGCGCACTGGCCACAGATGCGGTTGGGATTGTCGCCGCCATGGATACAGCCAAAGTTCAGGGTCGGCGCAGGCACCGTGAACTGTGGGTTGCGGTACTGCTCCTGCCAGCTGCGGCGCAGCGTCATCAGCTCGCCCATCACCGCATGCATGGCTTCCAGGGCGCTGCGACCCAGGGTCGGATCCGACGAATGGCCACTGCGCCCCAGAATGTCGATGCGGTCCATGAGGATGCCCTTGTGCATGCGGATCGGCTTGAGCCCGGTGGGCTCGCCGATCACCGCCGCCCGCCCGAGGGGCTGGCCGGCCTCGGCCAAGGCCCGGGCGCCGGACATGGAGCTTTCTTCGTCGCAGGTGGCGAGGATCAGCAGCGGCTGTTTGAAATCGTGCTCGAGCAGCGGGATCACCGCCTCGATGACCAGGGCGAAGAAGCCCTTCATGTCGCAGCTGCCCAGGCCTACCCAGCGGCCATCGACCTCAGTGAGCTTGAGCGGGTCGCTGCTCCACAGTTGCGGGTCGAAGGGCACCGTGTCGCTGTGCCCGGCCAGCACCAGGCCGCCCGGGCCGGTGCCGCGGCTTGCCAGCAAGTTGAACTTGCCAGGGCTGACCTGTTGGATCTCGCACGTGAAACCCAGGTCACCCAACCAGCCGGCCAGCAGGTCGATGACGGCTCGGTTGGACTGGTCCAGCGCAGCCTGGGTGCAACTGACCGAAGGTGCGGCAATCAGGGCGGCAAACTGGTCTTTCAGCGATGGCAACGGCATGCGCGGACTCCTCGGAAGCGTGAGAGGCATCATAACAACGCGGTCGCCTGGCAGGACAACCCCATACGCCCCTTCGCGGACCGGCAGGCACCACCCGACTCCTGTAGACTGCACACCACGATGCCCCTCCTTCCGAGCCCGCGATGCACAAAGAAACCGAACTCAAACTCCGCGCCAGTCGCGAGACCCTTGCCGCCCTGCGCGAGCACCCGCTGCTGAAAAAGCGCAACAAGTCCGGCTGGCAGACCCGCGAACTGCTCAACCAGTACTTCGACACTCCGGAGCGCGACCTGTCCGCCGCCCGTGTCGCCCTGCGCCTGCGCCGCGATGGCGAGGTCATCATCCAGACCCTCAAGTGCCGCGGCCAGAGCGTGGCCGGCCTGTCCGAGCGCAACGAGTTCGAGTGGCACATGGACAAGGTCAAGCTCGATCTGAAGAAGCTCGATGGCACCTGCTGGCCCGAGCAACTGGCCGGGCTGGACAAGAAGACCATCAAGCCGCTGTTCACCACCGATTTCACCCGCGAGTACGCTGAAATCGCCTGGGGCCGCGGCAAGGCCAAGGTGGTGATCGAAGCGGCCATCGACCAGGGCTTCGTGATCGCCGGCAAGCGCAAGGAAGAGATCTGCGAGCTGGAACTGGAGCTGCGTGAAGGTGCCCCGGAGGCGCTGTTGGAACTGGCCGCCGAGCTGTCCGCCAGCCTCGCCCTGATGCCATGCGACATCAGCAAGGCCGAGCGGGGCTACCGCCTGCTCGATCCGGACAGCTACGAGCTGGGCCTGCCCGCGACCGAGCTGCACGCCGAGATGCCGCTGGACGACGCCTACGCCGCCCTGGCCTGGCAACTACTGGGCAGCAGCCAGCGCCTGGCCGAGCAGTATCGCCACAATGGCCACTGGCGCCTGCTGCAGGACTGGGTCCGCTGCCTGGCCGAACTGCGCGCCATCACCGCCAGCCTCGGCCAGGCGGCACCGCGCCCGACCACCCGAGCCTTGCGCGCCAACCTCGATGCGCTGCTGGAAGACTGGCGCCCGCTGGTACTGGCCGGCAACGATGACGAAGACATCCGCCGCGCCGCGCCCGAGCAGTTCGCTGAAGAGCTGGAAGACCCGCGCTGGGGCCAGTTCTCCCTGGAGACCGCACGCTGGCTGACCGCCCGCACCTGGACCGTCGAGCGCAAGGGCCGTGGCGAGCGCCAGGGCAAGGCGCAGCTGGCCAGCTGGCTGCAGCACTTGCTGGGCGAGGAAGCCCGCGCCCTGAAGCTGCCGCTGTATGTACAGCGTCCGGAGGACCTGGCCGAGCAGCTGCCGCGCATCGAGACCGTGCAAACTTGGCTGCACCACGCCCGCCAGGTACTCGACCTGCCACAGCTGGACCGTCTGTACGGCGAGCTGAACAAGCTTCACGAGCTGGCCGAACTGCCGCTGCTGGAGGAAGACAAGGGCGAACTGCTGGAGGCCCGCATCGAACAGGCTCGCGCCATCGAGCAGAACCGCGCCTGGAAGCACCTGCTCAAGGCCTGAGTCCGCACCGCCCGCTCCTGCACTCGTGGGAGCGGGCTTGCCCCGCGATTGGCGCTTCAGGGCCTCAGCGGCAGGCTCGTGGTCGACTTGATCTCCGACAACGCCACGATCGAGTTAACTTCCTGAATACCCGGCACGTTCGACAGCTTTTCGAAGAAGAACCGCTCGTAAGCCTCGATATCCGAGGTGACGATACGCAGCAGGAAGTCCACCGCCCCCATCAGCACATAACATTCCAGCACTTCGGGAAAACCGCGGATCGCCTCGGTGAACTCGGCGAAGTTAGAACGGCCATGGGCGTTGAGCTTCACTTCGGCGAAGATCTGCGTGTTCAGCCCTACCTTCTTGCGGTCCAGCAGCGTCACCTGGCCGCGAATCACGCCCTCCTCTCTCAGGCGCTGAATGCGCCGCCAGCAAGGTGACTGCGACAGGCCCACACGCTCGGCGATCTGCGCGCTGGACAGCGAGGCGTCGTCTTGCAGCAGTTCAAGGATGCGCCGGTCATAAGCGTCCAATTCGCCAAGCATTATTAATTCTCCAATTTGCATTTTTGCGAATTAAAAAATTCGCGTTAGCGCGATATTGGCGAATCATAGCGAAAAAATGCCCCGTGTGACGTGCAAGAATTTCTCCACTTTCGCGGAGACCCAGCATGAACGCACTCGAACGGCCCCTCAACTTGCCCCGCCTCGACGCCTGGGCCGCCAACACTGTCCACTGCACGGTGCACTACCGCCTGCAGGCCGACGCCGAACCGGACAGCCTGTGCCGCGTGCTCAACCTGTTCGCCTTGCAATTCCTCACCCCGCACAGCGTCAACGTGAGCCAGTGCGACGATCTGCTGGACGTGGCGATCGGCGTCGGCGGCCTGAGCTGGCACCGGGCCGAAGTGATCGCGCAGAAACTGCGCAACCTGGTCTGCGTCAGCGAAGTGTGCCTGGCGAACCTGCCACAGCTTGCGGAGGTAGCCCGCCGTTGAAACCGCCAGGCAATGTCCGGAAACCCTTTGCACCGACGCCTTGCGTCCCGCAAGGCTAGCCTTGCCCAGGCCTCTGAAGCTCGGCAAGGACGCTTCCATGCTCGCCAACGACCACCATGATCTTGACCTCAATCGCCTGCTGGATGCCTTGCTGGCTGAGCAGCGGATCGCCCCCGAAGCCGCTCTCGCGGCACTCGAGCGCGGCAAGACCCACCCTGCTGAACATCCCTTGGAACTGATCGCCGCCATCGGCCACCCGCTGGGGCTGGACGCCCTGTGCCGCTGGCTGGCAGACCGGGTAGGCCAGCCTTTTCTGGTAATCGACCCCTTGCAGGTCGACCTGGTGCGCGTGGCCGGGCTGATGTCCGCAGCCTTCGCCCAGCGCCATGGCATCCTCGCCGTGGCCGTGGATGAATACAGTGTCACGGTGGCCAGCGCGCAGCCTTATCAACACGAATGGGAGGCAGACCTGAGCCGTAGCCTGGGCAAGGCAGTGCGTCGGGTGCTGGCCAGTCCGCGACAGCTCCGCCAGCTGCGCCCGACCTTCCTGGGCCTGGCCCACTCCGTGCGCGGCGCGGGCCTTGGCCAGTTGCCCCGTCTCGGCGAGCTGGAGCAACTGCTCGAACTGGGTGCCAGGCAAGCCCAGGCCAGCGCGGACGATGCCCATATCGTGCACATCGTCGACTGGATGCTGCAGTACGCCATCGAGCAGCGCGCCAGCGATATCCACCTGGAGCCCCGCCGTGAACAAGGCCATCTGCGCCTGCGCATCGATGGCCTGCTGCACGCGGTGTATGCCTTCCCGGCCAGCGTCACACTGGCCATGGTCAGCCGGCTGAAGCACCTGGGCCGCATGAACGTCGCCGAAAAACGCCGGCCACAGGACGGCCGCCTGAAAACCCGCCTGCCCAGCGGCGCCGAGGTGGAACTGCGCCTGTCCACCCTGCCCACCCCGTTCGGCGAGAAGCTGGTACTGCGCCTGTCCGACCCTCAGCAACTGCACGACAGCCTAGAAACCCTGGGCCTGGAGGGCGTGTTGCTGGAGCAGTGGCTGGCCCTGCTGCAACAGCGCCAGGGCATCCTGCTGGTGACGGGGCCGACCGGCTCGGGCAAGACCAGCACCCTCTATGCCAGCCTCCGGCACCTGGCTACCCCCCAGGTCAACCTGTGCAGCATCGAAGACCCAATCGAGCGTCTTGAACCGATGATCAACCAGTTACAGGTCCAGCCCAGCCTGGAGCTGGACTTCGCCAGCGGTGTCCGTGCCCTGCTGCGCCAGGACCCGGACATCATCATGATCGGCGAAATCCGCGACCGAGAAACCGCTCAGGTGGCCGTGCAGGCGGCCCTCACCGGGCATCTGGTGTTGTCGACCCTGCATACCCAGGACGCCTGCGGCGCGATCACCCGCTTGTTGGAGCTTGGCGTCGCCGACTACCTGATCCGGGCGACTCTGATCGGGGTCATGGCCCAGCGCCTGGTGCGCACGCTATGTCGCGCTTGTGTGGACCTGCGCCCGCAGGATCGCCAGGCCTGCCCGCAATGCAGGGGTACGGGTTTCCATGGGCGTACCGGGCTGTTCGAACTGCTCCAGGTCAGCACCGCATTGCGCGAACGGATCACCCCCACCAGCGACCTCGCCGCCCTGCGGCAACAGGCCGAGATAGACGGGCTGCGTGACCTTAGACGGCACGGTGGCGACCGGGTCGCCCAGGGCAGGACCTGTACCGAAGAGGTCCTGCGGGTCTGTGGATAACCAAGAAATCCCCTTTGTGGCCGGGAACTTGGGGCAGTGAGAAACGCTCAAATCGGCATCTCAACCGCCCTCATACACCGAGGTGATTCATCATGCGTTTCAAAACAGCCATCGCAGCCACCGTCCTGTTCTCGCTGCCCCTTGGCTCCGCCATGGCCGACACGTTCTGGCGCAATATCATCTCCTCCGGCGCGACTACCGCCTCGACCTACCTGACCTTCAAGGACCACAAGCTGATCGTCGCCGCCCAGGACGACGCCGGCAGCTTCGTTGCCAGTGATGGCGCCATTCGCGGGCCGTTCCTGGAAGCCGCAATCCGCCAGGTGCGTGCGGACAACCCGGGCGTGCAGGCCAGTGACATGGAGCTGGCCAACGCGATCCTGGCCAAGAACGCCGTGGCCGAATAATCGAGGCCTGGGAGCGGATTTATCGAGGCGCCGAACCGCTGCGAATGCGGTGGTTAATTCACCGACGCCTTCGCGGCGGTTCGGCGCCCCGATAAGCCCGCTCCCACAAAGATCAGCAGCTCAGCTATACGCATCTGCGGGCACACCCGAACAGAACAGGTTCAGGTCCCCATACACAACCCCAATGCCTCTTCCAGCCGCCCCATTTCCAAACGGTAGCGCCATACAAATCGTCAAATGCCGTAGGACCTTTCTCTAACTCTCCTGAGCAACAAAAAGACAGTTTCCAGGCTGCTAGCGTCCGGGCTTCCACTCACAAGGAAGCAGCAGCATGAGCCAGCGCATGAACATCCTCGGAAAAGGCCAAGGCCTGGACGGCGATCTCACCAGTACGGGTGCCACCTGTATCGCTGCCCAGGCACGCGGTGCTACCCATGGCCGCCGCTGGCTGCTCGAAGGCGACCGTACCACGCCATGTCCGCAGTGCGGCAAGGAAGGCACGATCATCGCTGGCGAGTCACGCTGGCGTCAGGACGGTATCCCTACCGCTGTAGATGGCACACCCGTGCAATGCGGGTGCCCAGCCGGTAGCAATTACGTCATGGCTCCGATGAGCCAGCAAGTCGCGGCACTGGCGAGTCCGGCACACCTGCCCACCGCCGATAGCTTGCGAAGCAACGCTCCACTCCAGCGCCAGGCCTTGGCTCGCGCCACATCGTCCATGGCTTCGGCCGCCCCCGGTGGACTTGAACCTGGGTTTCACATAGTGCAACGCAGCACCTCATTCCCTCAGTTACTCATGCAACTGTTCGAGGTGCGCGGCTCGCTGCCAGTCGCCCGCTTGCAACGGCTGAATCCCACCTTCGCTCATGGCTTCAAGGCCGGTGAGATTTTCGTCATCGGCGCCCCGGACATTACACATGCCTGTACGCGCGAAGAGGCTGAGTTGATGGCCGCAGCGCAGAGGGCACGGGAGGCACTGACGGAAATGAACGCCCAGGAGGCGGATTTCATGATGCGTCACCAGAGCGAAATTGCAGGCCTGCTCGCAGATGCGAGCTTATCGATGGGCGTTGTCCAGACGATGATGGCCAGATCACTTGAGGAATTGCAGGGCACACTGCGCGGCATAGAGCACTTGCATCAGCAACAATTCACGAAGCACGGCCACCTGAAAAGCCCAGAGTTCTTCAGTGCGCGCAAGGAGCTCTTCCAGAAACTGGATGTACAGTTGAAAATCACCTTTCTCAACAAGCACATGGACCTTGGCAGTCATGACTCCTTGCGCAGAGACCTTGGCATATCAAGCAGAAGCCTGGTCCATCATTGGAGCAAGGCCGGCGGACCGGGACAAATTCCGGGTTACTCGACCCATCTGGACAAATTGGCAAAAATGTCCAACTACCTGAAGTATGGAGGGAGCGTAGGGATTATCCTTGGTGGCTCTTCATCGCTTTTGAAAATTCAAGAGGCATGCCGAGCCGGCGAAACGGCAGCCTGTAAAAAAATTCGTTTCGCTGAGTCTGGTAATTTTGCAGGGGGCCTTGCCGGCGGTACGGCTAGCGGTCTTTTCGCAAGACATGTGCTAGGGGCTGCGTGCCTTAGCCTTGGCCCGGTCAGTGCGACCGTTTGCGTCATAGCCGTAACTGGCGCAACAACTTTAGCAGGGAGTATGGCCGGAATGGCGGCGGGAGAACGCTCCGGCGAGGTCCTTTTTGAATCCCTGTACTCGGAGTGACTACAACATGAGCCTACTTGTTGAATTGGCGTCATCCTCGAAATCCTGGAAACTTTTCATTGCCCTTACCCCGTGGGTGATCATGCTAACGGGGCTTTTCATCATTGCTCGCCTGGCATGGACCAAAAATCTGAACATCATGCTCTCAGCCTTGAAAAGCAGTGATTGGCTAAGACTTCAAAGCGTTATATGGTGTGCGTTTGGACTTTGGGGGAAATTAATGATAACAGGCCAGATCGCAACCTTAATGCATTGGCCGATAAAACAACTGCATATCCGCCGCGGGAAAATAAAAGAAGAAGAAATAGAAAACTTCCCAAAACTCCTGAAATATCAGCTTATCATCGGCGCATTCCTTGTGGATATCGGCGCACTGCTATGCGCCATAACTTATCATGCCTATTCATAAATACGACAAATCACCTAGCGACGGCCATCAGCAAGCTGCCCAGGTGAGCAGATCGCCCTCCCGGGGGGCTCGCTGCCGATTTGAAAGGCACAGTTCCTTCTAGCGATACGCCTCCACCGGCACGCACGCGCAGAACAGATTCCTGTCCCCATACACGTTGTCGACCCGGTTCACCGCCGGCCAGTACTTGTGCTGGCGGGCGTGAGCGCTGGGGGCGATGCCCTGCTCGATGCTGTAGGGCCGGCTCCACGGCGCCAGTACATCGGCCAGGGTATGCGGGGCATGCTTGAGCGGGTTGTCCTCCGCAGGCCAGTTGCCGTCCTGCACCTGCGCGATCTCGGCGCGGATCGCCAGCATCGCTTCGACGAAACGGTCCAGCTCGGCCTTCGACTCACTCTCGGTGGGCTCGACCATCAACGTGCCCGGTACCGGGAACGACATGGTCGGGGCATGGAAGCCATAGTCCATCAGGCGCTTGGCCACGTCCTCCTCGGTAATGCCGGTCAGCGCCTTGAGCGGGCGCAGGTCGAAGATGCATTCATGGGCCACGCGCTGGTTGCGCCCTCGGTACAGCACCGGGAAGGCATCGCGCAGCTGGCTGGCCAGGTAATTGGCGGACAGGATCGCCACCTCGCTGGCATCGGCCAGCTGCGGACCCATCATGGCGATGTACATCCAGCTGATCGGCAGGATGCTGGCGCTGCCCCAAGGCGCCGCGCTCACCGCGCTGTTGTTCGGGTCCAGCCCCGGCACCGGCACCACCGGGTGGCTGGCCACGAACGGCTTGAGATGTGCACGGATGCCAATGGGCCCCATGCCCGGGCCACCGCCGCCATGGGGGATGCAGAAGGTCTTGTGCAGGTTCATGTGCGAGACATCGGCACCGATGTCCGCCGGCCGCGTCAGCCCTACCTGGGCATTGAGATTGGCGCCGTCCATGTAAACCTGCCCGCCAAGCTGGTGCACCACCTCGCAGATCTCGCGGATGCCCTCTTCATACACCCCATGGGTGGACGGGTAGGTCACCATCAGGCACGACAGCCGCTCGCCGGCCTGGCGCGCCTTGGCCTTGAGGTCGTCGAGGTCGACGTTGCCATCCCCGTCGCACTCGACGATCACCACCTCCATGCCGGCCATCTGCGCCGACGCCGGGTTGGTGCCATGGGCCGAGGACGGGATCAGGCAGATCGTGCGCCCGGCTTGGTGGCGGCTGCGGTGGTAACGAGTGATCGCCATCAGCCCGGCGTACTCGCCCTGGGCGCCCGAGTTGGGCTGCATGCAGATGGCATCGAAGCCGGTGATGGCGCACAGCCAGGCTTCGAGCTCGTCGATCATCGCCTTGTAGCCTTGCACCTGCGCTGCCGGGGCGAACGGATGCGGTTGGGCGAACTCAGGCCAGGTGATGGGGATCATCTCGCTGGTGGCGTTGAGCTTCATGGTGCACGAGCCCAGCGGGATCATCGACTGGTTGAGTGCCAGGTCCTTGTTCTCCAGTTGCTTGAGGTAGCGCAGCATCTCGGTCTCGCTGTGGTGCAGGTTGAACACCGGGTGCTGCAGGATCGGCGTGCGCCTCACCAGCGCGCCAGGGATACCTTCGGGCAGGGCCTGCTGGTCGAGGGCGGCAATGTCCAGGCCGTGGTCGACGCCGAGGAAAATGTCGAACAGCTTGAGCACCGTGGCCTCGTCGCAGGTTTCGTCCAGGCTCACCCCCAGATGGCCACGGCCAAGGATGCGCAGGTTGATGCGGGCGTCCTCGGCGCTTTCGATAATCGCCGCCTGGGTGCCGCCGACGTCCAGCGTCAGGGTGTCGAAGAAATGCTGGTTGAGGCGCTTGATGCCCTTGGCCTCGAGCCCGGCGGCCAGGACGAAGGTCAGCCGGTGCACGCGCTGGGCGATGCGCTGCAAGCCCTCAGGCCCGTGATAGACAGCATAGAAGCCGGCGATGTTGGCCAGTAGCACCTGGGCCGTGCAGATGTTGGAGTTGGCTTTCTCGCGACGTATATGTTGCTCGCGTGTCTGCAGGGCCATGCGCAGCGCAGTGTTGCCACGGGCATCACGTGATACGCCGATGATGCGCCCGGGCATCGCCCGCTTGTAGTCGTCGCGGCAGGCGAAATAGGCCGCGTGCGGCCCGCCATACCCCATGGGCACGCCAAAGCGCTGGGTCGAGCCGAGCACCACGTCGGCCCCCAGTTCGCCGGGCGGTGTCAGCACCACCAGGCTGAGGATGTCGGCGGCGACGCAGGCCAGGGCCTGCTGACCGTGCAACTGGTCGATCAGCGGGCGCAGGTCGCGGACCTCGCCGTGGGTGTCCGGATACTGCAGCAACGCCCCGAACACCTTGTGCTTGCCCAGGTTGTCCACGGTGTCGACGATCAGCTCGAAGCCAAAGCCTTCGGCACGGGTCTTGAGCACCGACAGGGTCTGCGGATGGCAGTGTTCGTCGGCGAAGAAGGCGTTGCTCTTGCTGCGCGCCACGCGCTTGGCCAGGGCCATGGCTTCGGCGGCGGCGGTGGCCTCGTCAAGCAGCGAGGCATTGGCCAGGGGCAGGCCGGCAAGGTCGATGACCATTTGCTGGAAATTCAGCAGCGCCTCCAGCCGGCCTTGGGCGATCTCTGGTTGGTAGGGTGTGTAGGCGGTGTACCAGCCAGGGTTCTCCAGCACGTTGCGCAGGATGACGGTGGGCGTGATGGTGGCGTGGTAGCCCATGCCGATCAGGCTGGTCCATAGCTGGTTCTGCGCAGCGTAGCCTGCGAGTTTGGCCAGTGCGGCCTGCTCATCGAGGGCCGGCGGCAGGTCGAGTGGGCGATTGAAGCGGATGCCCGGCGGCACCGTCTGCTCGATCAGTTCACTGCGGCTGGCGACGCCGAGGGCGTCGAGCATGGCCTGCTGCTCCTGGGCATCGGGCCCCAGGTGGCGACGCAGGAAAGGGTTTGGCTCTTGCAGTTGGCTCAGCGATGGTGACTGGGACATGGCGACGATCTCTTCCTGGACCAGCTCTCATGGAGACTTACAAGTCTAGGAAGGATTGCCGAATATGCGGGGATTATTGCGTTTGCCGTGCAGCCCTCATCGGGGGCAAGCCCGCTCCCACGCCTGGAACACATCGCCATGGCGCACGTCGTGGGAGCGGGCTTGCCCCGCGATCATTTACTCGCCGATGGCAGCCTTGTAACCAGCAGCATCCAGCAGCTTGTCCAATTCAGCCGGGTTGCTCGGCTTCAGCTTGAAGATCCACGACTCGTAAGGTTCTTCGTTGAGCAGCTCCGGGTTGTCAGCCAGCTCTTCGTTGACCGCGATGACTTCACCACCCACCGGCGCATAGATATCCGAGGCGGCCTTGACCGACTCGACCACACCAGCAGCGTCGCCGGCTTCGAACACCTTGCCGACTTCGGCCAGTTCGACGAACACCACGTCACCCAGTGCTTGCTGGGCATGGTCACTGATACCCACGGTCACCGTGCCATCGGCTTCCAGGCGAGCCCACTCGTGGCTTTCGGCAAAACGCAGGTCGGCGGGGATTTGGCTCATTGTCTTGTATTCCTCGTAATGGGTCAGCGGACGGCCCGCCGTTAATGTTCAGATCAGGATCTTGCCATGGCGCACGAAGGTCGGCTTTACCACTCGCACCGGGTACCACTTGCCGCGGATTTCCACCTCGGCCCGGTCACCGGTGGCCATGGGCACACGGGCCAAGGCAATGGATTTGCTCAGCGTAGGCGAGAAACTACCACTGGTGATCTCCCCTTCGCCAATCCCGGACACACGGACCACCTGATGCGCGCGCAATACGCCACGCTCCTCGAGCACCAGGCCGACCAGTTTCTCCTTCACGCCCTGTTCGATTTCCGCGAGCAGGCCGCTGCGGCCGACGAATTCGCGCCCGGCCGGCTCCCAGGCGACACTCCAGCCCAGGTTGGAGGTCAGCGGAGTATGGGCCTCGTCGATGTCCTGGCCATACAGGTTCATGCCGGCTTCCAGGCGCAGCGTATCGCGTGCGCCCAGGCCACTCGGGGCGATACCGGCGCCGACCAGGTCGTTGTAGAACGCCGGGGCCTGTTCGCCCGGAAGAATGATTTCCAGCCCGTCTTCCCCGGTATAGCCGGTGCGGGCAATGAACCAGTCACCGTCGGCGAGGCCTTCGAAGGGGCGCAGCTCGCGGATCAGCGCGGCCCGCGAGGCGCTGAGCAGGGCAGCGACCTTTTCTCGGGCGTGAGGCCCCTGGATGGCGAGAATGGCCAGTTCAGGCCGCGCCTTGAAATTCACCTTGAAGCCTTCGCTGCGGGTCTGCAGCCAGGCCAGCACCTTGTCGCGGGTGGCGGCATTGGCCACCAGGCGATAACCGTCTTCGGTGCGGTAGGCGATGAGATCGTCAATGACCCCGCCCTCGGCATTGAGCAGCGGGCTGTAGAGGGCCTTGCCGGGGCTTTCCAGGCGCGTCACGTCGTTGGCCAGCAGGTGCTGCAGCCAGGGCGTGGCGGCGCAGCCATCGATATCGATGACCGTCATGTGGGAAACATCGAACACCCCGCAATCACTGCGCACCTGGTGGTGCTCCTCGACTTGCGAGCCGTAGTGCAGGGGCATGTCCCATCCGCCGAAATCGACCGTCTTGGCGCCGAGCGCCAGGTGCAGGTCATACAGAGGCGTACGCTGTCCCATGGGTTTCTCCTTCCGGGCGTGGCGAGGCGGCGGCGGTCGGCGATGTTCAAGCATCACCTGTTCTTGTAGGACCCGTCGCTGCGAATGCCGCGCATTGTAGCCGCAAGGGAGCTGCGTGACACCCTCAGCGCGGATGCCCCGGACGATGGGCCGAACGGCGGATCAGGCCGATCACCGGCAGCAGGCCGACCAGTACCAGGGTCAACGCTGGCAGCGAAGCACGCGCCCATTCGCCCTCGCTGGTCATCTCGAACACGCGCACGGCCAAGGTGTCCCAGCCAAACGGGCGCATCAACAAAGTCGCCGGCATCTCCTTGAGTACATCGACGAATACCAGCAGGGCGGCACTGAGAGCGCCGGGCACCAGCAACGGCAGATACACCTTGAAAAACAATCCTGGGCCACCGACCCCGAGGCTGCGCGACGCTTCCGGAAGCGATGGGCGGATCCGCTCCAGGCTGCTCTCCAGCGGACCATAGGCCACAGCGATGAACCGGACCAGATAAGCCAGCAACAATGCCGACAAGCTTCCCAGCAACATCGGTTTGCCAGCCCCACCCAACCACTGGGACAGCGGCACTACCAGCTCGTTGTCCAGGTAGCTGAACGCCAACATGATCGACACGGCCAGCACCGAGCCAGGCAAGGCGTACCCCAGGTTGGCCAAGCCGACCCCGGCGCGGATACCAGCGGTCGGGGCCTGCCGCCTGGCGAACGCCAGCAGCATGGCCACGCTGACCGTGATCAACGCCGCCATGGCACCGAGGTACAGGGTGTGCATGACCAGGCCGAGATAACGCTCGTCGAGGTCGTGCCGACCCCGCTGCCAGAGCCACGCCAGCAACTGCAGCATCGGGATGACGAAGGCACAGGCGAACACCAGCAGGCACCAGACACTGGCAGCCAACGCCTTGATACCCCGCAAGTGATAAAGCGCCTGTGCCCTCGGGCGTTCGTTGCCACTGCGGCTGGCCCCTCGGGCCCTGCGCTCGCCATACAGCACCAGGATCACGGCCAGCAACAGCAGGCTGGCCAGTTGCGCCGCGCTGGAGAGGCTGAAGAAGCCGTACCAGGTCTTGTAGATGGCTGTGGTAAAGGTGTCGAAATTGAATACTGCCACCGCGCCGAAATCGGCCAGGGTCTCCATCAATGCCAGGGCGATGCCGGCGCCGATGGCCGGCCGCGCCATGGGCAAGGCCACCCGCCAGAACGCCTGCAGCGGTGACAGCCCCAACACCCGCGCCGCCTCCATCAAGCCCTTGCCCTGGGCCAGGAACGCTGTGCGCGCCAGCAGGTAGACGTAGGGGTAGAACACCAGCACCAATACCGTGATCACGCCACCGGTGGAGCGCACCCTGGGCAGGCGCATGGGCCCGAACACCTCGCGCAGCGCAGTCTGCACGGGGCCTGCAAAATCGAGCAGGCCGACGAAGACGAACGCCAGCACATAGGCCGGGATGGCGAACGGTAACATCAAAGCCCAGTCCAGCCATCGCCGACCGGGGAATTCGCAGAGGCTGGTGAGCCAGGCCAAACTCACCCCCAGCACGGTCACGCCAAGACCTACGCCGACCACCAGGGTCAGGGTGTTGCCCAGCAGGCGACTCATCTGGGTGTCGAGCAGGTGCGACCAAATCTGCATGTCGACCGACTGCCATGACAACAGCAAGACGCTGAGCGGCAGCAGGACCAGGGCGGCGACCAGCAAGACCGGGAGGTACCAGCGACGTTGGGGGGTGTGGGCCAAATGGAAGATCTCGAGGGCTGTGCGATAGCATCGCGGGGCAAGCGCGCTCCCACAACTTTGCGAGAGCGGGCTTGCCCCGCGATCAGTTCTCAAGGATAAGGCGGTGGACTCAGTTCCAGCCAGCCCGATCCATCAAGCGAATGGCTTCGGCCTGGCGCTTGCCAGCGACTTCCACCGGAATGCTGTCGGCCTTGAAGCTACCCCAGGCCGCCACTTCCGCCGAGGGTTTCACCTTCGGGTTGGCCGGGAATTCCTGGTTGATGTCGGCAAACAGCTTCTGCGCCTCCTCGCCGGTCATCCACTCCACCAGTTTCTTTGCCGCTTCCGGGTGCGGGGCATGCTTGGTCAGGCCGATGCCCGACAGGTTGACGTGCACACCGCGGTCACCCTGGTTGGGCCAGAACAGCTTCACCGGCAAATCGGGCTTTTCCTTGTGCAGACGGCCGTAGTAATAGGTGTTGACGATACCCACGTCGCACTGGCCGGCGGCAATGGCCTGAAGCACTGCGGTGTCGTCGGAGAACACGTCGGTGGACAGGTTGTTGACCCAGCCCTTGATCAGTTTCTCGGTCTCGGCCTCGCCGTGGTTCTCGATCAGGGTGGCGGTCAGCGACTGGTTGTAGACCTTCTTCGCCGTGCGCAGGCACAGGCGGCCTTCCCAGTGCTTGTCGGCCAAGGCCTCGTAGGTGGTCAGCTCGGCGGGTTTGACCCGGTCGGTAGAGTAGGCGATGGTCCGTGCGCGCAGGCTCAAGCCAGTCCAGTCGTGGGACGAGGCGCGGTACTGCGGCGGAATGTTCTGGTCGATGGTGGCCGACTTGATCGGTTGCAGGATGCCCATCTGCTCGGCTTGCCAGAGGTTGCCGGCATCGACGGTGAGCAGCAGGTCGGCCACGCCGTTCTCGCCCTCGGCCTTGATGCGCTGCATCAAGGGGGCTTCCTTGTCGGTGATGAACTTGATCTTGACGCCGGTCTTGGCGGTGTAGGCGTCGAACACCGGCTTGATCAGCTCGTCGATGCGCGAGGAGTACACCACCACTTCTTCCGCCGCCTGGGCGGTGCCGCCGAACAGAGTGAGGGCCAGGGCGGCCAGTAGGGGCTTGCGGGGCAACATCGGGGTACTCCTCGCTGGGTTGAGAGGTGCAAATGGTAGTGGTTCCCATTTTTAGACTCATCCGTAGAGCCGTTACCGAATGTTGCAAACAATCGCGGGGCAAGCCCGCTCCCACGCTCCCGCGATGATGGCTTCAGGCCTTGGCCAACGCCGGCAAGTCCCCGGACAACCCCAATGCCTGGCGCACGAACAGCGCCTTGGCCTCCGGCATCTGCTCCACCAGCTTCAGCCCACTGTTGCGCAACCAGCGCAGCGGCAAAGGGTTGGCCTGGAACAATCGCTCGAAGCCCTCCATCGCTGCCATCAGTGCCAGGTTGTGCGGCATGCGCCGCCGTTCGAAGCGGCTCAGCACCTTCACATCGGCCAGGCGCTCGCCGCGCTCGCTGGCACGTACCAGCTCTTCGGCCAGCACAGCGGCATCGAGGAAGCCCAGGTTGACCCCCTGCCCCGCCAGCGGATGGATGGTGTGGGCGGCGTCGCCGATCAGCGCCAGCCCTTCATCGACGTAGCGCTTGGCATGGCGCTGGCGCAGCGGCACGCAGACCCGTGGATCAGCCTCGAGCACGTCCCCCAGACGGCCTTCAAAGGCACGCTCAAGCGCCTTGCGAAACGCCGCGTCGTCCAGCGCCATGGCCTGCTCGGCCTGCTCCGGCGTGGTCGACCAGACAATCGAGCACCAGTCCTGGCGGCCATCACGCGACAGCGGCAGGAACGCCAGCGGGCCTTCATCCGTAAAGCGTTGCCAGGCCGTGGCGCGGTGCGCCTCACTGCAACGCACGCTGGTGACGATGGCGTGATGCAGGTAATCCCATTCGCGGGTCTGGCAGCCCGCCAGGCGACGCACCGCCGAGTTGGCGCCATCAGCGGCGACCACCAGCGGCGCGCGCAGCTTGCGACCATCGGCCAAGGTCACCAGCCATTCGTCGCCGGAGCGGCGTAACTGCTCCAGGCGGGCATTGGCCAGCAGCCCGACATCGCTGTCGTGCAGACGCTCCAGCAGGCCGTCCTGGACCACGCGGTTCTCGACGATATGCCCCAGCACCTCGGCGTGCACGCTGGCCGCGGAAAAATGAATCTCGCCGGTGCCGCTGCCATCCCAGACGTGCATGTCCGAGTAGGGCGAAACCCGGCGCCGGGCGATGCCCTCCCAGGCTCCCAGGCGCTCGAGAATGCGCTGGCTGGCGGCCGACAGGGCACTGACCCTGGGTTCGAAAGGCGCCTCGCCGTCAAACGGCTTGACCGACAAAGGACCGCCGTCGAGCAGGAGCACCTCCAGGCCACTGTGGCGCAAGGCCAGGGCCAGGGCGCTGCCGACCATGCCGGCACCGACAATCAACAGATCTGCGCGCATTTCCATGCCTTACGCCTGCCTCGCTTGCGGCTTGAGCCGCACGTATAAAGTTTTGTCGACCCGCGCCACCAGTTCGCCGGCGCCATCGCGGATCTCCACCTGCAGCCGCGGCAAGTATTTCTTGCCGCTGGCGGTCTGCTGGCGGATCTCGTCGAGCAGCGCGTCGTCGACGTGGAACTGGGCATACACCGGGCCCTTGCCCGGCGAGATGAAATCGATGGAGGCGGCCTTGTCCCAAACGATGTACTCGCGCCCCAGTTGCTCGATCAGCAGCAGCATGTAGAACGGGTCGACCATCGCGTACAGGCTGCCACCGAACTGGGTGCCGACGTAGTTGCGATTCCACCGCGTCAGCTTCATGCGCACCTTGACGCTGCGCATGTCCGGGCTGATTTCCTGGATGTGGATGCCGGCACCCAGGTACGGCGGGTAGACGTTCAGCAACCAGCGCAGCATCCGCGCTCGCCGTGCGAGCCGGCGCGCAGCGCTCATGGGCGGCCCCGCGGATCGGGGCGAGTGCCGAGGCCCATGGCCTGGCGGGCGAACCAGCTTTTCGCCGGTGGCAGCAGGTCCAGCCCGAGCAGGCCGATGTTGCGCCCGGCCGCCAGCAGCGGCTGGCTGCTGCCGAACACACGGGTGACCTGGTCAGAGAAGCCGATGGTCAGGGCCTGGTCGAGGCGCTGGCGCTGGTGATAGGCCTGCAACGTGGCCAGATCGCCCGGCAGCGCCGGGCCGGCCAGTAGCGCATCCGCCAGCGACTGCACATCACGCAGCGACAGGTTGAAGCCTTGGCCTGCGATAGGGTGCAGGCTATGGGCGGCATTGCCCAGCACCACCAGGTGCGGGCGCACCTGCTCCTCGGCCTCCACCAGCGCCAGCGGGTAGAGATGGCGGGCACCGACCTGGCGCAGGGCGCCGAGGCGGTAGCCGAAGGCTTCCTGCAGCTCGCGCAGGAAGCTGCGCTCGTCGAGCTCGGCCAGGCGTTTGGCGTCCATCCCCTGACGGGTCCATACCAGCGCGCAGCGGTTGTCCGCCAGCGGCAGCAGGGCCATCGGCCCTTGCTCGGTGAAGCGCTCGAACGCCTGCCCGGCATGGGCCTCGCCTGGGGTGATGTTGGCGATCAGCGCGCTCTGGTCATACGGCGTGTGGCGCACATGGATGCCCAACTGCTCGCGCAGGCCCGAACGGCCACCATCGGCCAGCACCGCCAGGTCGCATTCCAGCGTGGTGTCGTCGTCCAGCTGCAGCCGATAGCCACCGGCGATGGCCTGCATCGCCTGCACTTGCGCCGGGCAGCGCCAGCTAACCACCTCGTTGTCGATGGCCTGCCACAGGCACTGGCCGAGCCAGGCGTTCTCCACCACATAGCCAAGCGCCGGCACGCCTTCCTCCAGCGCATCCAGGCGCGTGGCGCCGAAGCGGCCACGGTCGGACACCTGGATCTGCCGGATCGGCTCGGCGCGGCGGCTGATGGCCTGCCACAACCCCAGCCGCTCGTAGATCTGCCGGGTGCCGTAGGACAGCGCCGAAGAACGCGCGTCGTAGCTGGGCTGGAAGCTGTCGCCCGGGGCGAACGGCTCGATCAGCAGGATCGTCCAGCCACGCGCCTTGGCCGCGGCCTGCAGCGTCAGGGCCAAACTGGCGCCCACCAGGCCGCCACCGATGATCGCCAGGTTGACCCGGTTCATGCGGCGTCCTTGCGGGCTTCGTGCATCAGCGCCTCGATCTCGGCGACCGTGCGCGGCACGCCTGAAGTGAGGATTTCACAGCCTTGTCTGGTTACCACCACGTCGTCCTCGATCCTTACGCCGATGCCGCGCCATTTCTTCGCCACGGCCTGGTTGTCGGCCGCGATATAGATGCCCGGTTCGACGGTCAACGCCATGCCCGGCTCGAGCACGCGCCACTGGCCACCGACCTTGTATTCGCCCACGTCGTGCACATCCATGCCCAGCCAGTGCCCGGCGCGGTGCATGTAGAAGGCCCGGTAGGCCTCGCTGTCGATCAGCGCCTGCACCTCGCCCTTGAGCAGGCCCAGCGCCACCAGCCCTTCGGTGATCACCCGCACGGTCGCCTCGTGGGCATGGTTCCAGTGCTTGCCCGGGGCGATCTCGGCGAACGCCGCGGCCTGGGCCGCGAGCACCAGCTCGTAGATGGCTTTCTGCTCGGGCGAGAAGCGCCCGCTGACCGGGAAGGTGCGGGTAATGTCGCTGGCGTAGCAGTCGATCTCGCAACCGGCGTCGATCAGCACCAGGTCACCGTCCTTGAGCGGCGCATCATTCTGCTGATAGTGCAGGATGCAGCCATTGCGCCCGGCGGCGACGATCGAGCCGTAGGCCGGCATCTTCGCCCCACCCTTGCGGAACTCGTAGTCCAGTTCGGCTTCCAGGCTGTACTCATGCAGCCCTGCCCGGCAGGCCTGCATGGCGCGCACATGGGCACGGGCGGAGATCGCCGCGGCCTCGCGCATGACCTTCACTTCCGCCGCCGATTTATACAGGCGCATGTCGTGCAGCAGATGATCCAGGGCAACGAACTCGTTCGGCGGCTGGGCGCCCAGGCGCGCCTTGGAGCGGATCACATTGATCCACTCCATCAGCCGGCGATCGAACTCGGGGTTGCCACCCATGTTGCTGTAGACCCGCTCGCGGCCTTCGATCAAGCCGGGGAGAATTTCGTCGATATCGCTGATGGGGAAGGCATCGTCGGCGCCGAAATCATGCACCGCGCCTTCCTGGCCGGCACGCAGGCCGTCCCACTGCTCGCGCTCTGGATTGCGCTCGCGGCAGAACAGCACGTACTCGCCATGCTCGCGGCCCGGGATCAGCGCGATCACCGCCTCGGGTTCGGGGAAGCCGCTCAGGTACTGGAAATCGCTGTCCTGGCGATAGACATGCTCGACGTCGCGGTTACGAATGGCGACTGCGGCGGCAGGCAGGATGGCGATGCTGTTGGGGACCATCTGCGCCATCAGCGCCTTGCGCCGACGGGCGTACTCCGCCTTGGGTATGTGGCTCATGGGCAAACGACCCCGATCAGATCAGTGCAGCGATGGCTTTGGCGCGGGCGCTTCGGGCTTGGCCAGCTCGGTGTACAGCAGCAGCGGGGCGACGCGCAGGTACTCCATGACTTCCATGTAGTCGCTTTCGCCGTCCTCGGATTCTTCCAGCGCTTCCTGGACCTGCGAGATGGCCACCAGGTCCTGGAGCACTTCCTTGGCATCGGTGGACAAGTCCTTGCCACCGGCGTTCAGGCCGAAACCGGTGATGAAGCCCTGGCACCACTGGCCCAGCGCGGTGGCGCGGTCGCTGAGTGCGGCATCATCGGAAGGCAACAGCAGGACGATGGCGACGTCGTCGCCGGTCAGCTCGGCCTTGACCATCTCTTGCAGGCCGACCAGGGCGTTGCGGACAGTGTCACCGGGCTCGGTCTCGAGCAGCTGGGCGGCGTCGGCCAGCCAGGCATCGGCATCGAAGCCGGCGCCGGCGCAGCTGCGGCCGATCAGCAGGCCATGCAGCTCGGCGGGGGTGACTGGGTGGCCATTGCTCGAAAGCAACATGGCGAAGGCAATGTAGGGCGATTGGGTATTGGGCATGGGCAGCTAGGCGCCAGACGGCGCAATGACTAGAATGGAGACCTTGTATCCTAGCACCGGCAGGCGCGCCAAGACCATCGGCACTGGCCGTCGCGCCCTTGGGGCAGGCATGATCGCCAGGCGAGTCAAGGAATCGAGTGCAATCCATGCAAGAGAACGACCTGCAAGCGCTGATGAGCCGGTTCGAGTTGCTGATCGAACGGGTCGAGCAACTAAAGCGGCAAAACGCACTCTTAGTAGCTCAGGAACGATCCTGGCGCGAGGAGCGCGCCCACCTGATCGAAAAGAACGAGATCGCCAAACGCAAGATCGAATCGATGATCCTGCGCCTCAAGGCCCTGGAGCAAGACTCATGAGTTCAAGCAATAGCGTCACCGTCCAGATCCTCGACAAGGAATACTCGATCATCTGCCCGCCCGAGGAGCGCAACAACCTGGTCGGCGCCGCCCGTTACCTGGATGGCAAGATGCGCGAGATCCGCAGCAGCGGCAAGGTGATCGGCGCCGACCGTATCGCCGTGATGGCCGCGCTGAACATCACCCATGAGCTGCTGCACCGTCAGGAACGCCCCGAAGTGGCCAGCGGCGGCACCACCCGCGAACAGGTGCGTGACCTGCTGGAGCGGGTCGACCAGGCGCTCTCCGACGATCCGGTTAGCAAAAGCGACTGAGATTGGTATACTGGCGCCACTCCCTGGGGGATGCGCCAGTCGGTTATGTCCCTGAGCCGATACGCACAACCACGGGGGTTGCACGCTGGGGCCGGTGTGCATGTCCGCCCGACGGAAAGCCTTAACGCCCCCTGCAATCTCCACCTTGAACTTTCGGGTTCAAGGGCTACACCGATAGCGGTCTTGTCGGGGAGCCTGCTTTCAGAACTGCCCGCCTCCAACGGCGGGCTTTTCGTTTCTTCAGGGATCGCCCGTGCCATGACCGACACCGCGCCGCTCACCCGCCCCCAGCTTCGCCGTCTCCTGCGCAACGCCCGCCGCGCCCTCACACCCGCCCAGCAACGCCAGGCCGCCGAGGGCCTCTATCGCCAGCTGGCGCAGCATCCACTGTTCCGCCGCGCCCGGCACATCGCCCTGTACCTGCCCAATGACGGCGAAATCGACCCGCGCCTGCTGCTGCGCGAAGCGCACAGACGCGGCAAGTGTGTCTACCTGCCGGTGCTGCACGCCTGGCCCGCCACGCGTATGGTGTTCCAGCGTTTCGAGCCAGGCGAGAAGCTGCGCCCCAACCGGTTCGGCATCGCGGAACCGATGGTGGAGCGCAAACGCCAACGGCCGATCTGGGCGCTGGACCTGATCCTGCTGCCGCTGGTCGGCTTCGATGAGAGGGGGGGGCGCCTGGGCATGGGCGGGGGCTTCTATGACCGCAGCCTGGCCTACCAGGGCCGGCGCAAGGCCTGGAAAAAACCATTGCTGCTGGGGCTGGCGCATGAATGCCAGAAGGTGGAGCGGCTCAACCAGGCAAGCTGGGATGTACCGTTGCAAGGCACGGTGTCAGACCGTGGTTGGTACCTGGCGGCGAAATGAACCCGCGATCAGCGGTGCTGTTGCTGCGCCGGATCGACGGGCGCCTGCTGATAGGCGGCATCGAGCTTGCGCTCCCACAAACCTTGCGCGTAACCGGTGGTAACCACGCCCAGGCCGAAGATGAAGGCCAGGATCCAGAGCAGGTCCGGTTTACGTTGTTTCATTGATTGCCCCCCAAGAACAACTGTCCAGGCTCGGCGGCTTTCTTGATGGCTGCCGGAGCGTATAGCTTAAAATCGGCGCATTTTCCGACAACATGAGTCGCTAGGCAAACGTTGACGCCAACCGACTGTCGGTTTCATGCAACGAGTTATTTCAAACTCTTTCAGGAGCAGCATCCATGGCCTACTGGCTGATGAAATCCGAGCCCGACGAGCTCTCCATCGAAGCCTTGGCACGCCTGGGCAGCGCCCGCTGGGACGGAGTACGCAACTACCAGGCACGCAATTTCCTGCGGGCCATGAGCGTAGGCGACGAGTTCTTCTTCTATCACTCCAGCTGCCCGCAACCAGGGATCGCCGGCATTGCCCGGATCAGCGCCGCGGCCTACCCGGACCCGACTGCCCTCGACCCGCAAAGCCACTACCACGACGCCAAGGCCAGCGCCGAGAAGAACCCGTGGAGCGCGGTGGATGTCGAGCATGTGCAGACCTTCCGACAGGTACTCGGCCTGGGCCTGCTCAAGCAGCAGGCGGCACTGGAGGAACTGCCACTGGTGCAAAAGGGCAGCCGCCTGTCGGTGATGCCGGTGACCGCCGAACAATGGGCCGCGATCCTCGCGCTGAGCTGATTGTGCGTCTATTGTCAGGGGTTTGATCAATATCAACGCGCCAGGATGCGCGTCGCGCCAGGATAAGGCGTGCAAGCCGCAGGATGCAGACCGATGAATCGAAAAGCCCCCAGAATCTTCGCCTCCGCCCTTGTATTGCTGTTGCTGGCGGCAGGCGGGCTGGGTTACTGGAAGTCCCTTCACGACCGCCTGCCCGAAGGCCTGAGCATGGGCAACGGGCGCCTCGAATCCACCGAAGTGCAGATCGCCAGCAAGGTCCCCGGGCGCCTGGCCGAGGTGCTGGTCGATGAAGGCGACAAGGTCACCCGCGGCCAACTGCTCGCCCGCATCGACACCCGCACCATGGAGGCCCAGCGCAGCCAGGCCGAGGCCGAGGTACTGCGCGCCCGCGAGAACTACGCCGCTGCCCAGGCCAGCGTGCAACTGCGCCAGAGCGAACTGCTGCTGGCCAGCCAGGAGCTCAAGCGCGTTCGCGAAATCTACCAGCGCAAGTTCGCCAGCCAGCAACTGCTCGACCAGCAACAGGCACGCTACGACACCGCCACCTCAGCCGTGGTCGCCGCCCGCGCCCAGCTGGCGGCAATCAAGGCCGCCATCGGCGCCGCCGAGGCACAGGTGGCCCAGCTCACCAGCGAGATCGACGACAGCAGCCTGCGCGCCCCCATCGACGGCATCATCCAGCTGCGCCTGGCCGAGCCCGGCGAGGTGCTCGGTGCCGGTGGCCGGGTGCTGATGCTGATCGATCCCAGCGACCAGTACATGAACCTCTACCTGCCCGCCGCCACCACCGGCCGGCTGACCGTGGGCGACCAGGCGCGGATCGTGCTCGACGCCCTGCCCGAGCAGGCCCTGCCGGCGAAGATCGCCTTTGTCGCGGCCAAGGCGCAGTTCACGCCGAAACAGGTCGAGACCCGTGACGAGCGGCAAAAGCTGGTGTTCCGGGTCAAGCTGCGTCTGACCGAGCCGAGCGCCGTGCCCCAGGCCAAGCCGGGCATGCCCGGCGCCGGGTACGTGCGCACCGCCGACGTGGGCTGGCCGGCCAACCTGCAATGAACGCGGCGACAGCGCTGCAGGCCGACGGTGTCAGCCACCGCTATGGCGATCTGCAGGCCCTGCACCCCCTCGCATTCAGCCTGCCGGCCGGCACCCGCTGCGGCCTGATCGGCCCGGATGGCGCCGGCAAGTCGACCCTGCTCGGGCTGATTGCCGGGGTCAAGCGCCTGCAACAGGGTGAGTTGCAGGTGCTCGGCGGTTCGATCCGCCAACGCCGCCACCGCACCGCGCTGTACCCCAAGGTCGCATTCATGCCCCAGGGCTTGGGCAACAACCTGTACCCGGAGCTGTCGATCCGCGAGAACATCCGCTTCTTTGCCACCCTGTTCGGCCTCGGCCGCGCCGAATGTGAGCAACGCATGGCCAGCCTGCTGCGCGCCACCGACCTCGAACGTTTCGCCGAGCGCCCGGCTGGCAAGCTGTCGGGCGGCATGAAGCAGAAGCTGGGATTGTGCTGCGCACTGATCCACGAGCCGGACCTGCTGATCCTCGACGAGCCGACCACCGGCGTCGACCCGCTGTCGCGGCGGCGCTTCTGGGAACTGGTCGAACAGGTGCGCGCCCAGCGTCCGCAGCTGACCCTGCTGGTGGCCACCGCCTACATGGAGGAAGCCGAGCAGTTCGAGCACTGCCTGATGCTTGATGCCGGTCGCCTGCTGGCTGCGGGCCTGAGCCGTGAGCTGGCCGCGGCCACGCCCAGTGGCAAGCTCGATGATGCCTTTACCCACTTCCAGGGAGCCGGCCGCGAGCAGCCTGAGCCGCTGCGGATTCCGCCACGCCAGGTGGATGATGGGCCGGTCGCCATCGAGGCCCACGACCTGACCTTGCGCTTCGGCGACTTCACCGCGGTCAACAAGGTCAGCTTCGCCATCGGTCGCGGCGAGATTTTCGGCTTCCTCGGTTCCAACGGCTGCGGCAAGACCACCACCATGAAGGTGCTCACCGGCCTGATGCCGGCCAGCGAAGGCAGCGCCAGCCTGCTCGGGCGCCCGGTGGATGCCGGTGACCTGGCCACGCGCAAGCGGGTCGGTTTCATGTCCCAGAGTTATTCCCTGTACGGCGAGCTGAGCGCCCGGCAGAACCTCGAGTTGCACGCTCGTCTGTTCGACCTGGCCAAGGCCGACAGCGCGCCGCGCATCGCCGAACTCATCGAGCGCTTCGACCTTGGCAACATCGCCGACCAGCCTTCCGGCGCCCTGCCACTGGGCCTGCGTCAGCGCCTGTCGCTGGCCGTGGCAGTGCTGCACCGCCCGGAAGTGCTGATCCTCGATGAACCGACCTCGGGCGTGGATCCGGCGGCCCGCGACGATTTCTGGCGGCTGCTGGTGGAGTTGTCCCGCGAACAGGGCGTGACCATCTTCCTGTCCACCCACTTCATGAACGAGGCCCTGCGCTGCGACCGCATCTCGCTGATGCACGCCGGCCGGGTGCTGGCCTGCGACACCCCGCAGGCCCTGCAAATCCAGTTCGGCGGCGACACCTTGGAAGACGCTTTCGTGCGTTGCCTCGAACAGGCCCAGGACGCGCCCACCCAGACACAAGCCGACACCACGCTGGAACAGGCCGCTGCCCCAGCGACCGCCCTGCGCCAGGCATTCAGTCTGCGCCGCCTGCTGGCCGTCGCCAGTCGCGAAGGCAAAGAGCTGCTGCGCGACAAGGTGCGCCTGGCCTTCGCCCTGGCAGGGGCATTGTTCATGATGGTGATCTTCGGCTATGGCATCTCGCTGGATGTGGAAAACCTCGCCTTCGCCGTGTACGACCAGGACCAGAGCCCGCAGAGCCGCGCCTACCTGGAGGCCTTCCGTGGCTCACGCTACTTCGCCGAGCGGCCGCCGATCCGCGATGCCCGCCAGCTGCACCAGCGCTTGCAGCGCTCGGAGATCAAGCTGGCCCTGGAGATCCCGCCAGGCTTTGGCCGCGATCTGCATGCCGGGCGCCAGCCGGTGGTTGCGGCCTGGCTTGACGGTGGCATGCCGTTTCGCGCCGAAACCAGCCGCAACTATGTCGAAGCCGTGCACCAGGCCAACCTCGAACAGCTCGCGGCCCTCGGCCCGAACCCTGTCTCGCGCCAGCAGCCGGTACGCCTGGAAACACGCTTTCGCTACAACCAGGACGTGGTCAGCGTGAACGCCATCGGCCCCGGCGTCATGGCGCTGATCCTGGCCTTCATTCCGGCCATGCTGACCGCGCTGGGTATCGTACGGGAAAAGGAACTGGGCTCGATCACCAACTTCTACGCCACGCCCCTGACCCGCCTGGAGTTCCTGCTCGGCAAGCAGGCGCCCTACCTCGCGGTAAGCCTGGTCAACCTGGCGCTGCTGGTGGCGATGAACCGCTGGCTGTTCGGCGTGCCGCTCAAGGGCAGCCCGCTGGCACTGGCCTGCGGTGGCCTGGCCTACCTGCTGGCGACCACCAGCCTGGGCCTGCTGATCTCCGCGTTCACCCGCACACAGATCGCGGCGATCCTCGGCACCATGATCATCACCAGCCTGCCGACCATCCAGTTCTCCGGGCTGATCGTGCCGCGCTCGTCGCTGGACGGCGCGGCGGCGCTGATGGGCCAGCTGTTCCCGGCCGGCTACTTTCTCGACATCGCCGTCGGCACCTTCACCAAGGCCTTGGGCCTGCGCGAACTGTGGCCGCAGTGCCTGACGCTGCTGGGCTTCTTCGCCGCCTTCACCGGGCTGAGCCTGATCATGCTGAAAAAGCAGGAGGCCTGAGATGAGCCAGCTCTCCCATACCTTGCGCCTGGGCCTGAAGGAACTCACCAGCCTGCGCCATGACAGCGTGTTGCTGCTGTTCCTGCTGTACGCCTTCAGCGTGGCGATCTACATGCCCGCCGCAGGCTCGGTGATCGGCGTGCACAACGCCAGTGTCGCAGTGGTCGACGAAGACCACGGCGCCATCTCGCGCAAGCTCGCCGAGTCGCTGCAACCGCCCGAGTTCCAGCCCGCCGTGGCACTGCCGGCGGATCGCCTTGACCAGGCCATGGACAGCGGGCAATACACCTTCGTGATCAACGTGCCGGTGAACTTCCAGGCCGACCTGCTGGCCGGGCGTTCGCCGGAGCTGCAGGTCAACGTCGATGCCACGGCCATGAGCCAGGCCTTCATGGGGGCCGGCTACATCGGGCGGATCTTCGAACGCGAACTGCTGGAGTACGCAGGCCGCAGCACCAGCAGCCCAGCCGTGCTCAACCCGAAAGCCCTGTTCAACCCCAACCTCGAAGGCGGCTGGTTCCTGGCGGTGATCCAGATCGTCAACAACATCACCATCCTGGCCATCATCCTCACCGGCACCGCGTTGCTGCGCGAGCGTGAGCACGGCACCCTCGACCACTTGCTGGTGTTGCCGCTGACGGCGCTGGAAATCATGCTGGCGAAGATCGCCAGCAACGCCCTGGTGGTGGTGGCCTGTACCTGGATTTCGCTGGAAGTGGTGGTCAAGGGCGCCCTGGGCGTGCCGCTGGCGGGCTCCATGGGGCTGTTCCTGGGGGTGACTGCGCTGTACCTGTTCGCCAGCACGGCACTGGGCATCTTCCTCGCCACCCTGGCGCGCTCGACACCACAGTTCGGCCTGCTGGCGATCCCGGTGATCATCCCGATGCTGCTGCTGTCGGGGGGCAGCACGCCGCTGGACAGCATGCCGCAGTGGCTGCAGTGGGTCATGCAGGGCTCGCCCTCGACCCACTTCGTCAGCCTCGGCGCGGCGATCCTGTTCCGCGACGCCGGACTGAGCGTGGTCTGGCCGGACGTCGCGGCGCTGGCCGCGATCGGCCTGATATTCTTCGGCGTGGCCCTGGCGCGCTTTCGCCGCAGCCTCGCCGCCTGATCACTGCACGATCAGGTTGTTGAACAGCAGGTCCTCGACGATCGGCTTGCCCTCTTCGGACTCCATCACCTGCTGCACCTGTTTCAAGGCTTCCTGGCGCAACTTTTCCTTGGCCTCGACGTTGCTCATGTTGTCCACGCCCTGCTGGGTGAACAGCGCCACCAGCTGGTTGCGGATCAGCGGTTCGTGGTGCTTGACCGCCGTGGCGGCGGCATCCCCGGTCACACGCAGGGCGACGTCGGCCTTGTACACGCGCAGCTTGGGGCCGCCGTCGAGGGCGTAGTTGCCAACGAAGGGCGGGCTGAGGCTGATATAGGCGACCTTGGGCTCGCCTTCCTTTTCCTCGGCCATGGCCGCCGCCGGCAGCATCAGGGCCAGCACCATCAAGATCCACGCTTTCACGAATTCGCTCCTCATTACAGTTGCCGCCAGCTTACCCAGCGCGCCGGCCAAACCCAAGCCCGGGCTTATGCCGGCTCATCAGGGCCGACCATGCTCGTTGACCCTCGGGGCGGCCCTCCTACACTTATCGGCCACCACACGCAAAGGAATAGCCCTGATGAAAGCCTTGTTGTGCAAAGCCCTGGGCCCGGCGCGGGACCTGGTCCTGGAAGAGGTCGCCAGCCCCGTGCCGAAGAAGAACGAGATCCTCCTCGACGTGCACGCCGCAGGGGTCAACTTCCCCGACACCCTGATCATCGAGGGCAAGTACCAGTTCAAGCCACCGTTGCCGTTCTCACCGGGGGCGGAAGCCGCCGGCGTGGTGGCCGCGGTCGGCGAGAAGGCCGGCGCGTTCAAGGTTGGCGATCGGGTCATGGCCCTGACCGGCTGGGGCGCTTTCGCCGAGCAAGTGGCGGTACCGTTCTACAACGTGCTGCCGATGCCGGCGGACATGGACTTCACCACTGCCGCCGCGTTCGGCATGACCTACGGCACCTCGATGCACGCCCTCACCCAGCGCGGTCAGCTCAAGGCCGGTGAAACCCTGCTGGTGCTCGGCGCCTCGGGTGGCGTGGGGCTGGCGGCAGTGGAAATCGGCAAGGCCCTCGGGGCACGGGTGATTGCGGCGGCCAGCAGTGCCGAGAAGCTGGCGATCGCCAAGGCGGCCGGCGCCGACGAGCTGGTCGACTACAGCCAGGCCAGCCTCAAGGACGAGATCAAGCGCCTGACCGGCGGTCAGGGCGTGGATGTGATCTACGACCCGGTCGGTGGCGAGTTGTTCGACCAGGCTGTGCGTGGGCTGGCGTGGAACGGCCGATTGCTGGTGGTGGGGTTCGCCAGCGGGACGATCCCGCAGTTGCCGGTGAACCTCGCGCTGCTCAAGGGCGCGGCGGTGGTCGGGGTGTTCTGGGGCGCCTTTGCCCAGCGCCAGCCGGAGGACAACGCCGCCAACTTCCGCCAGCTGTTCGCCTGGCATGCCGAGGGCAAGCTGAAACCGCTGGTGTCGCAGACCTACGCGCTGGCCGAGGGCGGCGCCGCGATCGAACGTCTGGCGCAACGCCAGGCAGCGGGCAAGCTGGTGGTAACGGTTCAGCGCTGACCTTTCTGCCCTGTCGCTGGCTCACAGTGACAGGGCCGACCCCGCAGTTCTTCTATTCATATTCCTAAACGGTAGTTCATAAACTTTTTATAAACGAATAGGGTATATCAACCGGACCACCGGACCAGCAAACGTCTGTCGCCATCAGCTGAGGCGACGCTTTCAACTTTGTGAGGTTAGGAATGGTCAGGATCACAATCACCCCAGTGCATAACGCCAGGGCATTGAGTGCAGCCAAGGAGCGGTACTGATGTCCAGCCAACCAACTACCCGATTCCACAGCGATCACGACAGCTCACCGCTGCTGCTACCGGCCAAGGTGCTGCGCAACGACGAAGAGGCCCTGCAGGCCGCCCGCGAACTGGCCGAGGTGGCCCGCCAGCAGGCCGCCAAACGTGACCAGCAGCGCAAGCTGCCATGGGCCGAGATCGAACAGTTCACCCGCAGCGGCCTGGGCAGCATCAGCGTGCCCAAGGCGTTCGGCGGCCCCGAGGTCTCGTTCGAAACCATCGCCGAAGTGTTCCGCCTGATCAGTGCCGCCGACCCGGCGCTGGGGCAGATTCCGCAGAACCAGTTCGGCATCCTGCAACTGGTGCGCCTTACCGCCACCCAGGCGCAGCAGGAAGCGATCTTCCGCGCCGTGCTCGACGGCTGGCGCATCGGCAATGCCGGCCCCGAGCGCGGGACCAAGGACACTCTGACACTCAAGGCACGCATTACCCGCGAGGGCGACGGCTATCGCATCAGTGGCGAGAAGTTCTACTCCACCGGCGCCCTGTACGCCCACTGGGTAGCGGTAAAAGCCCTGGACGATGACGGCCGGCAACGCCTGGCCTTCGTCCGTCGCGGCAGCCCGGGGCTGCGCATCGTCGACGACTGGTCCGGCTTCGGTCAGCGCACCACCGCCAGCGGCACCGTGCTGCTCGACCAGGTGCCGGTGGAAGCCGACCTGGTGGTGGACAACTGGCGCCTGCGTGAAGAGCCCAGCATCCAGGGCGCCGCCTCGCAGCTGATCCAGGCGGCCATCGACGCCGGCATCGCCGAAGCGGCCATCGAGGACACGATCCAGTTCGTGCGGGAGAAGTCCCGGCCCTGGATCGAGGCCAAGGTCGAACGCAACAGCGACGACCCCTATGTGATTGCCGACATCGGCCGCCTGAAGCTCGAACTGCACGCCGCCGAGGCCCTGCTGCGCAAGGCCGCCAGGGTGCTCGACGAGGTCAACGCCGGCGAGATCGATGCCGCCGCCGCGGCCCGTGCCTCGATCGCCGTGGCCGAAGCCAAGGTGCTCACTACAGAGATTTCGCTGCAGGCCAGCGAGAAGCTGTTCGAGCTGGCGGGCAGCCGCGCCAGCCTGGCCGAGTTCAACCTCGACCGGCACTGGCGCAACGCCCGCGTGCACACCCTGCACGACCCGGTGCGCTGGAAATACCACGCCGTCGGCGCCTACCACCTCAACGGCACCCTGCCTGCCCGCCATTCCTGGATCTGATTCACGGCCCAGGGGCTGTGGTGCAGCCCTTTCGCCGGCAAGCCGGCTCCCACAAGGATTCCTGTGAAGCCTCACTGTGGGAGCCGGCTTGCCGGCGAAAGGGCCGCACAGCGGCCCCAAGTGCCCGGAGAGCACAATGACTGCATCCATCATCACCACCGACGCCCAGGCCCTGGCCGTCGCCGACGAACTCGCCCACTACCTGCGCGAAGACAGCGCCCTGCGCGACCGCGAACGCCGCCTGCCCCATGCCGAACTCGAACGTTTCGTGCAGTCCGGCCTGTGGGGCATCAGCGTGCCCAGGGCCTTTGGCGGCGCCGGCGTGTCCAGTGCCACCCTGGCCAAGGTCATCGCACGCATCGCCCAGGCCGACGCCTCGCTCGGGCAGATCCCGCAGAACCACTTCTACGCCCTGGAGGTGCTGCGGGTGAACGGCAGCGCCGAACAACAGCAACGGCTCTACGCCGAAGTGCTCGCCGGCCGCCGCTTCGGCAACGCCCTGGCCGAACTCGGCACGAAGAACGCCCACGAACGCACCACCCGCCTGAGCCGCGACGGCGACCATTACCGCATAGATGGCCGTAAGTTCTACTGCACCGGCGCAATCTACGCCCAGCGCATCCCGACCCTGGTGATCGACGAACAGGGCGTATCGCACCTGGCCTTCGTGCCCGCCGACAGCCCGGGCATCGAAGTGATCGACGACTGGAGCGGCTTCGGCCAGCGCACCACCGGCAGCGGCTCGGTGGTGTTCAACCATGTGCCGGTCCGCGCCGAAGACGTGGTGCCGTTCCAAAGCGCCTTCGAGCGCCCGACCACGGTCGGCCCCCTGGCGCAGATCCTCCATGCCGCGATCGACACCGGTATCGCCCGCGCCGCCTACGAGGACGCCCTGCACTTCGTGCGTACCCGCAGCCGCCCGTGGATCGACTCTGGCCTCGACAAGGCCAGCGACGATCCACTGACCCTGAAGAGCTTCGGCCAACTGGCAATCCGCCTGCACGCCACCGAGGCCCTGCTCGAACGCGCGGGTGAAATCCTCGACATCGCCCAGGCCGACAGCAACGCCGAGACCCTGGCCGCCGCCTCGATTGCCGTCGCCGAGGCCCGGGCGATCAGCACCGAGATCTCCCTGGCCGCCGGCACCACCCTGTTCGAGCTGGCCGGCAGCCAGGCCACCCTGGCCGAGCACAACCTCGACCGCCACTGGCGCAACGCCCGGGTGCACACCCTGCACGACCCGGTGCGCTGGAAGTACCACGCCATCGGCAACTACTACCTCAACGACGAAAAGCCGCCGCGCCGAGGGACTATCTGATGGCCAAGCAGATCCTGCTCAATGCCTTCAACATGAACTGCATCGGGCACATCAACCACGGTTTGTGGACCCACCCACGGGACACTTCGACCCAGTACAAGACCCTCGACTACTGGACCGACCTGGCCCGCCTGCTGGAGCGGGGGCTGTTCGACGGGCTGTTCATCGCCGATATCGTCGGCACCTACGACGTCTATGGCCAGTCGCTGGACGTGACGCTCAAGGAGTCGATCCAGTTGCCGGTCAACGACCCGCTGCTGCTCGTCTCGGCCATGGCCGCCGTTACCAGGCATCTGGGCTTCGGCCTCACCGCCAACCTGACCTATGAAGCGCCTTACCTGTTCGCCCGGCGCCTCTCCACCCTTGACCACCTGAGCAACGGCCGGGTCGGCTGGAACATCGTCACCGGCTACCTCGACAGTGCCGCCCGGGCCATGGGGCTGGAACAGCAACCCGAGCACGACCGCCGCTACGACCAGGCCGACGAGTACCTGCAGGTGCTGTACAAGCTACTCGAAGGCAGCTGGACCGACGATGCCGTGGTCGCCGACCGCGCGCAGCGCGTGTATGCGCGGCCGGACAGGGTGCGCAAGGTCGAGCACCAGGGCGAGTTCTACAAGGTCGACGGCTATCACCTGTGCGAGCCTTCGCCGCAGCGCACACCGGTACTGTTCCAGGCCGGCAGTTCGGCGCGCGGTTTGGCCTTTGCCGGCAACCATGCCGAGTGCGTGTTCATCAGCGGCCAGGAAAAGGCCGCCACCCGCGCCCAGGTCGACAAGGTGCGCGCAGCGGCGCAAGCCGCTGGTCGCGACCCGCAGGCGGTCAAGGTATTCATGGGCATCACCGTGATCGTTGCCGCAACTGAAGACCAAGCCCACGCCCTGCACGCCGAGTACCTGCATTACGCCAGCGCCGAGGCAGGTGTTGCGCATTTCGCCAGTTCCACCGGTATCGACTTCTCACGCTACGAACTGGACGAACCCATCGGATTCGCCAAGGGCAATGCCATCCAGTCCGCCACCCGCCAATTGCAGGACAGCGCCTGGACTCGCCGCCGCCTGCTGGAGCAGCACGCCTTGGGCGGCCGCTACGTGACCCTGGTCGGCGACCCCGGGCAGGTGGCCGAGCAACTGATCGGCTGGCTCGACGACACCGGCCTGGACGGCTTCAACCTGACCCGCACCGTCACCCCGGAAAGCTTCGAGGCCTTCATCGACCTGGTAGTACCCGAACTGCAACGCCGTGGCCGCTACAAGACCGACTACGCCGAAGGCACCCTGCGCGAGAAGCTGTTCGCCAGTGACCATCCGCACTTGCCCGCCGACCATCCCGGATCCTCCTACCGCAACACCCCCACCCCTGCCCCGACTGGAGCCCTGCACCATGCTTGAAAAACTGTTCCGGCCCGTCGCGGCCATCGCCCTGGGCCTCGGCCTGTCCGCCGCCGCCTTCGCCGCGGAGCCACTGAAGATCGGCACCACCGCCGCCTTCGCCATCCCGTTGGAAGCGGCGGTGGCAGAAGCCCACAAACATGGCCTGGAGGTGAAGCTGATCGAGTTCAGCGACTGGATCGCGCCGAATGTCAGCCTCAACAGCGGCGACATCGACGTGAACTACTTCCAGCACATCCCCTTCCTGGAAAACGCCAAGGCCGCCGCCGGCTTCGACCTGGTCCCCTATGCACCGGGGATCATCAACAACGTCGGGCTGTACTCGAAAAAGTACAAAAGCTTTGCCGAGCTGCCCGAAGGCGCCAGCGTGGCCATCGCCAACGACCCGATCAACAGTGGCCGTGGCCTGCAACTGCTGGCCAAGGCCGGGCTGATCACCCTCAAGCAGGGCGTGGGTTACAAGGCCACCGAGGACGACATCATCGCCAACCCGAAGAAGATCAAAATTCTCCAGGTGGAAGCGGTGCAACTGGTGCGCGCCTATGACGACGCCGACCTGGTGCAGGGCTACCCGGCCTATATCCGCCTGGCCAACACCTTTGACGCTGCGTCGGCGCTGCTGTTCGACGGCCTGGAGAACAAGGAGTACGTGATCCAGTTCGTTATCCGCCCACAGGAGAAAAACGACCCGCGCCTGGCCAAGTTCGTCGATATCTACCAACACTCGCCAGCCGTGCGCGCCGCCCTGGACAAGGCCCATGGCAAGCTCTACCAGGCCGGCTGGGAAGGCTGACATGGCCCAGGCCAGCGCCCTCAGGGCGCCCATCCCCCCTGCCGAACCGTGCAAGGCCGAGGAAACGGCCCTGCGCCCGGAAGTGAACCAGGCGCACATCCGCTTCATCGGCCTGGGCAAGACCTATCCGGGCCAGGGCCAACCAGCGCTGCAAGGCATCGACCTGAACATCCGCCGCAGCGAGATCTTCGGCATCATCGGCCGCAGCGGTGCCGGCAAGTCTTCGCTGCTGCGCACGATCAACCGCCTGGAACAGCCCAGCCAGGGCCGGGTGCTGATCGACCAGGTGGATATCGCGCCGTTCGACGAGGACCGCCTGGTGGCCCTGCGCCGGCGCATCGGCATGATCTTCCAGCATTTCAACCTGATGTCGGCCAAGACCGTGTGGCAGAACGTCGAGCTGCCGCTGAAGGTGGCCGGCGTGGCCAAGGCCGAGCGCCAGCGCAAGGTACGCGAGCTGCTGGAGCTGGTGGGCCTTGCGGAAAAGCACCATGTCTATCCGGCGCAGCTGTCGGGCGGGCAAAAGCAGCGCGTCGGCATCGCCCGGGCGCTGGTGCATGACCCCGAGATCCTGCTGTGCGACGAAGCCACCTCCGCGCTGGACCCGGAAACCACCGCCTCGATCCTCGAGCTGCTGCGCGACATCAACCAACGCCTGGGCCTGACCGTGGTGCTGATCACCCACGAGATGGCGGTGATCCGCGATATCTGCCAGCGCGTGGTAGTGCTCGAGCGGGGCGAGATCGTCGAACAGGGTGAGGTCTGGCAAGTGTTCGGCACACCGCGCCACGACGTCACCCGCACCCTGCTCGCACCGCTGCAGACCAAGCTGCCGGCCGCCTTGCAGGCCAATCTACGCAGCCAGCCGGGCAGCCGCGACGCGGCCGTGGTGCTCAAGCTCGACCTGGTGGGCGAGCCGGATCTGAGCGCCCTGTTCAGCGATCTGGGCGGACGCGTGCGGCTGCTCCAGGGCGGCGTCGAGACCATCGGCGAGCATGCCTTGGGGCAACTGATCCTGGCAGTGCGCGGCTCGCCGCTGGACACCCGCCAGTTGCTCGAACGCGCCCGCCGCTGGGCCACGGATGTGGAGGTACTCGGCCATGTGGATTGATCGCCTGCTGCAAGGCTTGCTCGACACCCTGCTGATGGTCGGCGTGTCCTCGCTGGTCGCGCTGGTCGTCGGGGTGCCGATGGCAGTGCTGCTGGTCACCAGCGACAAGGACGGGATCTTCGAGGCCGCCGCGCTGAACCGGGTGCTGGGTGCCATCGTCAACCTGTTCCGCTCGATCCCGTTCCTGATCCTGATGGTCGCGCTGATCCCCTTTACCCGCCTGGTGGTCGGCACCACCTATGGCGTGTGGGCCGCCGTGGTGCCGCTGACAATTGCCGCCACGCCGTTCTTCGCGCGCATCGCCGAGGTCAGCCTGCGCGAGGTGGATCACGGCCTTATCGAAGCGGCACAGGCCATGGGCTGCCGGCGCTGGCACATCGTCTGGCACGTGCTGCTGCCCGAGGCGCTGCCGGGGATCGTCGGCGGGTTCACCATCACCCTGGTGACGCTGATCAACTCCTCGGCCATGGCCGGGGCGATCGGTGCCGGGGGTTTGGGCGATATTGCCTACCGCTACGGCTACCAGCGCTTCGACAGCCAGATCATGCTGACCGTGATCGTGATGCTGGTGGCGCTGGTGGCGGTGATCCAGCTGGGTGGGGACCGTTTGGCCAAAGGTTTGAACAAGCGTTGAGCCCATCGCGGGGCAAGCCCGCTCCAACCAGTGGGAGCGGGCTTACCACGCGATACGGTGTCAGCCCCAGTGCAGCTCCGCCGCCGGCACCGGCCGCCCGAACCAGTACCCCTGCCCCAGCTGGCACTGCTGCTCCAGCAGGAACCGCGCCTGCTCGGCCTGCTCGACCCCTTCGGCATGCACCTGCATGCCCATGCTTCGCGCCAGGGCGATGATCACCCGCACGATGGCAATGTCGTCTTCATCATGGGGCAGGCCTGCCACGAAGCCCTGGTCGATCTTCAGCTTTTGCACGGGCATGCGTTTGAGCCGCAGCAATGACGAATAACCTGTACCGAAATCGTCGATGGCCAAGGTCACGCCCAGCTCGCGCAGGCGATGCAGCTGTTCCAGGGCGACCTCGGGGTCTTCCATCACCGCGCTCTCTGTCACTTCGAGCTCGAGCAGCGACGGATCCAGCCCGGTATCGTGCAGCGCATCGGCCACCTGGCGGTACAGGTCACGCTGGCTGAACAGGCGACTGGAGATGTTCACCGCCACGAATGCCAGCTGCCGCCCTTCGGCCTGCCACTGCACCATCTGCCGACACGCTTGGTGCAGCACCCAGGCGTCGATTTCGGCAATCAGCCCGGTACGCTCGGCGATGGGGATGAACTCCCCGGGGGGAACCAGGCCACGCACGGGATGCTGCCAGCGCACCAGCGCCTCGACGCCGATCATCCGGGCGGTGAACAGGTCGTGCACCGGCTGGAAGAACACCCGCAGTTCCTGCTGTTCGAGCGCCCGGCGCAACTCGCCGGCGGTCTCGACCCGCTGCTGGGCATGGGCGGTAAGCTCCTCGGTGTACAGCGCGTAGCAGGCGCGGCCATTGCTCTTGGCCTTGAACAGCGCCGAATCGGCGTTGCGCAGCAGCTGCTCGGCGCTCAGTGCATCGTTGGGGAACAGGCTGATGCCGATGCTGGCACTGATGAACAGGCGGTTGCCCTCGAAACAGAACGGTTCTTTCAAGCGCTCGATGATCGATTGCGCCAACTTGCCTGCCTGGCCGACCTGCTGACAGCTCTCGGCCAGCACGCCGAACTCGTCTCCCCCCAGGCGCGCCAGGGTCACACCGTTGCCCAGCACCTCGCGCAGACGTTCGCCGACCAGCTTGAGCAGTTGGTCGCCAATGGTGTGGCCGAGGCCGTCGTTGATGCTCTGGAAGTGATCGAGGTCGAGCAGCAGCAAGGCGCAGCCGCGCTTGTTGGCCTGCGCCGCGGCCATCGCCTGCATGGCGCGATCATTGAACAGCAGGCGGTTGGGCAGACCGGTCAGCGGGTCGTGGTGAACGAGATAGGCCAGCTCCTGTTCGGTGTGCTTGATCACGCTGATGTCGCTGAACACTGCGACGTAATGGCTAAGCTCACCACTGTCGTCACGAATGGCGCAGATCGTCTGCCATTGCGGGTAGATTTCCCCGCTTTTACGGCGATTCCAGATTTCCCCGCTCCATTCGCCCTGCTCCGCCAGCGCGGCATAGATCTGCTGGTAGAACGGCGCTCCATGCCGCCCTGACTTGAACTTGCTCGGACGTTGGCCGATGACTTCTTCCTGCTGGTAGCCGGTAATGCGCATGAATGCCCGGTTGACGTGCACGATCAGGCCGTTGCGATCGGTCACCAGCACCCCTTCCAGGGTGCTGTCGAACACCGCCGCAGCCATGCGCAGGCGCTCGCGGTCATCGCTGCGCAGGCGCGCGCCGATACCAATGAAGTTGAGCAGGCGCGCACGTGAAACGAAGATCAGCGCGGCACTGAGCAAGACCCAGAGCACGACATTGATCTGCCGCCCCACGGCAAGGGCCAACGGATCCTCGGTCATGCCGTGCAAGACCAGCTCGGACAGCACCAGCCAGAGAATCGAAAGCAACACGTAGAGCCCGGCCATGCGCAAGGCGTCGCGAACGGAAACAGACATGTCGGGTGAATGAGCCCATGAAAAAAGAAGGGGCATTATAGGGGCTGAAACACCCTGTGACTTCCTATCCAAAAGCGCGACTGGTTTTATTTCCCCGCCAAAGGATAATGCCTGCGTTGTTCCGCCTGTTTTCCGAGGGTATTTCCCGTTATGTGGTATTACGGTCTGCTCGACTTGTCGGCCTGGCAACTGGTCGCCGTCACCCTGCTGATGACCCATGTGACCATCGTCAGCGTCACCATCTACCTGCACCGCTACTCGGCCCACCGCGCCCTGGAGCTGAACGCGGGCCTCAAGCATTTCTTCCGTTTCTGGCTGTGGCTCACCACGGCGCAGAACACCCGCGAGTGGACCGCCATCCACCGCAAGCACCACGCCAAGTGCGAAACCCCCGACGACCCGCACAGCCCGGTGCACAAGGGCCTGGGCACCGTGCTGCGCAAGGGCGCCGAGCTGTACCGGGAAGAGGCGAAAAACGAGGAAACGCTGCGCATCTACGGCAAGAACTGCCCGGACGACTGGATCGAGCGCAACCTCTACACCCGCTACAAGCTCGGCGGCATCGCCCTGATGGCGGTACTCGACCTGCTGCTGTTCGGCACCATCGGCATCACCATCTGGGCGATCCAGATGATGTGGATCCCGTTCTGGGCCGCCGGTGTGGTCAACGGTCTGGGCCATGCCGTGGGCTATCGCAACTTCGAATGCCGCGACGCCGCCACCAACCTGGTGCCGTGGGGCATCATCATTGGCGGCGAGGAGCTGCACAACAACCATCACACCTACCCCAACTCGGCGAAGCTTTCGGTACGCCGCTGGGAGTTCGACATGGGCTGGATGTGGATCCGCCTGCTGAGCCTGCTGCGCCTGGCCAAGGTGCAACGGGTGGCGCCCATCGCCCATCGGGTGGAAGGCAAGGCGTCGCTGGACATGGACACTGCCATGGCCATCCTCAACAACCGCTTCCAGATCATGGCCCAGTACCGCAAGCTGGTGATCGGCCCGCTGGTCAAGCAGGAGCTGGACAAGGTCGACACCTCGGTACGCCACCGCTTCCGCCGCGCCAAGCGTCTGCTCTCGCGGGAAACCAGCCTGCTGCAGGATCGCCACCACGCGCGCATCGAGTCGCTGCTGGCCCACAGCCAGGCTCTCAAGACCATCTACGAAAAGCGCCTGGCGCTACAGCAGATCTGGGCGCGCACCAGCGCCAACGGCCACGACATGCTCGCCGCCATGAAGGACTGGGTACACGAGGCCGAGGCCAGTGGTATTCAGTCGCTGCGTGACTTCGCCGCCCAGCTCAAGACCTACTCGCTGCGCCCCAACGGCGCCTGAGCACCGTTGATCGGCATGCCCCGCAATGGGGCGTGCCGACCGGAACTTCCCCCCCTGCAATCGACTCAAATCCGGCATATCGCCCGCGTGGCGGGCCGGACCGTGGCCGCACGCCCATCGTCGAGAACCGTTCCGTGCTCATGGCCAAAGATCTCCCACCCACCTCTACCGGCACCCCGCGCCCCGAAGCTGCTCAAACCCTGCTCGCCCTGTTGCACGCTCAAGGCGAAGTGGCCCGCCTGAGCGAACGCGAGCAGCTGTACAGCTCGCTGCTCGACAGCGTCAACGCAGTGCTCTGGGCCTTCGACTGGGAAACCCGCCAGGTGCTCTACGTCAGCCCCGCCTACGAACGCATCTTCGGCCGCCCGGCCAGCCTGGTGTTGGCCGACTACAACGAATGGCGCGACGCCATCTACCCGGACGACCTGGAGTACGCCGAGCGCAGCCTGGCCCAGGTGCTGGTCAAGGGCACCGTCGAGGACCGCGAGTACCGCATCCTCAACGCCGCCGGCGAGGTGCGCTGGCTCAGCGACAAGTGCTATATCAACCAGCAGCGTGAAGGCGACCAGCGGGTGATCATCGTCGGCATCGCCGAGGACATCACCGAGAAAAAACAGCTCGAAGGTGAGTTGCAGCGTCTGGCCACCACCGACGTGCTCACCCAGAGCAGCAACCGCAGGCATTTCTTCGAGTGCGCCCAGCAGGCCTTCGACAGCGCCCGCGAGGACGGCACGCCGATGGCCTTCCTGCTGTTGGACATCGACGACTTCAAGCACATCAACGACAGCTATGGTCACCAGGAAGGCGACCAGGTGCTGCAGCGCATCGCCGACAGTGGCAAGGCCGTGCTACGGCGTGGCGATCAGTTCGGGCGCATTGGCGGCGAAGAGTTTGCCGCCGTGTTCCCAGGCTGCACCGCTCAGGTAGCCGAACAGATCGCCGAGCGGCTGCAGCGGGAAATCCAGCGGTTGAGTTTCAGCCATGGTGAGCAGACCTATGGCGTCACGGTGAGCCAGGGGCTGACCGGGCTGATTGATGAAGACGAAACGCTGGACAGCCTGTTCGCTCGGGCCGATGCGGCGATGTACAGGGCCAAGCGTCAGGGCAAGAACCAGATCGTTCGCGGCTGAGGGGAGCCTGGAAGACCCACTGAACGCTGGTTTTCCAGCCTACTAAGGCTGCTTCTCTTCTCCATCGTCCTCAGCTGCGCAGGCGCTGGAAACGACCGCTGCCTCGCTCTGCGCAGCCTGCTCCTCCTGCCCCTCGGCCGCCTCCCGTGCCAGCGCCTCCGGGTCCACCTTGCGCAGCCGCGACAACTCCGGCAACCCCAGCTTGAGCAAGCGCGCCGTCTTGCTGCTAGCGATCTTCTCCAGCCCCTCACTGGGCCTGAGTCGCGACAGTTGCCCTGCCAGGTTCATCGCCAGGATCTCCCGGGAGTAGACGCCGCCACCGAGCTGATACACCGCGGCGATCAGCTCACGCAGGTCGAGCGGCAAGCGCCAGCGGGTGCGCAGTGCCGAGCCGAACGGGGCGCCGAAGTCGTTGAGCGATAGCTCCACCTGGTCATCGTCCAACTCGCCACCGGCCAGTCGCCACTCCTGCAAGGTGCGCAGCACCGCCAGGTCGCCCAGGCAATGCAACAAACCCGCGCAGTAACAGCGCCCTTCGTCCACTTCGAGGGTGCGCGCCAAGGTGCGTGCGTAGTCGGCGGCATGCAGCGACAGATTCCAGTAGTGCGCGGCATGCCGCGCCAACAAGGGGTCGCTCAACCGCGCGCTGCGCTTGAGCGTGAGCCCGAGGATCAGGTTCATGCTCTGGGTGCTGCCAAGCTTGTTCAGCGCCTGCAGCAAGGTCTGCACCGGCGCTTCGCGATGCAGCGCGGCGCTGTTGGCGGCAGCGATGAGCACGCCGGTAATCTGCGGGTCGTTGCGTACCTCTTCCTCGAGCACCTTGAGGTTCAAGCCATTTGGGTTGAGGGCGCGCTTGACCGCCACCTGCACATCGGCGAACAGTGGGCCGCCATCGGCAGTGGCGCGGCGTTGCTCGAGGTAGGCCGGCAGTTGCACACCGGGCTGCAGCGGTGGCACCGGGCAGGCGATCTGCTCGCCCACCTCCAGCAGCAGGTTTTCCAGACGCTTGCGCAGGTTTTCCAGGTCGAGCGGCTTGCTCAGGTAGGCGGTGGGGTGCAACGGCAGCGCCTCGCGCACACTGGCGCTGTCGGTGCGGTTGCTCATCAGGATGAACGGCAGGCCGGGCTTGTCGCCCCTGGCGCGCACCTTGCGCAGCAGGTCCAGGCCATCGAGGCCGGAAAGCTCACGGGCGGCGATGATCAGGTCAGGCTTGGCCGCCAGCGCGCTCAGGGCCTGGGAGCCATCGGCACAGACCTGCAGGCGGGCGTCACAGCGCACACTGAGCAGCATTTCGCTGAGCATGTCGCGTACCCAAGGGTCACCCTCGGCGATCAAGACACAAGGGGCAACGGGGTCGGCAGCGCTCATGAGCGAGTCTCCAGAAATGACGCGCGATCCATCGCAGCTTCCACGGAATCCTCCTACAACCTTAGCGCCTGAAGCCGGCGAACGGCATAAAAAAACCCGCCGAGGCGGGTTTTTTTCTGAAACGTGTCACATATTTCAGGCCAGTTCGGCGAAACACTCTTCGATGATCGCCAGGCCTTTATCCAGCAGGGCATCTTCGGCGGTCAGCGGTACCAGGATACGCAGGACGTTGCCGTAGGTGCCGCAGGACAGCAGGATCAAGCCCTTGTCACGAGCCTTGGCGACAACCTGGGCAACGGCGGCGGCGTTCGGGGTGTGGGTGCCTTTCTCGAAGACTTCCACGGCAATCATCGAGCCCAGACCACGGACATCGCCGATGATCGGGTGCTTCTTCTGGATTTCACGCAGGCCAGTGGTCAGGCGTTCGCCAACGGCCTTGCTGCGATCCAGCAGTTTCTCTTCCTCGAACACTTCGATCACCGCCAGGGCTGCGGCGCAAGCGATCGGCGAACCGGCGTAGGTACCGCCCAGGCCGCCCGGGGCGATGGCGTCCATGTACTCGGCCTTGCCGCACACACCGGCCAGCGGGAAGCCGCCGGCGATCGACTTGGCGAAGGTGGTCAGGTCAGGCGCGACGCCCATCTGCTCCATGGCGAAGAAGGTACCGGTACGGCCGGCGCCGGTCTGCACTTCGTCGGCGATCAGCAGGATGCCGTGCTGGTCGCACAGGGCACGCAGGCGCTGCATCAGCTCTTTCGGCGCAGGCAGGAAGCCGCCTTCGCCTTGTACCGGCTCGAGGATGATCGCGGCGATATCACGCGGCTCGGCGTCGTTCTTGAAGATGCGCTCGACCGAAGCGATGGCGTCGTCAACGCTGACACCGTGAAGCTCGCTCGGGAACAGGGCGCGGAAGATGCCGCCTGGCATCAGGCCCATGCCGGCGGAGTACGGCACGACCTTGCCGGTCAGGCCCAGGGTCATCATGGTGCGGCCATGATAGCCGCCGGTGAAGGCGATCACGCCAGCACGGCCGGTGGCGGCACGGGCGATCTTCACGGCGTTTTCAACGGCTTCGGAGCCGGTGGTGACCAGCAGGGTCTTCTTGTCGAAGTTGCCAGGCACCAGCTTGTTGATCTTTTCGCACAGCTCGACGTACGGCTCGTAGGCCAGCACCTGGAAGCAGGTGTGGCTGACCTTGGTCAGCTGCTCTTGCACGGCCGCGACCACTTTCGGGTGCAGGTGGCCGGTGTTCAGTACAGCGATGCCGCCGGCGAAGTCGATCAGTTCGCGGCCTTCAACGTCGATCACCGTCGAGTTCTTCGCGGTATCGACGAAGATCGGGTGGATCTGGCCAACGCCACGTGGGACGGCGGCGACACGACGTTGCATCAGGGATTCGTTGGTCTTGCTCATAGTGCCCTCAATTGCGCCGGTTCTGCGGCGCTTTTATTCGGGGGTGGCTGGACGCAGGCGTGCACAGTATTCGTTGATCGACTGTCACACATGCCCTGGCTACCGGGTACCGCTATGTCAAAAAGGCCAGCGAGACGTCGCTCTCGCGCCCCGCTGGCAGAGGTAAAAGCGTTTACCTGGCGATCAGACGCTGATGCACAGGTATTTGATCTCGAGGTAGTCCTCGATGCCGTACTTGGAACCTTCGCGGCCCAGGCCCGACGCCTTGATGCCGCCAAACGGCGCGACTTCGTTGGAGATCAGGCCGGTGTTGATGCCGACCATGCCGTACTCCAGGGCCTCGGCGACGCGGAACACGCGACTCATGTCACGGGCGTAGAAGTACGAGGCCAGGCCGAACTCGGTGTCGTTGGACATGGCGATGACTTCGGCCTCGTCCTTGAAGCGGAACAGCGGCGCCAGCGGGCCGAAGGTCTCTTCCTTGGCGACAGCGGCGGTTTTCGGCACGTCGACCAGGATGGTCGGCTCGAAGAAGTTGCCTTCGATGAGCTTGCCACCGGACAGCACCTTGGCGCCCTTGGCGACGGCGTCCTCGATGTGCTCCTGGACCTTGGCGACAGCCTTGCCGTCGATCAGCGGGCCAGTGGTGGTGCCTTCTTCCAGGCCGTTGCCGATCTTCAGCTTGGCCACGGCGGCTTTCAGCTTCTCGGCGAACGCATCGTAGACGCCGTCCTGCACGTAGATACGGTTGGCGCAGACGCAGGTCTGACCGTTGTTGCGGTACTTGGAGATGATCGCGCCCTCGACCGCCTTGTCCAGGTCGGCGTCGTCGAACACGATGAACGGCGCGTTGCCGCCCAGCTCCAGGGAAACTTTCTTGATGTCCTTGGCGCACTCTTCCATCAACTGGCGACCAATTTCGGTCGAGCCGGTGAAGGACAGCTTGCGCACCAGGGAGTTGCCGGTCAGCTCGGAGCCGACTTCGCCGGCGCTGCCGGTGATCACGCTCAGCACGCCAGCCGGGATGCCGGCACGGGTGGCCAGTTCGACCAGGGCCAGGGCAGAGTACGGGGTCTGCGAAGCGGGCTTGAGCACCATGGTGCAACCGGCGGCCAGGGCCGGGCCGGCTTTGCGGGTGATCATCGCGGCCGGGAAGTTCCACGGGGTGATGGCGGCGGTGACGCCGATCGGCTGCTTGATGACGATCAGGCGCTTGTCCGGCTGGTGGCCTGGGATGACGTCGCCGTAGACACGCTTGGCTTCTTCGGCGAACCATTCGATGAACGAGGCGGCATAGGCGATTTCGCCCTTGGCTTCGGCCAGTGGCTTGCCCTGCTCGGTGGTCATCAGGCGGGCCAGGTCGTCCTGGTGCTCGATCATCAGCTCGAACCAGCGGCGCAGCTTGCCGGCACGCTCTTTGGCGGTCAGTGCGCGCCAGGCCGGCAGCGCCTTGTCGGCGGCCTCGATGGCGCGGCGGGTTTCGGCGGCGCCCATCTTCGGCACGCTGCCGATCACTTCGCCGGTGGCCGGGTTGGTCACCTTGATGGTCTGACCGCTGTCCGCATCCAGCCATTCACCATTGATGAAGGCCTGCTGGCGGAACAACTGAGCGTCTTTGAGCTGCATGTCGGCTTCCCTTTACTGCGAATTTTGATTGTTGAAAAGGCGCCCTCGATGCGGGGGCGGCCGTCAGGAATTCGTGCACCAGGGTGTTCGACGCCTGGGTGCCGAGCGTTTGAAATCTCAAACGGAATGCTAAGCGGGCGCTAGGGGGTTGGACAATAGGCTGTTCGAAAAAAAGAACGAGTGGTCGGAATTCAGATCAGTGGAAATGCATCGCGGGGCAAGTCGCATCGGCGCACCGATGCGACTTGCCCCGCGATAGGGCCCTGGAAGGTTAGTCCATCAGAACGCCTTGTCGAGGTCGATCACTAGCGCCCGGTAGCCCACGCTGCCCGGCTGGCGACTGTGCACTTTCAGCTCCACCGCCACCTCCTGGGTGCCGCGACGCACTTCATTGAGCACGCTGGTCGTCAGCTTCTCGGGCGTCAGGAAGTTAACCGAAGCCGAATAGATGAACTGGGTATCGGTATCGGCCCGATACGCCACCACCGAGGTGATCGGGCTGTACCACTCGTCACCCCGCTCCTTGCCGTACTGCCACACCTGCTCGACCGTGCCCTTGGCCTCGTCGATCTTGTACTCCACCGCCCGGCTGTAGTTGCCTGCCAGCTTGGTCGGGCCGAAGTCCCGGCCCCAGCCGTTGTCGAACACGGTCAGCGTGCCGCGCCCGGTCAGCCAGGCGGTGTGTTGGGTCCAGGACCATTCGAAGCCCTCGCCCACGGGTTTGAGCACCTTGTCCTGCAGGCGCGCCGGCCAGCCCTGGGGCGCAGCAAGAATCCACTTCACCTGCTTGTCGCGACCGATCTTCACCACGCCCTGGTGCCGTGCTGAAACGATGATGCTGTCGTCATCGGCGTCGTAGTCGATGGCGTTGACGTGGGCCCAGTTGCGTCCGGTACCGACGCCGGGAGTGTCGCCGAACGGCAGGTCGCCTTCGGCCAGCTCGTTGGCCAGGCGCTCGTCCTGTTTCTGCACACCGTCCGGCAGCTGGATCGCGGCCTTGCCCAGGGTTTCCAGCAGCTCGCCGCGGTACGGGTCGAGGATCTGGTTCAAGTCCCAGAAGTCGAGCACGTCGCCGGCCTCGTTGACCTCGATGATATGGTCGCGGATCGAGCGCACGCGCTTGCCATCCGGGCGGCGGTAGTCGCTGGTGCCGACCCGCAACAGGTAGGTGCCGTTGGGCGTCTCGCGGATCTCGTGGGAGAAGTCGGCGAACTTGTCCGGCAGGTTGCGCTGCCAGATACGCCGGCCAAGGAGGTCGTACTTGGAATAGGTCTGGCCCTGGCCCCAGATCAGCTTGCCGTCGCGGGTCTGGTGGAAGCCCATGGTGCCGCCCAGGCCGTCGCGGTGGTTGGAATCGTGGATCTGCTCGATATCGAGGTACCAGCGCACATCGCCGTTGCTGTCGGCGATCCAGTTGTTGCCCACCGAGTCCCACTCGGCGGCACCGCCCAGACCGTTCCATTTGAAGGCCCGGCCACCGGGGATGTCTGCCAGCAGGTGATTGAACAGGTACAGGCGCTGTTCGAAGCCGGGCGCGACCTTGACCGGTTCGACCTCGGGCAGCGCCGCAGTCTGCTTTGCCACCACCGGCAGGCGCACCGCCGGGGCGTAGATCTCGTAACGCTCGCGAATGCGCTCACCCTCGAGCTTGTAGCTCACCTCCACCTGGTTGACGTGGTCCGGATACAGGCCAAACACCGGGATGCCACCGTAGGTCCACAACGAGCGTTCGGACACCTCGTAGCTGATATCGACACCGCGCTCGCCACGCCCCAGCACGCGAACGTGAGCGGCGCCAAGGCTGCGGCCGCCGTCGCGGATGATCGCGGTCAGCGGCGCCAGGCGATACGGGTTGACCACCACGTCGCCGAGCAGGGCTTCGTCGCGGTCGGGCACCTTGGCGGTGAGGCAGGCGCCTTCGGGCAGGTCGTGGGGTTGGGTCTTGGCGTTCATGGCAAAGCTCCTTGTGCTCAGAAGTCGTAACGGGCGGTGGCGCCCACGGTGCGCGGCGTGCCAAGCACCCCGGCATAGCCGCCGTTGGCGGAGTTCCACAGGCTGGTGAAGTAGGTCTTGTCGCCGGCGTTCTTCACCCACAGCGACAGGTCGAGCACGCCGTCGCCTTGGTCCAGGCGCACGCCGGTGGACAGGTTGACGATGGCGTAGCTGGGGATCTGGCCATAGTCGGAATCGTCGATGGTGCCGACGGCCCTGGAGCGGAAGGCGTAGCTGGCGGTGAGGTAGGGCTCGATACGCTCGGTCAGCTGCCACTTGTACTGGCCGTTGAGGTTGGCGATGTACTTGGAGGCGCCGACCACCTGGTGGCCGGACAGATCGCAAGTGGCCGCGGCATTGGCCAGGCTCACCTCCGGCGAGCACGGTGCGTCGTCGTACTCGGTGTAGCGCACGTCGTTCCACGAGCCATTGAAATTCACGGTCAGCCCGCGGACCGGCAGGGCCGTGGCCTCGAACTCCAGGCCCCGCGAGCGCACGCTGCCGGCGTTGGCCAGGTACTGCACGCGGTTGGCCTCGTCATAGACGTTGGCCTGGTAGCCATGCACTTCGGTCCAGAACAGGTTGGTGTTGAGTTGCAGGCGGTTGTCCAGCAGCGTGCTCTTGATCCCCAGCTCCGCGTTGTTGGCGCGTTCGGTGCCCACCAGTAGCGAGTCGGTGCCCAGCCGTGGCGCGGCGCCGACGGTGAGGTTGACGCCGCCGGACTTCTCGCCGTGGGACAGGCTGGCATAGCCCAGCACCGCGTCGCTGAAGCGGTAGCTCAGGCTGAGCAGCCCGGAAGGGGCGAAGCTGTACTGGTTGAGGTCACCTGAATCGTAGGCGCCCACCCTGCCCTGGCGCGCCGCGGCCGCCGCACCGGTCACGGCCGCGCCGCCGGACGGCGCGTCGCGGGTCACCCAGGCGCTTTTCTCTTCGTAGGTACCCCGCACGCCAGCGGTGAAATCCAGGCGCTCGGTCAGGTGCCAGGTGCCCTGGGCGAACAACGCGTAGCTGTCGGTATCGATATGGCCGTTGCCGATTGTGGTGACGTTGGCCAGGGCGCCAGCCGGGGTCAGGTTCCAGATGTCGGCTTGCGGTCCGTTGTAGGTGAACGATTTGTTGTCCAGATCCTGCTTGAAGTAATAGGCGCCGAGCACATAGTCGAAGAAGCCGCCGGTGGGCGAAGCCAGGCGGATTTCCTGGGAGTACTGCTTGTCGCGCACCGAGACCCCGGCGCTGTGGAACACCGGCACGTTGAGGCCGTCGTCGTTGCGCGGCGTGAAGTCCCACCAGCGGTAGGCGGTGATCGAGGTAAGGGTGAAGTCGTTGGGCAAGGTCCAGTTGGCTTCCACCGAGGTTCCACCCTGGAACACCTTGACCATCTGGTCGGCGTCGAAGTTGACCTTGCGGTCCTTGCCCGACACCAGGGTTGCGCCGGCCTGGGCGGCCAGGCTCTCGTAGCGGTTCACGCCATTGATGGTCGGGCCGGTGCTGTAGAGGCTGAGGATACCGTTGTCGGAGTTTTCTTCGTTGTATTCGCCGATCCAGCGCAGGTTGAAGGTTTCGCTGGGCTTGAACAGCAACTGGGTGCGAAAGCCCTGGCGTTTGCCGCCATTGAGGTCATGTCCGTTGTAGACGTTCTTCACATAGCCGTCGTCCTCGGTGTGGTAAGCACTGATGCGCCCGGCGAGGGTGTCGGTCAAAGGACCGGAGAAACTGCCCTGGGTCTGCCAGTAGCCATCCTCGCCCAGCGACGACTGCACGCTGCCCTCCTGGTGGAAAGTCGGCTTGCGCGTGGTGATGTTGAGCACACCGGCTGTGGTGTTCTTGCCGAACAGCGTCCCCTGCGGGCCACGCAGCACTTCCAGCTGCTCGACATCGAGCAGGTCGAACACCGCCATGCCCGGGCGGCCGAGGTAGACGTTGTCGAGGTAGATCCCGACGCTGCCTTCCAGGCCATCGCTGGCCGGGTTGTTGCCCAGGCCGCGGATGGAGATGCTCGATTGGCGGGCGTGCACATAGGCGACGTTGGTGCTCGGCACCAGTTGCTGCAAATCCTGCACGCGGTAGATGCGCTGGGTCTCGAGGGTTTCGCTGCCCAGCACACTGATCGGCGTGGGCACGCTCTGCGCGGTCTCTTCGCGTCGCCGGGCATTGACGGTGACGGTGCCGAGCTGGGCTTCCTGCGTCACGGCTGGGGCGGCGTTGGGCTCATCGGCAAAGCTGCTGCCGGAAGCGGCCAGCAGCACTCCAGCCGCCAGGGGTTGCAGGGCGAACAACGAGGCGCGCGCGGGCCAACGGGAAAGTCGGGACATGCAGATGCTCCTTGAGGCAAGGGCCCAGGCGAGCATTTCCGTTGGCGGAACCGAATCGCGGTCAGGCTGGTTTATATTCTTCTAAGAAATATAAATATTTGTAATTCATATTTTGTGGAATAAGAGACTCCCTTTATAAGGTTCCCAACCCTTCCCAGCAATTGCATTCCACCGAAAGTTTCCATGTAGAAAATGCATATCGACCTGCGCCAGCTCCGCCACTTCATCGCCCTTGTCGAGCACCGCAGCTTCGTCGCTGCAGCGGCTGCGGTGAACCTTTCGCAATCGGCTTTCAGCCGCAGCATCCAGACGCTGGAGCACAACGTCGGCTGCCGCCTGGTCGACCGCGCCAGCAAGGAACTGGCGCCGACCCGCCAGGGCCTGCTGGTGCTGGAGCATTCGCGGCGCCTGGTGCATGGGGCGCACAACCTGGTCAACGAGATCAACCAGTTCAATGGCGCCACCACCGGCGTGGTGCGCTTTGGCTCGGGGCCGGCGCCCGCCGGCGGGCTGGTGCCGCGGGCGGTTGCGCGCTTCGTCGCCGAGTACCCGGCGGCGCGCACCTGCTTACAGGTGGACAATTGGCAGGCCTTGAACCGCCGGCTGATCGCCGAGGAGATCGAGTTCTTCGTCGCCGACACCCGCCAGTTCGAAGCCGACCCGGATTACCAGGTGCACAAGCTCACGCCCCAACGCTGGCACTTCTGCTGCCGCGCCGGGCATCCACTGACCGAGCGTGGCGAAGTGCGCGCGCAGGACCTGTTCGACTATCCGCTGGCGACCACCTTCCGCCCGCCGAACATCCGCAAGATCCTCAGCGACCTCAGTGGGCGGCAGGACTTCCTGCCCAGCGTGGAATGCGATCATGGCTATGCGCTGCTCAATGTAGTGCAGCACTCGGACACCATCGGCATCGCCTGCAGCGCGAACCTGCGACCTTACGAAGGGTTGGTGGCGCTCAAGCTGGCGGACCTGGCACCGGAACAGGAAGAGGCGTTCTACACCCGCTATGGGGTGGTGAGCCGGGTGGGGTATGGCTTGTCGGCGCTGGCGCAGGGATTGGTGAGGCAGTTGGTGGCCTGTGACGTCGAGTTGTAGCGAACAGGGGCCGCTTTGCGGCCCCAACGGTCTCAGCCCTTGCGCGTGGTCCGGCTCAGTTGCCCATCCACGCCCACCGGCACCTCGCCGGCCAGGGTCACCCGACGCACGATGCGCGGCTGCGTACCGTAGTCATCCACCGCATAGTGCTGGGTCGCGCGGTTGTCCCAGATCGCCACGTCCCCGGCCTGCCAGCGCCAGCGCACGGTGTTTTCCAGGCGTGTCACATGCCCCTGCAGCACCGCGAACAGATGCTGCGAGTCGGCCAGCGAATAACCCTTGATACGTTTGACGAAATGCCCCAGTTGCAACACACGCTCGCCACTCACCGGATGCACGCGCACCACCGGGTGCTCGGTCTCGTACACCGTCGAAGTGAACACCTTGCGATAGCGCTCCAGCTTGGCCGGATCGACATCAGGTTTCGCACTGGCGTAGTCGTACTCGTTGCTGTGCACCGCCCACAGCTGGTCGGCCAGGGCGCGCAGCGGTTCGGGCAGTTCCTGGTAGGCCGCGGCGGTGTTGGCCCACACCGTGTCGCCACCGGAGGCCGGCGCCACCACGCTGCGCAGGATCGAGGCCTTGGGATAGGCATCGATGAAGGTCACGTCGGTGTGCCAGGAGTTGGCCCGCTGCCCCTCGGCGCCATCGAGCTGGAGCAGGTAGCTGGTGCCATCGACCACGGGCACCGTGGGGTGGGCGATGGGGTCGCCGAGCCGTTGGGCGAAGGCTTCCTGCCCTACGTCATCCAGATGCTCCTGGCCTCGGAAGAAAATCACCTTGTACTGCACCAGCGCCGCCTGGATGGCATCGACGGTTGCCGGGTCGAGGTCGGCGGACAGCTTGATGTTGCGGATCTCGGCGCCGATGCGCCCGGCAACGGGGTGGATGTCGAGTTCGAGGGTTTGCGGCGCGGTGGCCAGTGCGGCGTTGCTCATAGTCGTGCTCCTCAGGGTTGTTGTCGGGTCAGCGGGCGGCCTGGGTGGCCTGGGTGGCCTGGTCCTGTTGCAGGGCGTGGTCGATGAAGCGTGGTTCGATCCAGTCGGTTACCTGGAAGCCACGGCGGATCAGGCGCTCCTTGGTGGCCAGGTCGACGCCCTGTTGCAACAGGCCGACGAAGCCAGCGTCCAGGCGTGGGTCGAAGTATTCGGCAAGGTTTTCCTCGGCCAGGTCGTCGCGCAGGATCGACTTTGGCCAGTTGGCGGTATTGGCCACCAGGTCCACGTAGGCTTCGCGATTGCGCTCGTCGCGCAGCCACTTCGCCGCCTGTTCCTGGGCGTTGACCAGGCGCTGCACCAGGTCGGGGTACTGGCGAATGAACGCGCCGGTTCCGAGCAGCACCGCTTGAGTACTGCCGGCCCCTTGCAGGTTGCGTGAGTTGACCGGCAACTCGACCAAGCCCCGCTCGCGCAGCGACAGCAGGTTGGACAGGCCCCAGGTGGCGTCGATCTGCTTGGCGGCCAGGGCGGCATTGGCGGCGTTGAAGTCGAGGTTGATGACTTTCAGCTCACGCTCGGACAGCCCCTGGCTGGCCAGGGCACTGGCGAACGACAGCTGGTTGGCGGTGCCGCGGAACACTGCCACGCGCTTGCCCTTGAGATCCTGCAGGCTGTGGATGCGCGAGCCCGGGACTACGCCGAGGTAGCTCTTCACACCGCGCACCCCAGCCGACAACACGCGGGTGTCGAGGCCGCTGGCCTTGCCGATGATCGCGGCCAGATCACCCAGGTAGGCGAAGTCCGCCTGGCCGTTGGCCAGGGCTTCGTTGACCACGGGGCCTGCGCCCTTGAAGAAGCGCCAGTCGATGCGGATACCGTCCTTGGCAAACTCCTTCTCCAGCAGTTGCTGATCGCGCAGCACATCCACCACGCCGCCGGCGCTGGGCTTGCTGCCAGCGCTGAGGTCGGGCACGGCGATACGGATCACATCCGGCTGGGCGGCATGCGCTGCCACGGGCACGGCACTCAACAAGGCGGCGAGCAATGGGCTGAGCAGGTGGCGGAAGTTGGTTTTCATGGCAAGGCTCCTTGGCAGGCTGCCACCGGCGATGGCCGGCGCTATGGGCCAGAAGCTAGGCAGGTCCGGTTAGAACCTACAAAGATCAAAACTTCATTTTTTAGTAACCAGAAGACATAACCCAGGCGCCATGCGGGCCTGCGACGGGCTTGCAGGAAACGCATGGAAAATATGAGGAAAACGCAACGGGACGGGGCTTTCGCATGCACCGACCGCATGCTCTTATCTCTTGAATACTATTTATGTGAATTTTTAATTCTATAAATGAATAAACAAGGAACGGTTTGGGAGATGCCCCGATGAGCGAAGTCTTGAGCGCAAGTCTGCGGCGCCTGTGGGGGCCGCTGCGCGGCCCTTTCGCGACGCAAGGCCGCTCCTATCTGCCGTGGATCGTGCCGTTGGCGGTGGCGGGCTTGTGGGTCGTCGCCAGCCGGGAGCACTGGATGAGCGAACAGATCCTGCCCGCCCCCGCGCTGGTCTGGCAGAGTGCGCTGGAGTTCGGCTCCGGCGAACTCTGGGGCCACCTGTGGATAAGTCTGCAGCGCCTGATCTGGGGGCTGCTGGCAGGAGTCGCCAGCGGCCTGCTGCTGGGCACTTGGCTGGGCGGGTCGCGACGGGCGCAGACTCTGGTGCTGCCCACCTTCGTCGCCCTGGCGCAAATCCCCACACTGGCCTGGATCCCACTGTTCATGCTGTTCTTCGGCATCGGCGAGCTGCTCAAACTGGTAGTGCTGGTCAAGGCGGTGGTGGTGCCGGTCACGCTGCACACCCTGGTCGGCGTGCGCGACGCCCAGCCCAAGCTGCGCGAGGCCGCCGCCGTCCTGCGCCTGCCCTCTCACCTGCTGTTCCTGCGCCTGTTGCTGCCCGCCGCGCTGCCGGCGTTTCTCGCCGGTGTGCGACTGGCCTTGGCCACTGGCTGGACCTCGCTGCTGGCTGTGGAACTGCTGGCCTCCAGCGAAGGCATCGGCTACCTGATGGTCTGGGGGCGGCAGTTGTTCATGCTCGACCTGGTGTTCCTCTGCATCCTGCTGATCGGCCTGGTCGGCGCACTGATGGATCGCGGCTTCTCGCGCCTGGAACGCAGCCTGTTGCACTGGCCGCAACCGGCCACTGGCGAGCAGTTGCGCGGCCAGGTGCCACGCGGCTGGCAAAGCCTGCTGCTGCCTGCAGGGCTGTTGCTGCTGTGGCAGGCCGCCAACAGCCTTGGCTGGGTCGATGCCAACATCCTCTCTTCACCGCTGGATGTGCTGCGCAGCCTGTACGCAGGCCTGCTCGACGGTTCGTTACCCGAGGCCCTGCGCCTGAGCCTGCAACGCACCCTGGTCGGTCTGTTGATCGGCGGTGGCGCGGGGTTCGCCCTGGGCCTGCTGCTGGGCCTCTCAGCCAACGCCGAGCGCTTGCTCGGCCCGAGCCTGTCGGCGTTGCGCCAGGTGGCGCTGTTCGCCTGGGTGCCGCTGCTGACCGCCTGGTTCGGCCTGGGTGAAGGCGCCAAGCTGGTGTTCGTCGCACTGGCGGCGTTCTTCCCGATGCTGATCGCCACCCAACGCGGCATCGCCAGCCTCCCGCCACAGCTGGGCGAGGCGGCGCAGGCCCTGCGCCTGGACCTGTCGCACCGGCTGCGTCTGCTGGTGTTGCCTGGCGCCGCCCCGGCGATCTTCGCCGGGCTGCGCCTGTCGCTGATCTATGCCTGGCTCGGCACTATCGGCGCCGAGTACTTCATGCCCTCGGACGGCGGCATCGCCAGTCTGATGATCGGCGCCCAGCAATTGTTCCGCATGGACCAGGTGATGGCTGCCATGGTCCTGATCGGCCTGGTCGGCGCCCTGCTCGGCCACCTCGGCCAACGCCTTGAATCACGCGCCACGCGCTGGAGATCCGCATGAACGCTTTCATCACCCCGGCCCTGCATGCGGCCAACCAAGCTGATGCCACACCGCCGCTGGTCAGCTTCGAGAAAGTCGGCAAGACCTTCAGCGTCGACGGTCAGTCGTTCGAAGCCATTCGCGACTTCGACCTGTCGATCGAACAGGGCGAATTCATCGCCATCGTCGGCTCGTCGGGCTGCGGCAAGTCCACCCTGCTGCGCCTGCTGGTGGGCCTGGACAACGACTACAGCGGCCAGATCCGCGTCGATGGCCAGCCGGTCAACGGCATCGGCGGTGAACGCGGCATCGTGTTCCAGGAGCACCGCCTGTTTCCCTGGCTGACGGTGGCGCAGAACATCGGCCTGGGCCTGGTCAACGACAAGCTGACCCAGGGCGAGCGCGCCCGTCGGGTGCATGAATTCGTGCACCTGGTGGGGCTGGTCGGTTTCGAATCGGCCTACCCGCACCAGCTCTCCGGTGGCATGGCCCAACGCGTGGCGATCGCCCGGGGGCTGGTGGCCAGCCCGCGCATCCTGCTGCTCGACGAACCGTTCGGCGCCCTGGATGCACTGACCCGCCAGCAGTTGCAGGACGAGTTACTGGCAATACGTGAGCGTTCTGGGGTGACCGTTCTGCTGGTGACCCACGATGCCGAAGAGGCAACCTACCTGGCCGACCGGGTGGTGGTGCTGGAACCGCGGCCGGGGCGGATCAAGGCGGTGGTGGAAGTTGGGCTGTCGCATCCGCGCCAACGCACCGGGGTGGCACTGCATGGCTTGCGCGAGAAGGTGCTGCACCAGATTACCGGGGATGGCGGCTATCTGCGGCCGGTGGTGCATAGGGTTGAGGGGTTGCGGCCGGAGTTGATTGCGCTCTAGGGGTGGGTTGCCTGTACCGGCCTCATCGCCGGCAAGCCGGCTCCCACAGGGTATTGCCTTGCTTTTGTGGGAGCCGGCTTGCCGGCGATGAGGCCGGTGCGGTCAACCGAGACTGCGCAGGTAGTCCCAGGGATAAATCCCCCGCTCATGCCCATCGCTGAACACCAGCTGCACCCCATACCCCTGGACCTCGATCCGCGCCACCCGCACATCCTCGCCCACCAGCGAAATCGCACCCTTCAACCGTGTTGCCCGGCACTGTGAACATGGGCAGGCACCGCGCAGCCGGGCGTGGCTGATCAACTGCTCAGCCTCACCCCACTGCACCAGCAGCTCACCGCGTTCGCGGTGGTTGCGCAAGGCGCTGGGCGCGCCCATCACACCGCCCCTTGCAATTGCGCCAAGGCAATGCGCACGGCCTTGCGCACTTCCGGGTCGCTGTCGGCCTCGGCCGCCTGCAACGCCGGCAATGCCCGGGCTTCACCCAGCTCGCCCAGCGCCAGTGCGGCTTCCTTGCGCAGGTTGGCGATGCCATGGCCCAGCAATTGCGCCAGCCCATCCAACGCGGCAGCATGGCGCAGCCGGCCCAAGGCCCGCGCCGCGCGCAAGCGGACCTGCCAATAGCTGTCGCCCAGCGCCGCGATCAAGGCCTGGCCCGCTGCAGCCTGGCCGACCTTGCCCAGGGTGGTCGCCGCCTCTTCACGCACCTGCCAGGCCTCGTCGGCCAGGGCGCCGATAAGCGCTGGCAGCACACCGGCATCCCGGGCCAGGCCCAACGCACCAATGGCGGCGCGGCGCACGTCGGTATCCGGCTCGTTGGCCGCCAGTTGCGCCAGCGCGGGCAAGGCCGGCGCATGCTTGAGCCAGCCGAGGATGCCCACCGCTTCGCGGCGCACACCGGCATCCACATCCGCCAACGCCTGCAACGCAGGCACAGCGGCGTCCTCCAGGCGCAGCTCGCGCAGGGCGCGCAAGGCGCTGGCCCGCACGAAGGCATCGGCATGGCTGGCCCAGGGCAGGATCAGTTGCCCCGCCTCCTGGGTCTTGAGCTCACTGAGGCTCTGGGCGGCCGCCAGGCGCACCGGCTCGGCGGGGTCGGCCAATGCGGCGCACAGGCCCTGCACCACTTCCGGCGCCTCCCAGGCTTCGAGCAAGCGCGCGGCTTCGGCGCGCACATCAGCATTGGCGTCGACCAACAGCGCATCGGTGAGCCAAGGCAGGCCGTCCGGGTCTTCCAGGTCGGCCAGTTCGATCAGGGCGATGCGTCGCACGCCGGCATCAAGGGCGTTCAGGCGTGGCAGCAGTTCGATGATGTCGGGGTTGTCCGTGATTCGTTCAGTCATAGCGCAATCCGCAGCGGAGGATGGTCGGTGTCGGGCAGGCCCAAGGGTGTCAGGCGCGGCAGTTCGCGTCCTTCTTCATGGCGCAGCAACGCCAGGCAATGGCGTTTGAGGTGGGTGAATGCAGGGCTGGTCAGCAGGCTCGCTCGCCGCGGGCGGGCGAAGTCCAGCCGCAGATCTTCGATAAAACGCCCAGGCCGGGGGCTCATCACCAGGAGGCGGTCGGCCAGGAACAGCGCCTCATCGATGTCATGGGTAACGAACACCACCGTGGTGCGGATGCGCGCCCAGATATCCAGCAGCAGTTCCTGCATGCGCGCACGGGTCTGCGCATCGAGGGCGCCGAACGGTTCGTCCATCAGCAGCAGGCGCGGGCGGTTGATCAGTACTCGAGCGATCTCGGCGCGTTGCTGCATGCCGCCGGACAACTGACTGGGCCAGCGTTGGGCGAAATCACCCAGGCCGACCAGTTGCAGCATCTCGGCGGCCTGATGTCGACGCTCGGCCTTGCCCAGCCCCTGCATCTTCAAGCCGAAGGCCACGTTGTCTAGCACGCGGAGCCAAGGCAGCAGCGTGTGATGCTGGAACACCATGCCGCGTTGCGGCGAAGGGCCGTCGACCGCTTGCCCGTCCACCAACAACTGGCCGCCGGCCGGCGTCAGGTGCCCGGCCAGTGCGCCGAGCAACGTGGACTTGCCGCAGCCGGACGGTCCGAGGATGCACACGAACTCGCCCGGGGCGATGGCAAAGTCCAGCGCCTGCACCGCTTCGAAGGTGTCACGCCCATGGCCCAGGCGAATCGACAAACCCTGCGCTTCGATACGCCCGGGCACCTGTTGATAACTGCTCATCACGCACGCCTCCGTATCCAGGGCGTGGCCAGCGCGCCAAGGTGCTTGACCAGCGCGCTGCTGCCCATGCCCAGCACGCCGATCAGCAGCATGCCGACGATGATGTCGGGGTAGTTCTGCAAGGTGTAGGACTCCCAGGTGTAGTAACCGATACCGAACTGCCCGGCGATCATCTCGGCAGTCACCAGGCAGAACCACGAGGTGCCCATGCCGATGGCCAGCCCCGTGACGATGCTCGGCAGCGCGCCCGGCAGCACCACTTCGCGCAGGATCGCCCAGCGCCCGGCGCCCAGGCTGCGCGCCGAGGCCACCAGGCGCGGGTCGATCGCCTCGACGCCGTGCACGGTATTGAGCAGGATCGGGAACAGCGCACCGGTGAAGGTGATGAACACCATCGACAGCTCCGAGGAGGGGAACATCAGGATCGCCAGCGGGATCCAGGCCACCGCCGGGATCGGCCGCAACACTTCCAGCGGCGGCATCAGCGTGTCCTCCAGCCACTTCGAGCGACCGATCAACAGGCCCAGGCTCACCCCCAGCAGCGCCGCCACGCCGTAGCCGGCGAACACCCGCGCCAGGCTGCTGCCCAGGTGCGCCAGCAGGGCATTGGAGGCCAGCAGTTGCCAGGCGGCGTCGAGCACCGCGCCGGGCGTGGGCACGTAGGTGAAGGTGAACAGCAGCAGGTCCAGCTTGTGGCTCGCGGCCAGCTGCCAGAACAGCAGGCAGGCCAGCAGCGACGCCAGGCGCAGGGGCCAGCGCGCAAGGTCACGGGTCATGGCGGCGGCTCCCGATCAGCGCTGGGCCAGCAGCTTCTGGTTGGCCTGCACGAAGTCCAGCGCTTCGCCGCCATGGGCCTTGGCGTACTGCTCGGCCTGGTCCTTGAGCAGGAAAACCGCCAGCTGGCCCTGGCCGTTGCGCACGAACCAGGCCTGGTTGGCCAGCAGCTTGATGCCGCTGTCGGCGGCCTGGGCGTAGATCGCGCGGATATCCTTGCCCTCCTGTTCCAGCTGGGCCAGGGCGCTGAGCGCGGCTTCCGGGGAGGCGTAGTGGCGCACCTTGTCCTCGCCGCGTACCCAGATTTGCGCCAGGCGGCTGAAGTCGGTGATGGGCTTGCCGGTCGCGGCATCATTGGCCTTGAGTGGCAGCGGGTCGTAATTTTTCAGGGCCTTGTCGTAGTCCTGCCCGGCCTGCTTGTAGGCGCTGCGGATGTACTGGTCATCGATGAACTGCGCGGTGTCCAGGCCCCGGTCGGTCTTCTTCAGCAGCTTGAGGGTGTCGATCGAGGTGGCCACGGCCTGGCGGTACTCGGGCTTCCAGGTGAGGTCGCGGGTCTGCAGGCCGAGCGGGCCGTGGAACAGGTAGTTCACCTCGGCTTCGATGCCGGTGACTTTCTCGATCAGCTCGCTGTACTTCTCGGGCTCGGCGGCGAGCAGGCGGTCGGCTTCCAGGCTCGCTCGCAGGTAGGCGGTGACCACTTCCGGGTACTTTTTCGCGTAGTCGGCGTCCACCAGCGCGCCATGGAAGGTCGGCGCGTTGGCCTGGGCGCCATCGTAGATCTTGCGGGCGAAGCCGCGGTTGGGGAACAGCTCGGCAAAAGGCACGAAGTCGGCGTGGGCCTCGATGCGGTTGCTGCGCAGGGCGGAACCGGCGATCTCCGGAGCCTGGGCAATGATCTTGACGTCCTTCTGCGGGTCCCAGCCTTGGGCGGCGATCGCGCGCAGCAGCATGCCGTGGGCGGTGGAGGCGAACGGCACTGAGATGGTCTTGCCCTTGAGCTCGGCCAGCGACTGCACGCTGGAGGCGGCCGGCACCACGATGCCGTTACCGCTGCCGTGCACACTGCCGGACAGCACGCTGATGAACAGGCTGCGCTTGCCGGCGTCGAGGTGGGCGACGCCGTTGAACGAGCCGGGGAAGTCGGCCATGGCGCCAAAGTCGAGCTTGCCGGCGACCATCTCGTTGGTCAGCGGCGCGCCGCTGGTGAAGTTCTTCCACTCGACCTGATACTGGGCGTCCCTGTACTTGCCGTCATGGGGCAGGTATTTGTCGAGCAAGCCCAGCTCGCGGATCAACAGGCCGCCGGTGGCGCAGTTGATGGTGGTGTCCTGGGTGCCGATGGCGATACGGATGGTTTCGGCGCTGGCGTTCAGGCCGGTGATTGCCAGCGCAAGGCCGGCCACGGTTGCTACAAGGCGCATGGGTGTTTCCCCTCGAATCGTTTTGAGTATTGGAGTCGTCTCCGCCACCGGGCTGGGGTGGTGGGAAACGAGGGGCATTGCAGGTGGGCGTCCGGTGGTTCGGCCGGATGGCGGGGGTTCGGGTTCAGCGCAGCAGGTACGGGATATCGACCTTCACCGCGCCGGTGGGGCAGTCCTTCTCGCAGGGCATGCAGTACCAGCATTCGTCGAAGGCCATGTAGGCCTTCTGCGTGGCCGGGTTGATGGCCAACAGGTCCATGGGACACACCTCGACGCAGACCGTGCAGCCTTTTTCGGCGATGCATTTGTCTTCATCGATAGTCACCGGGGCGCTGCTGCGAAAGAAGATTTCCTGGGGTTGGTAGGCCATGTTCACGGGGTCCTTGGGGCCTTTGGCCCTCTTTATGGTTCATCGCCGGGGCTGCTGGCCCTATCGCTGGCAAGCCAGCTCCCACAAAAGCGCTATGCCCACCCTGTGGGAGCCGGCTTGCCGGCGAAAGGGCCGCACAGCGGCCCCATTCACGCCGCGTCAGCCTTCACCCGCAGCCGGTCGTACGCGGTCTGTTCCTCGGCATCCAGCGGGATCAGGTACGGCTCCACCGCTTTCTTGAAGCTGGTCATCCCACCGTCCTCGCCCTTCTTCAGATGGCAATGCACGAACCACTCGCCATCATTGCGCTCGGGGAAATCAACCCGGTGGTGGTACAGCCCCCAGCGGCTCTCCTTGCGGAACAACGAAGCGCGCGCGGCCATCTCGGCGCAGTCGCGGATGACCGCAACTTCCATGGCACGCATCAGCTCATGGGGGTTGTTGGCCTTCATCTGCTCAAGATCGCGTTCGATTTCGGCGAAGCGCGCCAGGCCGATTTCCATCTTCTTGGTCACCTTGGGCGGCTGCAGGTAGTCGTTGACCATGCGGCGTAGCTTGTACTCGACCTGGGCCGGCGGCAGGCCGTGCTCACGCTGCAAGGGCGCGAACACCCGCGCCTGTTCGCGTTCGACCTGCTGCGTGTCGACCTCGGCGTACTCACGCCCGGCCACATACTGCGCGGCATTCACCCCGGCGAACCAGCCATAGGTGAACGCGCCGAGCATGTAGTTGTGCGGTACCGCGGCCATGTCGCCGGCGGCGTACAGGCCCTTGACGCTGGTCTCGGCCTTTTCGTTGACCCACACCCCCGAAGCCGAATGCCCGGAGCAGAAGCCGATCTCGGAGATATGCATCTCGACCATGTGCTGGCGGTAGTCGGTGCCACGCCCGGCGTGGAACTGGCCACGGCTGGGGCGCTCGTTGCTGTGCAGGATTTCCTCGATGTTCTGGATGGTTTCCTCGGCCAGGTGGTCGAGCTTGAGGAACACCGGGCCGTTGCCGCCTTCGAGTTCCTGGTGGAACTCCCACATCATCTGCCCGCTCCAGTAGTCGCACTCGATGAAGCGCTCGCCCTTGCTGTTGGCGGTGTAGCCGCCCAGGGGGCCGGTGACGTAGGCGCAAGCCGGGCCGTTGTAGTCCTTGATCAGCGGGTTGATCTGGAAGCATTCCAGGTTGGCCAGCTCCGCCCCGGCATGGTAGGCCATGGCGTAGCCGTCGCCGGCATTGGTGGGGTTTTCGTAGGTACCCATCAGGTAGCCCGACGAGGGCAGGCCCAGGCGCCCGGCGGCGCCGCAGGCAAGGACAACCGCCTTGGCGCGGATCACCCGGAACTCGCCCGAGCGGCAGTCAAAGCCCAGTACACCGGCGGCGGCGCCTTCGCCATCGAGCAGCACGCGGGTGCAGACCATGCGGTTGCTGATCTCCACCCGGGCGCGCTTGAGCTGGCGGTACAGCACCTTCTTGATGTCGTGGCCCTCGGGCATGGGCAGCACATAAGCGCCCATGTGGTGGACCTTCTTCACCGCGTAGTCGCCAGTTTCGTCCTTCTCGAACTTCACGCCCCAGCGGTCGAGCTGCTCGATGGTCTCGAAACTCTTGGTGGCGTAGGCATGCACCGCGGCCTGGTTGACGATGCCGTCGTTGGCGACGGTGATTTCCTTGGTGTACTGCTCGGGCGTGGCATGCCCGGGGATGATGGCGTTGTTCAGGCCGTCCATGCCCATGCTGATGGCGCCGCTGCGCTTGACGTTGGCCTTGTCCAGCAACAGCACGCGCAGGGTCTTGTCCTGCTCCTTGGCCTTGATTGCGGCCATGGGCCCGGCGGTGCCGCCACCGATGACGACGATGTCGTAATCCTGGGTCTGGATGCTCATGCCTTGCCTCCCTTCTGGCGGTCGATGCGCAGGCGGTACTGGAACGCGTCGCCACGGTAATAAAGGTGTTCGAAGTCCAGCGGAGCGCCGTCGGCGGTGTGGGTGAGGCGCTCGATACGCATGATCGGCGCGCCCTCTTCCACCTCCAGGGCCTGGGTCAGGTCGCTGTCGGCGAGCACCGCATCGATTGCCAGGTCGGCATGGCCAAGGGCGATGCCGCAGTCGTTTTCCAGCAACAGGAAGATGTCGCGGGTGACCAGGTCGGCCTTCTCCAGCTTCTCGCCGACCGCCTGGGGCAGCCAGGTGATTTCCAGCGACACCGGCTCACGGTTGATCAGGCGCACGCGGCGGATTTCGGTAACCAGGCTGCCCTCCTCGACCTGCAGCCGCTGCGCGACCAATGCACTGGCCGGCACATGGCGGAAACTGCGCAGGCGGTTGAGCACTTCGTAGCCCATCTGCGTCATCGACTCGGCCAGGCCCTGCAGGGTGCTGACGTTCTGGAACGCCTTGGGCTTGGCGACAAAGGTGCCCTTGCCATGGATCTTGAAGATCAGCCCTTCCTTCTGCAGGTCGCCCAGGGCCTGACGCACGGTGATGCGGCTGACGTCGAAAGCCTTGCCCAGCTCGTTTTCCGAGGGCATGCGGCTGTGCGGTGGGTAGCTGCCGTCGAGGATGCGCTCGCGCAGCAGTTCCTTGAGCTGGGTGTAGAGCGGTACGGGAGAAAGCGGGAGCAATTCGGCCATGGTCTTCTCTGCTGGCTGACTTGTTATAACAAGTTGTGACCAGAAGATAGCGGGTATAAGCCCGGCCTGGAAAATACCGATATCGAATATGGTTAGAGCGCATCGCAGGGCAAGCCCGCTGCAACGGGCGCGCGATCGCACAGCCAGGGAAAAACACTCCTATATCAAGGCGATGGACGCCACCAACGCAGATGGGTATCATGCGCCCCGTTGCACTCGTAGCTCAGCTGGATAGAGTACTGCCCTCCGAAGGCAGGGGTCGTGGGTTCGAATCCCGCCGAGTGCGCCATGACTTCGCGCTGCCACCCGTGTGTTTTCACCGATGGCGGCAAACAAAAGCCCCGCTCAGATCGCTCTGGCGGGGCTTTTGCGTTTCCGGCCCTCAGCCCTGCACGATGATCTGGCCTTGCAGGTCCCTGACCATGGTTTCAATGACTGGCTTCATCGCCTTGAACTCTTCAGGCGTGCACACCGCCTTCGGATGCTTGAACTGCATGCGCCGCTCGACCACCACGGCATTGCCATCGCGCGTGTAACGGGCACTGTAGTCGAAGCTTCCTTCCTTCACGGCAACGGCCTTGGGCGTCGCCAGGACGGTTACTTCGGCAGGGAACTCGAAGCGCGACTTCTCCACCGTTTCGTTGGAAATGCAGACGAAGCCCTGGGTGCGTTCGTTTTCAGCGGCAAAACCATAGACCATCTGCGAGATGCCACCGACCAGGCTGCTCAGTGCTGGAAGCCCCACTGGCCCTGGCAGGTTCACCAGGTTCTCGGTATGGCCCTGGACCTGGCTGTGGAAGTGCTCCGGCGCCACCGATGGCTGGATCAGGATCTTGCCGCTACCTCGCTGCCCGTAGGCATTGAGCACCTGCTCGACCATACGGTCGAGATCTGCCGGTTTCATCGACTTGGCGCCATAGCGGTTGACCTCGCTGGCCCAACCCTCGATCGTCGAAGCGCCGGTGAAGTCCGCGGCGCCCGTGCCCTTGACCTTGAACAGCATCTCACCGACCTGCTTACCGAACTGGGAGGCCGGGGTCTTGCCGAATTCGCCCGAGGCGGTCAGCAGCGTCGTCTTGTCCAGGTCCATCAGCGGCAGGTAGCCGGCGGCCACCGACGGGTCGGTCGAGTCCAGGTACAGATCCAGGCTCGGTACGTAGGTCAACACATGGTTGAGCACGCCCAGGGTCGGCACCTTGGGCAGGTGATAGGCATTGCCGAGGTTGATCAGGGCAGGCGAGCTTTCGATGGCCGCGGCCTTGAGCAACGCCTCGAGCAGGGCGACATGGTCCTTGCAGTCGCCATAGCGGTTGTCCAGCACGCTCTGCGCCGAATGCGGAACCACCCCGCCGGCACCGACATAGACCGCTACGTAGCGGATGTTCTCACGTACCCAGTCGCTGAGTTTGAGCGCCTTGGCCCGGGCATCGGGCAGGTTCGCCGTCAACTGCTCGGCCAGTGCGGCGATGGCCGGCGTCACTTCCACGCCGGCGCGCGCCTGGTAGCTGGCGGCAAGCCCAGCGTAATCCTTGAAGGTCGACACCGCGAGGTACTGGCCATAGTCCAGGTAGGACACGGCACTCGCCTCGATCCTGGCCCTGTCGGCGGGCACGAAGTCCCAGCGGTAGACCTTGCGGCCCTTGCCGGCCTTGGGCGAGGACGCCTTGAAGCCACGGGCATCAGCGTACAGCGGCAGATCCGCCGGCAGGTCGTAGATCAGCGAGAACTGCTCCACGGGGTGGAAATCCGGGCCGGTGAGGTCCTCGAAGTGGCCGGGGAACAGCGCAGTGTTGCGATGGCGCTTGTAACGCAGCACCAGGCGATCGCCGACGGCCACTTCCGGGAAGATCACCACCTTGACCCGGGAGTCCTGGAACATCGGCGCGTAGGTGGACGCCTGCTCCTGCTGCTCCTTGATCTGCGAGGCATCGACCATCACCTTGCGCCCATCGGGCTTCTGGGTGAAGGCTTCGTCGACCTCCAGGGTTTCGTACGAGCGGTTGTAGCTCAACGGCTGCTGGGCCTTGGCCTGGATGGCCCGCTCTTCGTTGATGCGCGAGATCGACTCGACCGCCACCTGGAAGCTGCCGTCGGCCTGCACGGTGAAGGTCTGCACGACCTTTTCCAGGGTGACAGAGTGGTCGGTGCCATCGTCCCGGGCCTGGGCGGGCGTGATGCAGGCAAGGGTGAAGGCCAGCACCCCGGCCAGGGGTGCAAGGTAAGACGTGAACATGAGGATCCTTCTCTCGTAAAACGGGTTATTACATAAAACGCTAATGATACGCATTTTTGTAATAAAGCTGCAGGCCGCGCCGTAGATGAAAGCTTGCACGTTTGTGCAGAAATGCACATTGCCACCTCTCCCGCGCCAGTAGTCATTGGTGATAGCGTGGGCATCTTCCGTTTGCGTAAACGGTCACCCTCCACCCCTTGCAAAGGAATGCGCACACCCATGCCATTTACCAAGCTATCCGCCGCATCGCTCCTGCTGGCCAGCGTGGCCATGTTCTCGATCCCGGCCCAGGCCAACCTCTCCCAGCAGCAGTCCGCCGCCATCATCAAGGCCTACGACGGCAGCGACCCGGCCGACTTCAAGCAGTTCCTCGGCAAGCTGGCCGGCAGCGACCTGGCCAAGGCCGACAAGCTGGACGACACCCTCAAGCTGTACCTGGCCGGCAAGCCCCTGGCTGCCGAGCAGCAGGACGAGATCAACCGCCTGCTGGGCCTGTACACCCGCATCAAGTACGGCAAGGCCGCCAAGGAGACCCTGCGCGAGCTGGTGGAGATCCCGACCGTTCGCAAAGAGGGTGTGCCGCAGCACGAAAACCCGGATTTCCTCAAGATCGCCGACAAGATCAAGGCCCTGGCCGAGGGCTTCGGCCTGCAGTTCCGCAATATCGACAACCGCGTCTACGAGATAACCCTCGGCGAGGGCAAGGAAGTCATCGGCATCCACGCCCATGCCGACGTGGTGCCTGTCACACCGGAAAACTGGAAGCTCAAGGACGGCACCAAGCTCGACCCGTTCAAGGTCACCCTGGTGGGCGACCGCATGTATGGCCGCGGCACCGAGGACGACAAGAACGGCATCGTCGTGGCGCTCTACGCGCTGAAAGTAGCCAAGGACGAAAAGCTGCCACTGGCGCGCCAGTTCAAGCTGCTGGTGGACACCACCGAGGAAACCACCGGTGACGCCATTCCCTACTACTTCGAACGCAACGCCACCCCCGACTACAACCTCGCGCTGGACGGCGGCTACCCGGTCGTGATCGCCGAGAAGGGCTATGGCACCGTCATGGCCACCTTCGCCAAGCGTGCCGGTGATGGCAAAGGCGCCGAGGTGATCAACCTCACCGGCGGCCTGGCCACCAACCAGATCCCCGGCAGCTCGGTGGCGACATTGACCGGCGACAAGCCGGCCGAGCTGGCCAAGGCCCTGGAAAAAGCCGGCGCGGCCTACGTCAAGCGCCATGGTGGTGACTTCAGCATCGACGCCAAGGTCGACGGCAAGCAGGTGCTGCTGACCGTGACCGGCGTGTCGGCGCACTCCTCCGAGCCCGAGTCCGGGGTCAACCCGGTGGCGCGCATGCTCGACTTCCTCAATGGCCTGGGCAAGGAGGTGCCGCTCAAGCACAACCACATCACCGACGCCGCCCGCTACGCCGCCGACAACTGGGGCCTGGACTACCTGGGCAACAAGCTTGGCGTGGGCTTCAAGGACAACTTCATGGGCCCGCTGACCACCTCGCTGACCTTCGTCGGCCTGGATGACAAGGCGCTGAAGCTGGCGGTGAACCTGCGCATTCCCAAAGGCAAGTCGCTCGACACCCTCAAGGGTGAGATCTCCGGCAAGCTCGACAGCTGGGTTGCCAAGAGCCAGACCAAGGTGGCCTTCGACTACACCATGGACGAGCCGATGTACCGCAACCCCGAAGGCGAGTGGGTCAAGGCCCTGCTGGCCGTGGCCAGCGAGAACCTTGGCATGAAGCACGAGTACGGCACCTCCGCTGGCGCCACCTCGGTGCACGACCTGCCCAACGGCGTGCAGTTCGGCCTGGCCATGCCGGATGTGAAGTACACCGGGCACAACGACAACGAGTTCAAGACCGTGGAGCAGTTCATGCTCGACCTGCAGATCGTCAGCGAGATGGTGGCGCGGATCGGGCAGATGCCGAAGCTCTGAGCCTTCTCAAAGGGCCGCTTTGCGGCCCTTTCACTGGCTAGCGCCCTCAGCCCCTGGAGAACTGCCGCTGCAAGCAACAGTCTTGTGTTGCTTGCACTGGCCTCATCGCCGGCAAGCCGGCTCCCACAGGTACAGCGCTGACCTTGAAGATGGCGCGATCGATGTGGGAGCCGGCTTGCCGGCGATTGGGCGGCGCAGCAGCCCCGATTGACCGATGACGTTTTTCAATTACCTCGATGCCGTTTCCTGCATTGCCGTGCAGAGCGCCGTGCCGGATGCTTTATTTACTCCGACACAGCGCTTTTTCACCCACCGAGGCCCGTATGAAGAACGTCGAACAAATCCTCAAAGCCAAGTCCCAGCATCAAACCGTCTACACCATAGGCCCTGATGACTCGGTGCTGGATGCCTTGAAGCTGCTGGCGGAGAAGAACGTCGGTGCATTGCCGGTGATGGAAAACGATCAGGTCGTAGGCATCGTCAGCGAGCGCGACTATGCCCGCAAACTGGTACTCAAGGGACGCTCGTCGGCTGCCACGCCGGTACGGGAAATCATGAGTTCGCCGGTGGTCACCGTGGAGCCCAAGCAGAACCTCGAGTACTGCATGAACCTGATGACCAACCGCCACCTGCGCCACCTGCCGGTAGTAGACAACGGCAAACTGCTGGGGTTGCTGTCGATCGGCGACCTGGTGAAGGAAACCATTGCCGAGCAGGCCAACCTGATCCTGCAGCTTGAGCAATACATCCGCGGCGAATGATCCCGCTCAGTGGTAAGCGCGCTCCAGCTCGTCCAGTTGATGGTCGAAGCTGCGCAGGCGCGCCGACCAGGTGTACACCAGCACTTCCAGATCGCGATTGAGCACGGCGGTATTGCCGCCCTCGCGCACCGGGGCATCGCACAGGTCCAGCTGATAGCGCTCGCGGGCCATCGCCGTGGCCACGCTGGACAAGTCGCGGGCATTGGCCAGCCAGTGATGGTGGTGGTCGTGCACCTCGCGGTCGAGTTCCCGGCACTGGCGCTTGAGGGCGTCGAGGCTCTGCTCCAGCGGTGTGCCCTTGAGCTCGCCCATCACCTCCTCGAAGGTGCGCCCGGAGTGCCAGTAGCTGCCCCAGAAGTAGCGGTCGAACACCGTCTCGACCCGGCGCAGGGCGACCTTGGTGTTCCAGATGGTCAGCAACGTTCGCCCCTGGGCCACCTCACGCTTGTTCAGGTGCAAATGCTGCCAGGCGATCCAGGCCAGGCCGCAGAGCGCCACCGCCGCGGTAACGGCGGCGGCGGCATAGAGAAACTGCACGGCCTGGTTCATCTGGTGGGTGTGCCGTATACCGTAGAAGTAGCCGGCGGTCAGGGTGCCCAGGATCGTCACGGTGCACCAGAATCCTGGTGCGTAGGGATCTTTCATCGCGCCATCCCCTCTTGTTTTACCTGAGCATAGCAACGGCCCGATCACCCATCAGGTGCCGCTCGGCGCTTTATTTGCGGGGGCGACGCAGCGCTTCGTTGAGTTGGTCGAAGGGTACCGCCCAATCGGCGTCCTCTATGATGCTTTCCTTCAAAAAGGTTCTTTGCGCCTCGGTCCAGAACGGTGCGTCCACCAGCTTGATCTCATTCTTCAACGGCGAATGAGTGGTAATGAACTGGTCGATGCTGGTGGCATCGTCCGCCAGCCCCAGTTGCTTGAACAGGTCGGCAAATGGATGGTTCGGTGCTTCCATGATTCCTCCTCGGGCCGGGCGGGTCGTCCACGACGCCAACCCGGCGTTGGTTGCGAGCATCAGCTCAGTTCGCGCACTTCGGCGTGCGGCACCAGCTTCAAGTATTGCTCCATGCTCATGTGGATCAGATGATCGTGGTCACCTGCCTCGAGGTAGACATCGCCCTGGCGGGTAAGACTCCGGTCGAGCAGCATGGGAATGTTGTAGGCGTCGCCCAGGGCCGGGATGGCGCCGCGCTCGCAATCGCCGAACAGGCTCGGCAGGTTGCTTTCGCGGGTCAGCTGCCAGGCGCCGGTCATGCGCACCTCGGTCATGTCCAGATGCCGGTTGGCCGGCAGCACGGCCATGATGAAGTTGCCATGGCGGTCATCAAGCATCACTGACTTGGCGACCCGCTCGGCGGGTACGCCGGCCGTGCGCGCCGACTCAAGGCTGGTGGCCGAGTGGGGATGGGGAATGATGTCGTAGTCGCAGTTGGCCTGGTCCAGGCGCTGCTGAAGGGTCTTGGCCATACGCATGATGCACCTCCGGTTTTGCCCCCACCCTCAAGTTTAGGCCGTGACCCGGCAGGCACGGCTAAACTTCAAGGACAGGTCTGCATGAGGTGACGACAGGTGATCGCCCAGCGCTGGCGCATGCTGCTGTTGCTGTTGATCCTCGGCTTCGCGCCGGGTGGCCAGAGCGCGCCTGGCGCAAATGTATGGCTGTTGAGCGTCGATGATGCCATCGGCCCGGCCAGCGCCGACTACCTGCTGCGTGGGCTGGACCAGGCGCAGGCACAACGCGCGCAACTGGTGGTGATCCGCCTCGATACCCCCGGTGGGCTGGACAGCGCCATGCGCCAGATCATCAAGGCGATCCTGGCAAGCCCCGTGCCGGTGGCCACCTACGTCGCCCCGGGTGGGGCCAGGGCAGCCAGCGCCGGCACTTACATCCTCTACGCCAGCCATATCGCGGCCATGGCCCCAGGGACCAACCTCGGCGCCGCGACGCCAGTCCAGGTCGGCGCTCCCGGCAAAGCTGAACAACCCGCCACGAACAGCGAAGAAGGCACACTGGCACGCAAACAGGTCAATGACGCCGCCGCCTACATCCGTGGCCTGGCCCAGCTGCGCGGGCGCAACGCCGACTGGGCGGAGAAGGCCGTGCGCGAGGCTGTCAGCCTGTCCGCCAGCGAAGCCCAGCGCTTGCAGGTAATCGACCTGGTCGCCGCTGACCTCCCCGACCTGCTGCGCCAGCTCGATGGCAAGTCACTGCTCGTCGCTGGCCAGACCGTGCAACTGCGCACCCATGAGGCCAGCGTGACCGAACACCTGCCGGACTGGCGCACCCGCCTGCTGGCGGTGATCACCAACCCCAGCGTGGCGCTGATCCTGATCATGATCGGCGTGTACGGCCTGCTGTTCGAATTCATGAACCCGGGCTCCGGGGTCGGCGGCGTGGTCGGCGGCATCTGCCTGCTGCTGGCGCTGTATGCCCTGCAACTGCTGCCGGTGAGCCATGCCGGGGTGGCGTTGATCCTGCTCGGGGTGGCGTTCATGGTCGCCGAGGCGTTCCTGCCCAGCTTCGGCGTGGTCGGCTTCGGCGGCATCGTCGCCTTCGTCGTCGGGGCGGTGATCCTGATGGACACCGACGCCCCCGGCTTCGGCATTCCGCTGGCGCTGATCATCAGCCTGGCAGTGCTCTCAGCGCTGTTGCTCGGCGGCGTGCTGGGCATGGCAGTGAAAGCGCGCCGGCGCGCCCTGGTCAGCGGCGATGCCGGGCTGGTGGGCAGCCTGGTCACGGTGACGCAGGTGCGCACCGACAACCCGTTCTGCGGTTCGGCACAGGCCCAGGGCGAACAGTGGCAGGTGCAGTGTGCGACACCACTGCAACCTGGCCAGCACGTGCGAGTGACGGCCCGTCATGGCGTGACCCTGGAGGTCAGCGCCACTGCGCCCACGGCGCAAGGAGAGTAGACGATGTTCATGCAATTCGGTTTCAGCGCCGTACTGGTGCTGCTGGCCATACTGCTGCTGTCGGCGCTGCGCATCCTGCGCGAGTATGAGCGCGGCGTGGTGTTCCAGCTCGGGCGTTTCTGGCAGGTCAAGGGCCCGGGCCTGATCATCCTGATTCCGGGAATCCAGCAGATGGTGCGCGTCGACCTGCGTACCGTGGTGCTCGATGTGCCGCCCCAGGACGTGATCACCCGCGACAACGTCTCGGTCAAGGTCAACGCCGTGCTGTACTTTCGCGTGCTCGACCCACAGAAGGCGATCATCCAGGTCGAGGACTTCCTCGCCGCCACCAGCCAGCTGGCCCAGACCACCCTGCGGGCGGTGCTCGGCAAGCACGAGCTGGACGAACTGCTGGCCGAGCGCGAACAGTTGAACTCGGATATCCGCGAAGTGCTGGACGCGCAGACCGACGCCTGGGGCATCAAGGTGGCCAACGTCGAGATCAAGCACGTCGACCTCAACGAGTCGATGATCCGCGCCATTGCCCGCCAGGCCGAGGCCGAGCGTGAACGACGGGCCAAGGTGATCCATGCCGAAGGCGAGCTGCAGGCGTCGGAGAAACTCATGCAGGCGGCGCAGATGCTGGGCAAGGAGCCGGGGGCGATGCAACTGCGCTACATGCAGACGCTGGGTTCGATTGCCGGAGACAAGAGCTCGACCATCGTGTTTCCACTGCCGTTGGACTTGCTCAAGGGGCTGGTGGACCGGCAGCGCTGATGGGGCCTCTGGGAGGCCCCAGTACAGTTCAGATCGGCGCGCGGCGCAGGGTGGCGAGGAAGGTCGCCGCGCCAATGAACAATCCGGCAAAGGTACGGTTCAGGCGTTTCTGCTGCTTCGGCGTACGCAACAGGCGCAGCACCCGCGAAGCCAGGCCGGTGTAACCCGCCATCACCAGCATGTCGACGCTGATCATGGTCACGGTGATCGCCACGTACTGCGGCAGCAACGCCTCGTGCGGGTTGATGAACTGCGGCAGCACCGCGAGCATGAACACCAGCGCCTTGGGGTTGCTGACGTTGACCAGGAAGCCACGGAACACCAGGCTCAGCGGCTTGCCGATCGGCCGCACGCCGGACTCGTCGCTCATGTCCATCGGCAGGGCTTGCCATTGTTTGTAGGCAAGGTAGACCAGGTAGGCGACGCCGAACCACTTGATGACCTGGAAGGCCGTGGCGGAAGCGGCGAGGATGGCGCCGACACCGGCGGCGATGACGGCGATCTGCACGATCAGGCCCAGTTGCAGGCCCAGGGCGTTCCAGTAACCACGCCAGAAACCGTACTGCAGCCCGCTGGACATCGAGGCGATCGCCCCGGCACCCGGCGACAGGCTGATCACCCAGCACGCGGCAAAGAAGGCCAACCACGTTTCCATCGACATCGCACACCTCGCTCGAACATTTGTTACAAAGCGTTAAGCTACGGTGCTGGCGAAAAAATAACCAGTAAATTCTGCGGCTTCAGTCGGTTTCGATCGATTCCGGCTTGACCGCAGTGGTGGCCTCGGCGCCACGCCAACGGCGCACGGCTTTCTGGAAGAACTGGCTGTTGGGCACCTGCACCAGTGCGCCACCCGCTTCCGGCGTTTCCATCAGCGTGGTGTACAGCAGGTTGATGGCGATCACCCGGCCCTTCACCCCCGGTTTGTCGAGGGTATCGACCAGCTCGACCACATCGCCGATACGAAACGGCCCGACGGTGAAGATCAGCACCGCGCACAGCAGGTTGGACAGCACGCTCCAGATAGCGAAGAACGCCACCGCCGCCACCGCGACGAAGCCCGACAGCGCGGTCCACAGCACCGTGGCCGATACACCCAGGCGCTCGAGCACGAACAACAGCGCGCTGCCCATGATCAGCCAGCGCAAGGCGCCGCGCACCGGCACCATCAGCTCGTGCGGCAACGGGTAGCGTTCGCCCAGGCTTCTCAACCCGCGAGCGACCATGCGCTGCAGGACGAACGCGGCGATCAGGATCAGCAGAATCTGCAACCCCAGCCACATCGAGTCCATCCACTGCCCCGGTAACAGCGAGCGCAGCTCCTCCATCAGGACAGCGCCTCGAGTTCGGCCTGCATGCTTTCAAGGGTTTCCAGGGCCTCCATCCAGGCCTCCTCAAGCTCGCCTTCGCGTTGCTTGAGCTTGGTCTGGCGCGCCAGCAGGTCGCGCAGTTCGTCCTTGCGCGCGGCCTCGTACACGCCACCGTCGCCCAGGGCGGTCTCGACCTCGGCCAGGTCCTTGTGCACCTGGTTGAGCTCGGTCTCCAGCTTGTCGGCCGCCTTCTTGTGCGGCGCCAACTGCTGGCGCAGCGCCGCGGCCGCCTGGCGCTGGGCTTTCTTGTCGGTCTTGTCCGGGTTGGCCGGCGTGCTGCTCACCGGCGCGTTGCGCTGGCGGAACTCGACCAGCCAGCGGCTGTAGTCGTCGAGGTCGCCGTCGAAGGTATCGACCTTGCCGTCGGCCACCAGCAGGAAGTCGTTGGTGGTGCTCTTGAGCAGGTGACGGTCGTGGGAGACCACCACCACGGCACCCGCGAATTCCTGCAGCGCCATGGTCAGCGCCAGACGCATCTCGAGGTCCAGGTGGTTGGTCGGCTCGTCGAGCAGCAACAGGTTCGGCCGCTCCCAGGCGATCAACGCCAGGGCCAGGCGGGCCTTTTCGCCACCGGAGAAGTTCACCACCGGTTCGTCGACACGGTTGCCATGGAAGTCGAAACCACCAAGGAAGTCACGCAGGGTCTGCTCGCGCTCACCCGGGGCAATGCGCTGCAGGTGCAGCAGCGGGCTGGCCTTGTCGTCCAGCGAGTCGAGCTGGTGCTGGGCGAAGTAGCCGACGGCGAGGTTTTCGCCACGCACCAGGCGCCCGGACAATGGCTGCAGCTCACCGGCGAGGTTCTTGATCAGGGTCGACTTGCCCGCGCCGTTGGGGCCGAGCAGACCGATGCGCGCACCCGGCGCCAGCTGCAGCTTGACCTTCTCGAGGATGGCCTTGTCGCCATAGCCCAGACGGCCTTCGGACAGGTCGAGCAAGGGGCTGGAGATCTTCTCGGACTCACGGAAAACGAAGTCGAAGGGCGAGTCGACGTGAGCCGCCGACAGCTCCTCCATGCGCTCCAGGGCCTTGATCCGGCTCTGCGCCTGGCGGGCCTTGGTGGCCTGGGCCTTGAAGCGGGCGATGTACTTTTCCATGTGCGCGCGCTGCGCCTGCTGCTTCTCGTAGGCCTGCTGCTGCTGCGCCAGGCGTTCGGCGCGGGTGCGCTCGAAGGCGCTGTAGCCGCCCTTGTAGAGATTGAGCTTGCGCTGTTCGACGTGCAGCACATGGTCGACCACGGCATCGAGGAAGTCGCGGTCGTGGGAGATCAGCAGCAGCGTGCCCGGGTAGCCCTTGAGCCAATCCTCCAGCCAGAGGATGGCGTCGAGATCCAGGTGGTTGGTCGGCTCGTCGAGCAGCAGCAGGTCGGACGGGCACATCAGGGCCTGGGCCAGGTTCAGGCGCATCCGCCAGCCACCTGAGAAGTCGCCGACGCGGCGGTCCATCTGCTCGTTGCTGAAGCCAAGGCCGGCCAGCAACTTGCGGGCGCGGGCGTCGGCGGTGTAGCCGTCGGCGCTGTCCAGTTCACTGTGCAGGCGCGCCAGGGCAGTGCCATCGTGGGCCAGTTCGGCGGCGGCCAGATCTGCCTGGACCTTGCGCAGGCGCACGTCACCATCGAGGACATAGTCCACGGCGATACGGTCGAGGGTATCGACCTCCTGGCGCATATGGGCGATGCGCCAGTCGCCGGGCAGCTGGCAGTCACCAGCATCGGGCGACAGCTCGCCGCGCAGCAATGCGAACAGGCTGGATTTGCCGGCACCATTGGCACCGATCAGGCCGGCCTTGTGGCCGGTGTGCAGGGTCATCTCGGCGCCTTCTAGCAGGCGCTGGGGACCACGCTGTAAAGTGAGGTTCGATAGTCTGATCATGATGGTCGCGGAGTCTACCAGCTTCCCCGATCACTGGCGCGAGTGAAACCATGCACACCGACCTGTGGAATCATGCCCTGGCCCTGTATGCCCGGCCGGGTGTCGAGGCAGCTTGCCTGGCCCTCCAGGAACTGGGCGGCGATGTCTGCCTGCTGCTTTGCGGCACCTGGCTACAGGCCCGCGGCATAGCCCCCGACGAACAACGGATTGCCACCCTGCAGGCGCTGGCTCGGCCCTGGCAGCGCGATGTTGTGGCGCCGCTACGCGCCCTGCGCCGGCAATGGCGCGAACACGCGCTGGCCGACCCGCAACTGGGCGTGATGCGTGAGCAGGTGAAAGCCCTGGAACTGCAGGCTGAACGCACCTTGCTGGAACGCCTGGAGGCGTTGGCGCGTGAGTGGCCGGCACAAGCGGGCGCGGCGCCGGACTGGCTGGCCCGGCTGGCGCCGGACCAGGCCCGGGACCACGACGCGCTGCATCAGCTGCGCGCCGCGGCCCGTGGGCTTCAGGACGCCGAAGTCGGCGACTGAGTCGGAGTGCCGGTGGCCGCAGGCGCGGTGCCGCCGGTCACTGGCGCCGGAGTGGCGCTGGCGGCCGGAGTGGCAGGCTTGCTTTCGGCGGGTTTGCTGGCGGCAGGTTTGGCCGGGGCTTTGGCGGCGGCCGGTCTGGCTGCAGGTTTGGCTGCCGGCTTCGGGGCGGCTTTGACAGCAGCAGGCTTGGCCACTGGCTTGGCGGTGGCAGGCTTCGCCGGGGCCTTGGCGGCAGCAGGCTTGGTCGCTGGCTTGGCGGCAGCAGTCTTCGCCGGAGCCTTGGCAGCAGCAGGCTTGGCCGCTGGCTTGGCAGCCGGTTTGGCGGCGGCAGTCTTCGCCGGAGCCTTGGCGGCAGCAGGCTTGGCCGCTGGCTTGGCAGCCGGTTTGGCCGCGGCAGTCTTCGCCGGAACCTTGGCGGCAGCGGGCCTGGCCGCTGGCTTGGCAGCCGGTTTAGCGGCGGCAGTCTTCGCCGGAGCCTTGGCGGCAACAGGCTTGGCGGCTGGCTTGGCGGCGGCAGTCTTGGTCGCTGCCTTGGCAGCAGCAGGCTTGGCCGTTGGACGGGTTGCCGGCTTGGCAGCAGCCTTGACCGGGGCTTTGGTTGCAGCGGGCTTGGCGGCAGCTTTCGGTGTTGCCGTACGTGCGCCCAGGGCCTTGGCGGCCGCCTCTCGCACCTTGCCGACACCCTGGGCCAGCTTCAGGCTCTCCTGGGCATCACGCTTGAGTTGCTGGATATAAGTACGGGTCTGCGCCTGGCGATCCTTGAGCGAATCGAGCAAGTCTTCAAGTTCGCCAGCAGCTTTTTGTGCCTTGCCTTGTGCCTTGGCTTTACCGGCCTTGGCGGCGTCCTGCAACTTCAGGCGGGCGTTGTGGAGTTTTTCCTGGGCCTTGCCACGTTGTTTTTCCAACTTGGCCAAGAGTTTCTCGGCATCCGCCAGCGCTTGGGAGCAGGCATCTTCCAAATGTTCGAGCAGGCTGCCCGAAAGTTGCTGGAGCAGGTGCAACGGCGTACTTACTGGCTTCTTTTTGGCCGACATGGTTTACCTCCTGGCTGACGAGAGTGCGGCTCATACTATGCTTCTGCTGCTACCGCCGCTAGGGCATGTTGACAGTCTCGGTAGCGCCGCGTTGCATGCCTGGGCAAAGTTGTTGTCTTGCAGCTGGAAACAAGTGTAGTTGCCCATTAGTGCAGTGCCGATATTTACACATCTCTGGCCAACAACGCTGGCATACTTCGCGCTCATTGCCGCAGGAGACCTCCATGCCTCGTTATCTGATTCTCGGCCTGTGCCTGGTGACGCCGCTCTCCCTGGCCAATGCCGAGACCGCCCCCGTCAACGACAGCGACCTGGCCTATAGCCTGGGCAGCAGCCTCGGTGAACGGCTGCGTCAGGAAGTGCCCGGCCTGCAGCTCGACGCACTGGTCGAAGGGCTGCGCCAGGCCTACCAGGGCGAGCCGCCACGGATAGCCAAGTCACGCATGCAGGCCATCCTCGAACAGCACGAAACACAAGCCAACGCCGCTGCCGAGCAGGCCCAGGTGGACAAGCTGGTGGAGGCCGAAAAGCGCTTCATGGCTGGCGAGCGGACCAAGGCTGGGGTGCACGAATTGCCCGAAGGGATTCTCTACAGCGAACTGGCCAGCGGCACCGGCGCACAACCCAAGGCCACCGGTCGTGTGCAGGTACGGTACGTGGGCAAGCTGCCCGATGGCACGGTATTCGACCAGAACCTGCAGCCGCAGTGGTTCAAGCTGGATTCGGTGATCGCGGGATGGCAGGTGGTACTGCCACGGATGAAAGCGGGGGCCAAATGGCGCCTGGTGATTCCGTCGGCACAAGCCTATGGCGCCGACGGTGCGGGTGACCTGATCGCGCCCTACACCCCGCTGGTGTTCGAGATCGAGTTGATGGCCGTGGCCGATTGAATCAGGCCTGCACCGCGTCCTCTTGCTTGTGGGCGGTGTGCAACACTTCGATCAGGCAGTCTTCCAGCTCGAAGCGCTCGTGCAACAGGCTGCCGAGCTTGGCCAGTTTCTCGGCGAAACGCTCGGTATCCCTGCACTCGCCCTTCTCGCAATGGTCATTGAAAGCCAGGGCGATCTGGGTGCTGTCATCGATGCGTGGGTTGATCTGTTGCGCCAGCTCCAGCGCGCCGGTATCGCCAAATGCCTTGGCCTCACTGACCAGTTGCTCGCTGACTTCGAAATGCCAGGCCGAGACGTAGTCGACCAGCACGGCGCAGAAATCGCGGTTCTTCTCTTTGTCGGCAAACGCCGGCTTGGCATCGCGCAGGGCGCGGAAGGCTTGCACCAGTTCCTGGCGCTCCTCCAGCCAACGGTCGATCAGCTTGTGAACACCGCCCCAGCGTTCCTGGGCGTTCTGGCAACTATCGAGCATGGCGATCTCTTCCCTTCTGGGTAGATGCCGCTGCACCTCGCGACACAACACCGTGGCACAAAGGTGACATCAGCAAACGGCATCGAGCAGTTGTATTTTCGGTATGCGTGCTGGGAGATTATTCCCGCGCGACCTGCCCATCAAGGTACGCAGCAGACTAAGTTCATACAAGCGTTTAATCCCTCTGCCGGCCACCACTGGTCGCGCAATCCCCGGCTCGTTGCCCTGGATCAAGCCACCGCGCCGTGGCGCAATCGATACACCACCAGCCACGACAGTGGTTGCGCGGCCAGCAACAGGAACGCCAGCAGGCTCCATTCAGGCAGGGTCAGGTCGAGAAAGCTCCAGTTGATCGACACGCATTCCGGGCTGCCCAGCAGGAAGGTTCGCAGGATCTCGCCCCAGGGACGCTCCATCAGGTGCGCCAGCGGCAGATGACAACCGCTGAGCGGCAACGGCTCGGCCTGCAACCAGACATGTCGACCGGCGAGCAAGGCGCCGGCAACCGAGAACCCCAAGGCCAACCGGGCATGCAATCGCTGCTGACCGGCGTGGACGACCGCACCCAGGCAAGCCAGCGCATAGAGCCCCAGCATCAGGCGCTGGCTGAAGCACAGCGCGCAAGGGTCGAGGCCGATCACGTTCTCGAGGCGAAACGACGCCACCAGCACAGCGACGGCGACCAGGAAGGCGGGAAAGAAAAAGCTGCGCAGGCAGGCCAGCGACATGGGCGAAGGTGATCCGAAAAGAGGAGATGTGGTTTGAAACGGTAGAGGAAAGGGGCGCTTTGTATCAAGTCGCTACAGCGCAGACAAGTCGCTGAATGGATAGGGAATCATTTTCGTAGAAAGTGGGAACATTCCGACACGGACGAAGGAAAGTTCAGCGCCCACCATTTACGCATGCCAAGGCAACAAAACCGGTGCCAGGCACGGCCCCACGAGGGCCATGAGCTCTGCGTGGGGCGAGCCCAGGCCCCTTCAGGCCCGAACCCCCTCCGGCAACGGCAACGCCAGCAGACGTTCATCCAGCAGCCCCAAGCCTTCCTGGAACAGCTGGTTGCTGCGCTCGGTCTCGCCAAGGCCGGCCAGAAGCCGCGCCAGCTCCGCGCAAGCCTCTGGATTGCGCTCCATGCGCAGGCTGCTCTCCAGGTAGTCACGGGCCTTGCCCCACAGGCGATTCTGCAGGCTCAGGCGCCCTAGGGTAAGCAACAGACTAGGGTCCTGCGGATGCTCCTTCAGCCAGCCTTCGGCCGTCTGCAACTGGCGCCCAGGATCATCGCCGCGCACCAGCCCATACAAGCGGGCCAGATGGCTTTCGTAGCCACGCTTGAGCGCGCCGCGCAACACCTGCTCGGCTTCACCCTGAGCGCCGATTTGGCGCAGCTGCTCGGCATAGGCCGACACCAGTTGCGGCTCCTGGCGCTGGGCGTTGGTCAACTGCTGCCAGGCGCGCTCGAGCGCCTGGCGCGCCGTCTGCGGGTCCTCGTCACGGGTCGCCGCCAGGCCCAGGTTCTGGCCCCAGGCACGCTGCTCCAGGTCGGCCAGTTCGGCCGCTGGCAGCACCTTGTGCTTGCGCAGGTCAGGCAGCAGGCGGATCAGCGCCGGCCAGTCACCACGCTCCAGGTGCAGGCGGTGCAGCAGGCGCAGCACCTGCGCATTGTGCGGATGGCGCTCCTGCATGGCCTGCAGGGCCTCCAGCGCCCCGTCGCTTTCGCCGCGGTCCATCTGCAGTTGGGCATGGGTCAGGGCGACGGCAAGCTCTGCCTGGGGTTGGCGCTCCAGGGCGCGCTCGAGCAACTGGTCACGCTCCTCGACCCGGCCCAGTTCGTTGGCGGCACGGGCGGCGCCGAGGTAGTAGAGCAGTGGCTGGCGATCGGATTCGGCGGCACGCTGCAGGTGGCGTTGGGCACTTGCCCAGCGCCCCTCGGCCAGGTCCAGCTGCCCCTGCTCGATAGCGATGCGCTTGCGGCGGCTGCGGTTGCGCCGCGACCAGGGGTTGACCACCCCGGAGGACGTCAGCACCAGCCCGACCAGGTAACGCGCCAGCAGCAACAGCAGGACGATCCCGACCAGCGCGCCCAGTGCCGCCCACAGCCCCGACTGATAGCGGAAGCCGCCGTAGGCGATCAGCACGTAGCCGCTGTGCTTGGCGATCGCGATACCCAGCGCCGCGGCAATGACGATCGCCAACACTGCCAGCAGGTAGACGCGCTTCATGGCTTGGCCCCTTCCGTGGTGGCCGGCAGGTGGCGACGCTGGATATAGGCCTGCACCGCAGCCAGGCTCTCGCTCAGGTCAGGCGTGACCACCGACACCGGCTGGTCGGCCAGCTGGTTGAGGTTGTCGAGCATCGCCTTGCTCTGCGGATTGTCCGGGTTGAAGTTGGCCAGCAACACACTGCGCGCATCGTCCAGGGCCTGGGTGTAGACCTTGGCTTCGCCATTGAGCGCCGCCCATTGTGCCTGTTCGATGGTCAGGCTCAGGGCCAGGCGCAGCTGGTTGAGCGACTGGCCGGACAGCAGCGGGCGAACGTTGTCGTCGGCATTGAACTCGATCTGGAAGTACTTGGACATTTCCGCCCACCACTGTGACCAGCGGCTGGCGCCGTCGCCATCGGCGGTCAGGGCCCCCATGGCGTCGGCCTGGCTGTCGAACTCGGGCGACTGGGCGCTGAGCTGCTGGACCATCTCACGCTGCGCGGCGAGCTTGAGGAACAGGCCGGTACGGTCCGGCTGCTGGGTGCTGGAAAGCGTCGCCAGGCTACGTGCCAACTGCTCGCGGGCAGCGAAGGCGCCCGGGTCGCTCTGCTCACGAAGAATTTCATCGGCGCCCTCGACCAACGCCTTGGCGCTGGTGATGTCCTGCAACGCCGACAGGCGCAGGGTCGCCAGGCGCAGCAAGTGCTCGGCCTCGGCCAGGCGCCACTCCTTGCGGCTTTCGCCCAGTACGGTCTCCAGGCGCTGGCTCAGGCGCTGCTGGTCGCCCTGCAGTTGCGCTACAAGGCGACGGCGATCTTCCAGTTCGCTGGCTGCCGGAAGGCTGGCCAGCTGCGCGCTGAGCTGCTGCTCGCGCTGCTGCAGCGCGTCGGCGCGCTGGTTGAGGGCTTGCAGGTGTTCGCCCTGGCCTTGTTCGCTGCCTTGCAGCTGGCGAACCTGCCAGACGCCCCAGCCGCCGACCGCGACGCCTGCGGCGCCCAGTAGCAGGGCCAGCAGCGCCAGGCCGTTGCCGGAGCGTCGGGCGGGCTTGGCGGTGGCGGATTCCGGCGCCTCGGACGCCACGGGCTGTTCGGTGTTGGACAAGACAGTTTCGCTCACGTATCCATCCTTTGCATGGTGGCGCATCGCTCTCTAGCTTAGCGCCTTAAGAGGCAGGCGCAGCGGTTCGCTGCACGGCTGCCAGCAAGGCCGCGGCGCTGGCGCCACGGCAATCCACAATATCCAGCGCCCCGAGTGCGCGGGCCTGTTCAGCGACCCGTGGGCTGGGCACGAACAGCGGCAATCGGGAAAACCGCGGCCAGTGCGCACCCGCGAGTCGATGCAAGTGTTCCAGCCCCTGCCCACTGCTGACCACCAGGCCATTCAGGCGTTCCCCATCGATGCGTCGGGCGAGGGTTCCGGCAGGGTAGTCGGGCAGGCAGCGGCGATACAATTCCAGATAATCGACACTAGCACCTTGCTCGGCAAGACGCTCGGCCAGCAGTTCACGACCTCCGACGCCGCGCACGATCAGGACGCGCGGCCTCGGTGACTCAGCAATAGCCTCGCGCAAGGCGGGCAGCCCGAGCAAGGCCTCGCTGTCGTCACCGGCCGCTGGAAAGGCCACTTGCAGCCCATGCTCCTGAAGAATTCGCGCCGTCGCCTCACCTACCGTGAACCAACCTGCGGAAGGCGGTTTCACTCCCGCCTGGGCGAGCTGCTCCAGCAGCAGGCGGGCCGCCGGCTTGCTGACCACGATGATGGCGTGAGCCCCGGCGATCGTCCGCAGGCGCTGCATCTGCGCCGGGTCCGGTGCGAGCGCCTCGATCACCAGCAAAGGCAGGCTGGCGCTGGCGATACCCGCGTCGGCCAGCGTCTGCGCCAGTGCCGCACAGTCCTCTTCAGGGCGGGTCAGCAGCAGGCGCCAGGGGCTCACGGGTGGCCGGCCTCGCCGTAGACTTCCTTGAGGATCGCCTCGGCGCCCTGCCCCAGCAGGTCTTCGGCGACCTGTATGCCCAAGGCCTCGGCATCCACGCGCGCAGCGCGGGCTTCGGCCACCAGCAAGGTGCCACCGGAGGGCTGGCCAACCAGGCCACGCAGCCACAGCTGTTCGCCTTCAAGCACCGCGTAGCAGGCGATCGGCACCTGGCAGCCACCATTGAGGCGCTTGTTCAGGGCACGCTCGGCCACCACCCGGTCAGCGGTGTCGGCATGGTGCAGCGGCGCCAGCAAGGCATGAATCTCGGTATCAGCGCTACGGCACTCGATCCCCACCGCGCCCTGGCCACCAGCCGGCAGGCTGTCATCGACACTGATGGAGGCGGTAATGCGGTCCTCGAAGCCGAGGCGGATCAGGCCTGCGGCGGCGAGGATGATGGCGTCGTATTCGCCGGCATCGAGCTTGGCCAGGCGCGTATTGACGTTGCCGCGCAGGAAGCGGATCTGAAGATCGGGCCGACGCGCCAGCAGTTGCGCCTGGCGGCGCAGGCTCGAAGTGCCGACAACACTGCCGGCCGGCAGTGCCTCGAGGCTTGCAAAGGTATTGGAAACAAAGGCATCGCGCGGGTCTTCGCGCTCGCAGATGCAGTACAGGCCCAGGCCTTCGGGGAAGTCCATGGGCACGTCTTTCATCGAATGCACGGCGATATCGGCTTCGTTGTCGAGCAGGGCGGTTTCCAGCTCCTTGACGAACAGGCCCTTGCCGCCGATCTTCGCCAGCGGCGCGTCGAGCAGCTTGTCGCCACGGCTGACCATGGGCACCAGGGTTACGACAAGACCTGGGTGCGCCTGCTCCAGGCGGGCTTTTACATATTCGGCCTGCCACAGGGCCAAGGCACTTTTACGGGTGGCAATGCGGATTTCGCGAGTGGACATGAAACGCCCCGAACCAGAGAAATGCCGTCGATGATAACAGCTCCTCCGGGTGTGCCCGCAGATTCAGATCAGCAAAGCGCCACGTGGGAACGGGCTTGACCCGCGATTGCGATGGTGGGCAATGCACCTTATCGCGGGGCAAGGCCGCTCTCACGCTGTCGAAGGGTATTCAGTGCAAGGACTGCATCATCTTGCGCACCCCGGCCACATGCCGACGGCTGACGGTCAGGGCATCGCCCTCTAGCCCCTTCAGGTAGAGCTGGAAATGCCCCAGCGGCGTGCGCTGCAACCGCTCGATGCGCTCACGGGCAACCAGCGCGTTGCGGTGAATACGCACAAACCGCTCGCCGAACTCGTCTTCCAGGGCCTTGAGGGGTTCGTCGAGCAGCACTTCGCCTGCCTCGTGGCGCAAGGTGACGTACTTGTGGTCGGCGATGAAATAGATGACCTGGGGAATAGGGATCAACTCGATGCCCTTGCGCGTGCGGGCACTGATATGGCTGCGTGGGCCGCCGCCGGTATCGCCTGCGGGGCGGGTCAACGCCGCCAGCTGGGCGCGGTTGGGTTTTTCAGCCCGACGCAAGGCGTCACGCAGCGCCTGGGGCTGGAGGGGCTTCTCGACATGGCTCAAAGTGCTGTCCCTGAAGGCTTCGCTGCCGTATTCGTCGTCGCCGGTGCAGAACACCACCGCCGGCGGCGACTCGCGCTCGCAGAGCCGGGCGGCGACCTGCAGGCCATCGAGGCCCGGCATGCCGATGTCCAGCACCACCACGTCGGGCTTGAGGCTTTCGATCAGGGTCAGGGCCTCCTCGCCGTTGGTGGCGCTGGGCTCCATCACGGTGTAACCCTCCAGCTCGCCAAGCAGCCGGCTCAGGCGCTCGCGGGCCTGGGGTTCATCATCAACGATCAGGACATTCATAATTGCGCTGGATTCCTGAGTGAGTCTCGCACGGGTATAGCGTAGACAAGTGTGGGGCGACCGAAACGCGGTCACGCTACAGACCGGTGCGAAGGCCAAAGATTCACTGGCCTGGCAGATTCACCGCCAGCCCTTTGTCCAACTGTAGACGCTCCGTGGAACACTGCCGTTCAATCGTTGAATATGCCGCACCCCCTTGTTACCGGACGATTCTCGCGACCAGCGCCCTGCGGCGGCGGGCGCAACCCTGCTATGATCGGCGCCACTTTTCCGTTCACGCCTTCAACGAGTGAATCCATGAGCACCGACAAGACCAATCAGTCCTGGGGCGGCCGCTTCAGTGAGCCCGTCGACGCCTTCGTCGCCCGTTTCACCGCCTCGGTCGATTTCGACAAGCGCCTGTACCGCCACGACATCATGGGTTCGATCGCCCACGCCACCATGCTGGCGCAGGTCGGCGTACTCAGCGACGCCGAGCGCGACACCATCATCGATGGCCTGAAGACCATCCAGGGCGAGATCGAGGCCGGCACCTTCGACTGGCGCGTCGACCTGGAAGACGTGCACATGAACATCGAGGCGCGCCTGACCGACCGCATCGGCATCACCGGCAAGAAGCTGCACACTGGCCGCAGCCGCAACGACCAGGTGGCCACCGACATCCGCCTGTGGCTGCGTGACGAGATCGACCTGATCCTGGCCGAGATCACCCGCCTGCAAAAGGGCCTGCTGGAACAGGCCGAGCGTGAAGCCGAGACCATCATGCCCGGCTTCACCCACCTGCAGACCGCCCAGCCGGTGACCTTCGGCCACCACCTGCTGGCCTGGTTCGAAATGCTCAGCCGCGACTACGAGCGCCTGGTCGACTGCCGCAAGCGCGCCAACCGCATGCCCCTGGGCAGCGCCGCGCTGGCCGGCACCACCTACCCGATCGACCGCGAGCTGACCTGCAAGTTGCTGGGCTTCGAAGCCGTGGCCGGCAACTCGCTGGACGGCGTCTCGGACCGCGACTTCGCCATCGAATTCTGCGCCGCCGCGAGCATCGCGATGATGCACCTGTCGCGCTTCTCCGAAGAGCTGGTGCTGTGGACCAGCGCGCAGTTCCAGTTCATCGACCTGCCCGACCGCTTCTGCACCGGCAGCTCGATCATGCCGCAGAAGAAGAACCCGGACGTACCCGAGCTGGTACGTGGCAAGAGCGGCCGCGTGTTCGGCGCCCTGACCGGCCTGCTGACCCTGATGAAAGGCCAGCCGCTGGCCTACAACAAGGACAACCAGGAAGATAAAGAGCCGCTGTTCGACGCCGCCGACACCCTGCGCGACTCGCTGCGCGCCTTCGCCGACATGATCCCGGCGATCAAGCCCAAGCACGCGATCATGCGCGAAGCGGCCCTGCGCGGCTTCTCCACCGCCACGGACCTCGCCGACTACCTGGTGCGCCGCGGCCTGCCGTTCCGTGACTGCCACGAGATCGTCGGCCACGCGGTGAAACATGGCGTCGACACCGGCAAGGACCTGGCCGAGATGAGCCTGGAAGAGCTGCGCCAGTTCAGCGACCAGATCGAGCAGGACGTGTTTGCCGTGCTGACCCTGGAAGGTTCGGTCAACGCCCGCAACCACATCGGTGGCACCGCGCCGGCCCAGGTGCGCGCGGCAGTGGCTCGCGGCCAGGCACTGCTGACTTCGCGCTGACAACGCACTCGCGGGGCAAGTCGGGCCGCCGCATCGCCGCTCCCACAAGGCCTGGACAAGGCTCGTGGGAGCGGCGATGCGGCGGCCCGACTTGCCCCGCGAGTGTTTACAGCGTTAGCGCTTGTTCTTGATCATTTCGAGGAATGCCGGCATCGCCGCGTCCTTGTCCGCCACGATCCTCGCCATGTGCGGGTTCTCACCCAGCAATTGCAACAGCTTCTTCGCTTCCGTGAAGTCCTCCAGGAAGTCGATGTTCAGCACCTTCTTGCCCACCGCGCAGGCCAGGTCGACCGAGAAACAGAACATCAGGTCGGCGATGGTCAGCTGCTCACCGGCCACATACGGCGCGAACCTGCCATTGCGCCTGAGGGTGGCAAAGCCCGCCAGCAGATCCACCCGCGCCCGCTCCTTGATCAGCGGCTCCACCGCCGCGCCGAAGAACGCCTCGGCGTAGCAGGTACGCGCTGGCAGCTCGATATACAGCTCGATTTCCCGCAGCAGCTCGCGCACCTTGGCCTGCCCGAAGGCATCGGCCGGCAGCAGCGCCTTGCCCGGCTGGGTCTGCTCGATGTAGTCGAGGATGACCCCGGTCTCGCTGATGAAACCGTGCTCGGTCTGCAGCACCGGCACCTTGCCACGGGGGCTGATGGCCAGGGCTTGAGGCAACTGGCCGCCGAAGAACGGCACCTCTTCGAAGGGCACGCCTTTCTCCAGCAAGGCCAGCTTGACCATGTTGTAGTAGTTGCTGACCGCGAATCCATGAAGCTTGAGCATTGAGACAGCCTCCAAGGCCGTATGGGGTTGGCCCGGCTGTTATAGCTCCCTTGCCCACCCTTGGCCAGTGCCATGCCCGGCGCTGATGGCCGGGCATTGCCAGCGCAGGCGTGGCACACTGTGCGCCTTACCACAGGAGCACCGCCATGAGCGAACCCCAAGACATCGACAGCAATGATGAAGAAGACTTCGCCGAGGCCACCCTGACCCAGGCGATCGAGAACCAGATCGAAAGCGGCGAGCCGCCGGCCGCCAAGGCCACTTTCAACAAGCTGACACTGGTCGGCTACGAGCGTGAAGACATCCTCAACCTCATGGCCCACGTGCTGGCCATCGAGATCGACGCCATGCTCGACGAAGATCGCCCGTTCGATACCGAGTGGTACGAAACCGCCCTGCGCGCCCTGCCGGAGCTGCCACCTGAGGCGGATCAAGGCGCCATCGAATAAACCTGACTACACTCCTGACTTCCATCCTTGTCTCGAAGTCAGGAGTAGCCCATGCCCTTCAACCCCGAACTGATCGCCGAACTGGAAGTCCTTTCCCAGTTCAACCTGGACAGTCACCAGGAAGGCATCAAGGTGTGCAGTGACGCCTCCCCGGCCTTGGTCGCCGCAGCCAAGCGTCTGCACGACAAAGGCCTTACCGACCAGCCCGACGGCGGCTATCTCACCAGCCTGGGCACTGACGCCGCCGAGAGTGTGCAGTTGCTCCTCAGGGTTCTGAAAACGCCTCAGCCTGCCTGAAATTCGCCAAGCCCGCCTCCGCAAAAACATGGGGGCGGGCCTGCCCCGTCGCAGAAGCCAAGCAAGATGTCTGCAATCTGACGCCAAAAAGCCAGCAACCCCTTATCCGACCGCGCCACTCAGGCTAAACTCGCCAGAGCTTCCCCCGGCCTGCCTGAGCGCGCAATGAACCACCCCCACGAAATCCGCCCCGACCTGGATCAAGGCATCGACCGCAAGGAGCTGGCCAAGCTGCGCGCGCGCTTCCTGAAGATCAACCAGGGCCGCCTGGCACGGGCGATGGAAGGGTTATCCACACGCCAACAGCAGGTCATCACGCTGCTGCCACTGTTCTTCCACGTCAATCATCCGCTGCTGCCAGGCTATGTTTCCGGCACCACCCCCGCCGGCGTCTCCGGTTTCGAGCCCGACGGCGAGCTGCTCGCCGAAGCCCAGCGCCTGACCCGCTCGTTCACCTACAAGCCACGCCACGGCAATCCACCGCAGCCGATCCACGGCCTGTTTCTGATGGGCAGCCTCGGCACGCTGGCCCAGGCCGAGCAGAGCGACATGGACCTGTGGGTGTGCCATGCACCGGACCTGGACGAGCAGGCCGTGGCCGACTTGCGACGCAAGTGCCAGCTGCTCGAAACCTGGGCGGCCAGCCAAGGCGCCGAAGCTCATTTTTTCCTGATCGAACCCCGGGGCTTCGTCCAGGGCGAGCGCGATGGCCAGCTCAGCTCCGACGACTGCGGCACCACCCAGCATTACCTGCTGCTCGACGAGTTCTACCGCACCGCCATCTGGCTGGCCGGGCGCACGCCGCTGTGGTGGCTGGTGCCGGTCTACCAGGAACACAACTACCGCGACTACACCCAGACCCTGCTGTCCAAGCGCTTCATCCGCGCCCAGGACGATCTCGACCTGGGCCACCTGGCGCACATTCCGTCGGGCGAGTTCGTCGGCGCCGGGCTGTGGCAGCTGTTCAAGGGTATCGACTCACCCTACAAGTCGCTGCTCAAGCTGCTGCTCACCGAGGCCTACGCCAGCGAGCACCCGCAGGTGCGCTGCCTGAGCCTGGACTACAAGCGGGCCGTGTTCGCCAACCAGCTGGATCTGGATGAGCTCGACCCCTACGTGATGGTCTACCGCCGCATCGAACGCTACCTGCTCCTGCGCGGCGAGCCGGCACGCCTGGAGCTGGTGCGGCGCAGCCTGTACCTGAAGGTAAACAAGAAGCTCGGCGACCAGGGCCGTACACGTAGCGGGGGCTGGCAACGCCAGCTCCTGGGGCGCCTGACCGAAGAATGGGGCTGGGACGAGCGCCAACTGGCACTGCTCGACAGTCGCAGCCAGTGGAAAGTGCGCCAGGTGGCGGTCGAGCGCCGCGAACTGGTGGCAGAGCTGAACCACAGTTACCGCTTCCTGACCCAGTTTGCCCGCCAGCAGAACGCCAACAGCCGCGCCGACCAGCGTGACCTCAATGTGCTTGGCCGCCGCCTCTACGCCGCCTTCGAGCGCCGGGCCGGCAAGATCGAGGTGATCAACCCGGGCATCGCCCCGGACTTGGCCGAGGACACCCTGACTCTGGTGCAATCACCCAACCGCAAGGAACCGGGCACACACCACTGGGGGTTGTACAACGGCAACCTGGCCGTACACGAGTGGGAGCACTTCAGCCCGATCAAGCGCTGCCGCGAACTGCTCGAGCTGCTCACCTGGGCCCACCGCAATGGCGTGATCGACAGCAGCACGCGCCTGGCCCTGCACCCAGGTGTCAGCGACCTGAGCGAGTTCGAGCTGTTCAACCTGATCGGCAGCCTGCAGCAGAGCATCCCCCTGCCCCTGGAGACAGTCAGCGAGGTGCGCCTGCTGCAGCCGAGCGTGGCCAACGAGATCCTGCTGTTGGTGAATGTCGGCGTCGACCCGCTGCGCCATCAGCGCGACCTGAACATTCTGATGACCACTGAGCGCACCGACTCGCTGAGCTACGCCGGGGTACGCGAGAACCTGGTGCTGACCCTCGACCAGATCACCCTCAACAGCTGGAACGAGGTGCTGGTGCAACGCTACGACGGCGAGCATGCGCTGGCGCGCTGCCTGCGCGACTTCCTCAACAGCCTGGGCCAGCGCAGCCACCGCCCGCGGGTGCGGGTACGCTGCTATTGCCACAACCGCGCCCAGGCCATCAGCCAGCGGGTCGAGGAGATCTTCGACACCGTGCAATTGCTGCTCGACCAGGGCCTGAATCACCGTTACCTGCTGCAGGTGGCCCAGCACACCCACATCCTCGACCTGCAGCCCGGGCAGGTGACCCTGGCCAGCCTCGCCGACCACGACGCGGTGCTGGCGGCCCTCGGCGAGGAGCGCGGCAGATACAGCCCGTTGCACCTGGACACCCACGCCCTGCAGGACCACGACCTGCCGCTGGTTCTGGCCCAGGGCCAGCCCGGCTGCATCCAGGTGTTCTACCGCCTGTTCGAGGGCTGGGCCGACCTGTACGTGCTCGATGAGCACAACGCGCTCTGGCAACAACGGCTGCCACTGCAGGACGAGCCGCACCTGCTGCTGCCGCTGCAACGCTTCCTGCAATCGATGCTGATGCGCCGCGACGCCCAGTTGCCACTGGACAGCCTGCCGCTGGCATCGCTGCGCATCCTCTATTACCAGTTGCTGCCCTCAGGCATCGGCAAGGCACGCAGCCTGGAGCCAAGACCGGCACCTTCGGACAACCAGAACCAGGCGTATTTCGAAGTTCAGGCGATCCTCCAGGCCGGCACGGGCGAAGAGGTGCATGTCACCCTTTACTGCGACCAGCAGGAGTTTTCCGAACTGGAGCATGGCGACCAGCTGTATGCCGTGGTCGCCCGGCAGATCCTGCGCCAGCGCCGCGGCAGCGGCAGTTACCGCTGCTACATCACCGACCTCGACCTGTCCGAGCTGCTGGAGGACGAGCAAGGGTCCACCAGCCTCTACCTGCGCTACAAACGCGAGCTGGAGCAGGCACTCAACGATGGGCTGGAGCAACTGCAGGCGCGGCTGGAGCCCTGATCACCTCAGAGATCGAAATCGCCTGCCGCTTCCGGCTGGTACTCGACTGCCAGCAGCTCGAGCTTGAGCGTCTTGCCGCCCGGCGCCGGCCAGTCGATCTGGTCGCCCACCGACAGGCCCAGCAGTGCGCAGCCGATCGGCGCAAGGATCGAGACGTTGCCTTCAGGGCCAGCGTCCTTCGGATACACCAGGGTCAGGTGGTAATCCTTGCCACTGGCGATCTCGCGGCAGTGCACGCGGGAGTTCATGGTCACCACGCCGGCCGGGACTTCCTCGTGACCCACCACGTTTTCGGCGCGGTCCAGCTCGTCCTGCAGGGCGAGCACACCCGGGGTGCTTTCATCGAGGGCGTCGAGCAGGCGCTCGAGACGCTGCACGTCCAGTCGGGTGAGGATGAGGGAAGGCTTGGTGCTCATGATCCAGTCAGACTCCTTTGAACAGGCAATTTACTAAAGGCAGATAAAGCAAAACCCCGCCCAAGGGCGGGGTTTGTGAAATGCTTGGCGTCACCGACGCAGACCCTGACACTACCACAGCGGGGCAAATACTCAAGCCCACACCGTCGTTGTGGCTATGCCTGGCGCCCTGTTTTCAGGGCCAGCGCCTCGCGGCAGATCTGCCGGCGCCGTTCGTCATCGGCCGAGCGCCACTCACGGATATGCTCGACGTGGCGGTGGCAGCCGGTACAGACCTTGTACTCATCCAGCCGACATATGCTGATACAAGGTGACGGCACCGCCGGGCTCACATTGCTGTAGAGCGGCTTGGGCGGCCTGGGCTGTTCGCTCATTTCAGATCTCGTCGAAGTCCAGCTTCTCGCCGGCCCGCTCCCAGACGATGCGCTCGAGCATCTCGCCGAGCAGCTCTTCGCTCTTCTCGCACACCCACTTGCCGCTCTCTTCGTCGTAATCGAAGTGGAAACCACCGGACTTGTCCGCCAGCCACAATTGGCGCAGCGGCTCCTGGCGGCTGAAGATCAGCTGGCTGCCGTTATCGAACTTGATGGTCAGGACGCCAGCGGAGTTCTCCATGTCCAGGTCCATGCCGCTTTCATCGAACAGATCTTCCAGGGCCTGTTGGGTCGCGTCGACCAGGTCGTGGAAACGCGCTTCGCTCAAACTCATTGCAAGGACCTCGAAAAATGGCTGTACACACGCAAGCCGGGCACGATAAGGGCGAAAGCCTCAAGCTACAAGCTAATAGCTGTAAGAAAAAGCCGCATCGCCTTTGGTCGCCGCACCGCCGCCAAGGGGGTGCCCCTTGCATAGGCAATCAGGTGGTCGCTCGGTATACTCGGCCGCAATACTGCATATTTCCAAGGATTTCACCCATGAAACGCCTGATTTCCTCCCTCGCGGCGCTGGTCGCGGTCGCCTGCCTCGTTTCGGCCTGCGGTCAGAAAGGCCCCCTGTACCTGCCAGAAGACGGCAAGGACGGCAAAGGCCCGCGCAAGTCGCACCAGCATGCCAAGCCAGTCCAGCCGCAACCTGTGCTGGAGCAGCAGCAAGAGCAGCCAGAAGAGTCGCCCGCGCAGTAAGGAAATCCCATGGATGCATTCAACTACCGCGGCGGTGAGCTGTTCGCGGAAGGGGTGGCCCTGTCGGCGATCGCCGAACGCTTCGGTACGCCCACCTACGTGTACTCGCGTGCCCATATCGAGGCGCAGTACCGCAACTACACCGATGCCCTGCACGGGGTGGAGCACCTGGTCTGCTTCGCGGTCAAGGCCAATTCCAACCTGGGCGTGCTGAACCTGCTGGCGCGCCTGGGCGCGGGCTTCGACATCGTTTCCGGCGGTGAGCTGGAGCGCGTGCTGGCCGCCGGTGGCCGCGCCGATCGCGTGGTGTTCTCCGGTGTCGGCAAGACCCGCGAGGACATGCGCCGCGCCCTGGAAGTGGGCGTGCACTGTTTCAACGTCGAGTCCACCGACGAGCTCGAGCGCCTGCAAGTGGTGGCCGCCGAGATGGGCAAGGTCGCGCCGGTGTCGCTGCGCGTGAACCCGGACGTCGACGCCGGCACCCACCCTTACATCTCCACTGGCCTCAAGGAAAACAAGTTCGGCATCGCCATTGCCGACGCCGAGGCCATCTACGTGCGCGCCGCGCAGTTGCCGAACCTCGACGTGGTCGGTGTTGACTGCCACATCGGCTCACAGCTGACCACCGTCGAACCGTTCCTCGATGCCCTCGACCGCCTGCTGGTGCTGGTCGATCGCCTGGCCGAGTGCGGCATCCACCTGCGCCATCTCGACCTCGGTGGCGGTGTCGGCGTGCGCTATCGCGACGAACAGCCGCCGGAGCTTGCCGATTACATCAAGGCCATTCGCGAGCGCATCGGCAGCCGCGACCTGGCCCTGGTGTTCGAGCCGGGCCGCTATATCGTCGCCAACGGCGGCGTGCTGCTGACCCGCGTGGAATACCTCAAGCACACCGAGCACAAGGACTTCGCCATCATCGACGCGGCGATGAACGACCTGATCCGCCCGGCCTTGTACCAGGCCTGGATGGACATCAGCGCAGTCAAGCCTCGCGAAGGCGAAGGTCGGGCCTACGACTTGGTCGGCCCGATCTGCGAGACCGGCGACTTCCTGGGCAAGGACCGCGTGCTGGACCTGGCCGAGGGCGACCTGCTGGCCGTGCGCTCCGCGGGCGCCTATGGTTTCGTCATGAGCTCCAACTACAACACCCGTGGCCGCTGCGCCGAAGTGCTGGTCGATGGAGACCAGGCCTTCGAAGTGCGTCGCCGCGAGACCGTCACCGAACTGTTCGCCGGCGAAAGCCTGCTGCCGGAGTGAACCCATGCTGCTGCGTTTTACCAAGATGCACGGGCTGGGCAACGACTTCATGGTCCTCGACCTGGTCAGCCAGCACGCACACATCCAACCCAAGCACGCCAAGCAATGGGGTGACCGCAACACCGGCATCGGCTTCGACCAGCTGCTGATTGTCGAGGCGCCGAACAATCCGGATGTCGACTTCCGCTACCGGATCTTCAATGCCGATGGCTCCGAAGTCGAACAGTGCGGCAACGGCGCGCGCTGCTTCGCCCGTTTCGTCCTGGACAAGCGCCTGACCGCGAAGAAGCGCATTCGCGTCGAGACCAAGGGCGGCATCATCGTCCTCGATGTGCGCAACGACGGGCAGATCTGCGTCGACATGGGCCCGCCGCGCTTCACGCCGGCCGAGGTCCCGTTCATCGCCGATGAGCAGGCGAGCAGCTATGCACTCGAAGTCGACGGCCAGGTGCACCAGATCGCCGCAGTGTCCATGGGCAACCCGCATTCGGTGTTGCGCGTGGACGATGTGCACAGCGCTCCGGTCCATGAGCTGGGGCCGAAGATCGAGCATCACCCGCGCTTTCCGCAGCGGGTCAATGCCGGCTTCATCCAGGTAGTCGACCGCCACCGCGCCAACCTGCGCGTATGGGAGCGTGGCGCGGGCGAGACCCAGGCATGCGGCACAGGCGCCTGCGCCGCCGCCGTGGCGGCGATCAGCCAAGGCTGGATGGACTCACCGGTGACCATCGAGCTGCCGGGCGGGCGCCTGAGTATCGAGTGGGCCGGCCCCGGCAAGCCGGTGCTGATGACCGGCCCCGCCGTTCGTGTGTTCGAAGGACAAGTTCGTCTCTAAGCGAGTATCCGCCATGACCGATCAGCCTAACGTTGCATCCCCGCAGGCCAGTGAGCTCGATGCCGAAGCGGTGGTCGCCTACCTGCGCGCCCACCCGACCTTCTTCGCCGAGCACGACGAGCTGCTGGTCGAACAGCGCATTCCTCACCAGCGCGGCGACAGCGTGTCGCTGGTGGAACGCCAGCTCAAGCTGCTGCGCGACCGCAACATCGAGATGCGCCATCGCCTGTCGCAACTGATGGACGTGGCCCGCGACAACGACCGGCTGTTCGACAAGACCCGCCGGCTGATCCTCGACCTGCTCGACGCCAGCACCCTGGAAGAGGTGGTGATGGCGGTCGAGGACAGCCTGCGCCAGGAGTTCCAGGTACCCTTCGTCAGCCTGATCCTGTTCGGCGAAAACGCGGCGCCCGTGGGGCGCTGGGTTTCCGGGGCCGAGGCGCAACAGGCCATCGGCGGCCTGATCGGCGGCGGCAAGACCATCAGCGGCAGCCTGCGCGAACATGAGCTGGCGTTCCTGTTCGGCAACGATCAGCACAAGGAAGTCGGCTCCAGCGCCGTGGCCACCCTCGAGTACCAGGGCCTGCACGGCGTACTGGCGATCGGCAGCCGCGATCCGCAGCACTACAAGAGCAGTGTCGGCACCCTGTTCCTCAGCTACATCGCCGAAGTGCTCGGCCGCGTGGTGCCGCGCTTTACCCAGACTCTGCGCTCGGTGCGCTGATGGAACGCCAGCTGGAGGCTTATTGCGCACACCTGCGCAACGAGCGCCAGGTGTCCGAGCACACCCTGCTGGCCTACCGTCGTGACCTCGAGAAGGTCATCGAATTCTGCAACGCCCAGGGCATCGCCGGCTGGGCTGCCCTGCAGGTCCAGCAACTGCGCCAGCTGGTCGCCCGCCAGCACCATCACGGCCAGTCCTCGCGCAGCCTGGCGCGCCTGCTCTCGGCGGTGCGCGGGCTGTACCGCTACCTCAACCGCGAAGGGCTGTGCCAGCACGATCCGGCCAACGGCCTGGCGCCACCCAAGGGTGAGCGGCGCCTGCCCAAGGTACTGGACACCGACCGCGCCCTGCAGTTGCTCGACGGCGGCGTCGACGACGCGTTCATCGCCCGCCGCGACCAGGCCATCCTCGAACTGTTCTATTCGTCCGGCCTGCGCCTGTCGGAGCTGACCGGGCTCGACCTCGAGCACCTGGACCTGGCTGCCGGGCTGGTGCAGGTGCAAGGCAAGGGCGGCAAGAGCCGCGTGCTGCCGGTTGGCCGCAAGGCCCGGGAGGCGCTGCAGGCCTGGTTGAAACTGCGCGGCATCGCCGGCCCGCGGGACAGCGCCGTGTTCCTCAGCCGCCAGGGCAAGCGCCTCGGTCCCCGAGCCATCCAGCTGCGGGTCAAGGCCGCCGGCGAGCGCGAGCTCGGCCAGCACCTGCACCCGCACATGCTTCGCCATTCCTTCGCCAGCCATTTGCTGGAATCGTCCCAGGACCTGCGCGCGGTGCAGGAGATGCTCGGCCACGCCGACATCAGCACCACGCAGATCTATACCCACCTGGACTTCCAGCACCTGGCTGCGGTGTACGACAGCGCCCACCCCCGGGCCAAACGCAGCAAGGACACAGACGCATGAGCATCAAGCTGATCACCTTCGACCTGGACGACACCCTCTGGGATACCGCGCCGGTCATCGCCAGCGCCGAAGTCGTCCTGCGCGACTGGCTCGAAGCCAACGCGCCGATCCTCGGCGGCGTGCCGGTCGAGCACCTGTTCGCCATCCGCGAGCGCCTGGTACAGGCTGAACCGGGCCTCAAGCACCGCATCAGCGCCCTGCGCCGGCGGGTGCTGTTCCATGCCCTGGAAGAGGTCGGCTACAGCGAAAAACACGCCCAGGAACTGGCCAACGAAGGTTTCGAGGTGTTCCTGCATGCGCGGCACCAAGTCGAGGTGTTCCCAGAGGTGCAGCCGGTGCTGGAGATCCTGCGCCACCACTACGTTCTCGGCGTGGTGACCAACGGCAATGCCGACGTGCGCAGGCTCGGCCTGGCGGACTACTTCCGCTTCGCCCTGTGCGCGGAAGACCTGGGGATTGGCAAGCCGGACCCTGCACCTTTCCTCGAAGCGCTGAAGCGCGGCGAGGTGGACGCAGGAGCGGCGGTGCACGTCGGCGACCACCCGGGCGACGACATAGCCGGCGCCCAGCGCGCCGGGCTGCGGGCGGTGTGGTTCAACCCCCAGCACAAGCCCTGGAGCGGCGAACAGGCGCCGGATGCGGAGATCCAGCGTTTGTCGCAGTTGCCAGACGTGCTAGCACGCTGGCGCTGACTGACAGTCGACGCCCACAAAAAAGCCCGCAGCGACGGCGGGCTTCTTTGCGTTCAGCCACTCAGATAGGGCGGCTGCCGTACTTGTTGTCCGGCTTCTTGGGCGGATCGGCGACCACGTTGGCCTCCACTTCCTGCACCTTGCCACCGCGCGAAAGGAACTCTTCCATCGCCTTGGCCAGCGCGTCGCGCTCTTTCTGCTTGGCTTCCATGCTCGGCATCTCGTCTACCGAGACAGCCGCCTTGGACTTGCCCTTGGCAGCAGGTGCCGGGCTGCTGTCGTCATCGCCGGCATCTTCCGCGCCATCGTCGGCCGCAGCTTCCAGGCCGTCATCAGCCTCGTCTTCGTCGCCTACTTCGAGGTCATCATTTTCCAGATCGTCGTCGCTCATGTTCTACCTCATGACTTGCAAAAAGCAGGTTAGTTATAGACCGGTGCAGCCGTAGACCGGCAGCCACCAGTGAAAATTCAACTGGCCGTGGGTTGGCCACTGCCCTGGGTGTCCGCCCCCTCATGGGAGGCCCGGCACCCTGCAGGCCCTGCTCCTGGCAAGGCCTGACAAAATCCTTTGAACCCTTGCTGGCCACAGGCTATTGGCAAGCCTAGCAAAGGGTGGCGAAGTGTGTGGACTACTCGTCCAGCTCCCTTCGGCGCGCATTCTAGCGCGCTCGCAGAAAAAGCAAAGCTCCAGAAACGCCCAATGACTTGTAAGTTTTCTACCTGCGTCGCGATCACGACAGAGAAACCGTTTGCCCGGCGCGAATCGGCAAACTACAGGCAAAAAAAATGCCCGGCGAGCCGGGCAAGTTTTCCAGCGTGGCGGTTACAGGTTGTAGCCGCGCTCGTTGTGCTGAGCCAGGTCGAGGCCGACCGACTCTTCTTCTTCGCTGACCCGCAGGCCCATCACCAGGTCCAGGACCTTGAGAATCACGTAGGTGACGATGGCGGTGTAGACCACGGTGAAGATCACGCCCTTGGCCTGGATCCAGAACTGCGCGGCGATATCGGTGACCGCGCCGAAGCCGCCCAGGGCAGGTGCCGCGAACACACCGGTGAGCAGGGCGCCGATGATGCCGCCGATACCGTGCACGCCGAAGGCGTCGAGGGAGTCGTCATAACCCAGCTTGCGCTTGAGGCTGGTGGCGCAGAAGTAGCAGACCACGCCGGACACCAGGCCGATCACCAGGGCGCCCATCGGGCCGACGGTACCCGCGGCAGGGGTGATGGCGACCAGACCGGCGACCACGCCCGAAGCAATGCCCAGTGCGCTCGGTTTACCGTGGAAGACCCACTCGGCGAACATCCAGCCCAAGGCGGCGGCGGCGGTAGCGATCTGGGTCACCAGCATGGCCATGCCGGCGGTACCGTTGGCCGCCGCAGCGGAACCTGCGTTGAAGCCGAACCAACCGATCCACAGCATGGCCGCACCCATCAACGTGTAGCCCAAGTTGTGCGGAGCCATCGGCGTAGTCGGGTAGCCCTTGCGCTTGCCCAGCACCAGGCAGCAGACCAGGCCGGCGATACCGGCATTGATGTGCACCACGGTGCCGCCCGCGAAGTCCAGCACGCCCCAGTCCCACATCAGCGCGCCGTCACCACTCCAGACCATGTGCGCGATCGGCGCGTAGACCAGGGTGAACCACACACCCATGAAAATCAGCATGGCCGAGAACTTCATGCGTTCTGCGAAGGCACCGACGATCAGCGCCGGGGTGATGATGGCGAAAGTCATCTGGAAGGTGATGAATACCGCCTCGGGGAACAACGCGGTAGCCGAGGTCAGGCCCGACGGCGTGACGCCGCTGAGGAAGGCCTTGGAGAAGCCACCGATGAAGGAGTTGAAATTGAGCACGCCCTTTTCCATACCGGCGGTATCGAAAGCCAGGCTGTAGCCGTAGATGACCCAGAGGATGCTGATCAGGCCGGTGATGGCAAAGCACTGCATCATCACCGACAGCACGTTCTTCGAGCGCACCATGCCGCCGTAGAACAGGGCCAGGCCCGGGATGGTCATGAACAGGACCAGTGCCGTCGAAGTGAGCATCCAGGCAGTGTCGCCGGAGTTCAGCACAGGGGCGGCAGTTTCCTCGGCCAGGGCCAGCCCTGGCATTACGAGGGACAATAGGGCTCCTAGCCCTGCGATCTTGCGCAGAGTCATGTTGTTTTCTCCTGGGGCGTTGGGTTTGGTGAGGCTTTGCTTGGCGCTTAGATCGCGTCGGTATCGGTTTCGCCGGTACGGATGCGGATCGCCTGCTCCAGATTGACCACGAAGATCTTGCCGTCGCCGATCTTGCCGGTGTTGGCTGCCTTGGTGATGGCTTCGATCACCCGATCGAGGTCCTTGTCGTCGATGGCAACATCGATCTTCACCTTGGGCAGGAAATCGACCACGTATTCAGCGCCGCGATACAGCTCGGTGTGACCCTTCTGCCGGCCGAAACCTTTGACCTCGGTCACGGTGATGCCCTGCACGCCGATTTCCGACAGCGACTCGCGCACGTCGTCCAGCTTGAACGGCTTGATGATGGCAGTGACTAGCTTCATGAAACTCTCTCCCGATTTGATGGACTTGCCCCAGGAAAACAAACCCGTCTCAAGTCTAAGCGCAGCGCCTGGCTTTGTAACGCGTCGTCGGCTCCATTCTCCCCGCCGACACACGATCCACCTGTGACGAAGGACCTTGCGGCTCCGCCTGCGCACTGCCTGGTCACAAGGGACTGCATCAGTGCATGGCTCACTCGGGTCTTTGCAGAAACCTTGCCAGTTCGAACAACGATCGGGAAAACAGGGAGTTGCGTGAATCGGTAGGGATTGGCCAGTTGCCAGCAGCGAAAAAGCGCACAAAATCGGTGCGCGACCTTTGGCCGCCCTGCGCGAAAAGCGTGCAGGGCAAGCGGGCAAAAGCGGCGTGCTACACTGCGGCACTTTCAGTGATCAGCGGATACCAGACATGCTCGCGCCCAAAGCCTTCCTCGATGCCCTGAGCGACCAGGCCTCGCGCCTGTTCAGCGGCGACACCGCCGCGCCCCGTGCCGAACTGGAGAGCCAGTTCAAGGTGCTGATGCAGGGGGCCTTCAGCAAACTCGACCTGGTCAGCCGCGAGGAATTCGACAGCCAGATGGTGGTGCTCGCCCGTACACGCGCCCGCCTCGAAGCCCTCGAGCAGCAATTCGCCGAGCTGGAAGCCAGGATGGCGCCGTCCGCCAAAGAATAACGATCGATACAGGGAGTACTTGCCATGAAAGTCAGTGCCCGTAATGTCTTTGAAGGTACCGTCAGCGCCGTCCAGCCTGGCGCGGTGAATGCCGAGGTCGAGCTGACTCTCGGTGGCGGCGAGAAACTGGTCGCGGTGGTCACCATGGCCAGCCTGCACAACCTCAGTATCAACGTCGGTAAACAGGCCGTAGCCCTGGTCAAGGCGCCGTGGGTGGTGCTGATGACCGATGCCGCCGGCTACAGGCTGTCGGCGCGCAACAGCCTCGAAGGCGAAGTGTTGCGAGTCGGTGACGGCGCGGTGAATGCCGAGGTGGTGCTGAAGCTTTCCGGCGGCACCGAGGTGTATGCCATCGTCACCCGCGAAGCGGTGCAGGAACTTGGCCTGAAGCCGGGTGTGAAGGCCACCGCGCTGATCAAGGCCTCGCACATCATCCTGGGTGCCAAGCCTTGAATGAATGCCCGCTTTCTACCTTGCCCAGGTAGAAGCGGGATTACCACGCGATGGTAATCGCGCCGCACACTGCATTAATTTCCCTCCCAGCAGATGAAACTTGTTTAAGTTACGTCTTCCTGGTTGACTTCCTCGCTATGCTTTGCATAAAGTTCACCCGCCCCGAAAAACGGGCCTTTATTTCAACTCACGAAGAATCCAATGGACACAGTATCTAGTCGCTGTCTGGCAGCTCCTGGCCGCCAGGCACTTGAACCGGAACTCCGGGCCCGCCCCTAGGTCGGGCAAGCCGCGCCAGAGCCTGATGCTCCGCCGTAGCTTGCCGCCCCGGGTGCCCGCCCGGTCGGAGGCAAGCTCATGAACCTTGATATCGCTACCCCTCGCCTGCGCGCCTTTGCGCACAAGGCCCCGTACCGTCCTGTCCGCGACTGGGGCTTGTCCTCGCCCCTGAAACCGCCCAGTCGATAGCGTGCCCGTTGCTGCCTGCAGTGACGCGCGCGATGCTGTCTGTTCGCTGAACTGACGCCATTTAAATCGTCAGAAACTTCCGAACTTTAAGTAATTAAAGTTCTTTGGAACTCTATTGCCCGCCATTTAACAGATGGGATTAACCGACCATGGAATCAGCCAGTAGAAAGTTCGCTGCCGATCTTATTTCCGGCATTCGCCAGCGAACACGTAAATGTCGGAAAAACCACGTTTTTCATTGTTTGAATCATTGCGACACGGGACACGTTCACTCACCTTCCCCACCGTGAGTCGACTGTGTGTCGTGCCGCCTCCTGCGGCAGGAGCACAGCCAAATGACCGTAAAAGACCGCAACACCCGCAGCAAAGCCGGCGAAGACACCCGCCTGTCCATGCGCGCCGCCCGCGAGGCACGCAACGGCCTGGCCGTGACCCTGGCCAACCTCGACGCCAGCGAACTGGGCCTGACCGAGCACGAAGCCGCCAAGCGCCTGCAGCGCGACGGCGCCAACCAAGTCGCCCATGACAAGCCGCAACCGGCCCTGGTGCAATTGCTCAAGGCCTTGCACAACCCCTTTATCTACGTGCTGCTCACCCTCGCCGGCATCAGCTTCGTTACCGACTACTTGCTGCCGGTACGCGCAGGCGACATGGAAGAAGCGGACCTGACCAAGGTCATCATCATCATGACCATGGTCAGCCTCAGCAGCCTGCTGCGCTTCTGGCAGGAGTACCGTTCGGGCAAGGCCGCCGACGCCCTCAAGGCCATGGTCCGTACCACCGCCACCGTGCTGCGCCGCGAGCGCCACGACCAGCCAGCGCGCCTGCGCGAAGTGCCCATGAACGAACTGGTGGCCGGCGATATCGTGCAACTGGCCGCCGGCGACATGATCCCCGCCGATATCCGCCTGATCGAGTCCCGCGACCTGTTCATCAGCCAAGCGGTGCTGACCGGCGAAGCGCTGCCGGTGGAGAAGTACGACACCCTCGGCCACGTCGCGCAGAAGTCCGCCGCCGACAGTGCCAACGATGAAAGCGGCCTGCTGGATCTGCCCAACATCGGCTTCATGGGGACCAACGTGGTCAGCGGCCGCGCCCGCGCCGTGGTGGTGGCCACCGGCAAGCGCACATATTTCGGCTCGCTGGCCAAGGCCATCGTCGGCTCGCGTAGCCAGACCGCCTTCGACCGTGGCGTGAACAGCGTCAGCCGGCTGTTGATCCGTTTCATGCTGGTGATGGTGCCGGTGGTGTTCATGCTCAACGGCGTGGTCAAGGGCGACTGGAGCGATGCCTTCCTGTTCGCGCTGGCCGTGGCCGTGGGCCTGACCCCGGAGATGCTGCCGATGATCGTCAGCGCCAACCTGGCCAAGGGCGCCGTGGCCATGGCCCGGCGCAAGGTGGTGGTCAAGCGGCTGAACGCCATCCAGAACTTCGGCTCGATGGATGTGCTGTGCACCGACAAGACCGGTACCTTGACCCAGGATCGCATCATCCTCGAACACCATGTCGACCCCAGTGGCCAGGTGGCCCCGCACCTGCTGGAGCTGGCTTGGCTAAACAGCCATCACCAGAGCGGCGTGAAGAACCTGATGGACCAGGCCGTGCTGCGCTTTGCTGGCGAAGACCAGCGCTTCCAGCCACCCTATGCCTACGCCAAGGTCGACGAGTTGCCCTTCGACTTCATCCGCCGTCGCCTGTCGGTGATCGTCAAGGATGCCCTGGGCGATCACCTGCTGGTGAGCAAGGGCGCCGTCGAGGAAATGCTGGCCATCGCCACCCATGTGGAAGAAGGCGGCCAGCGTGTCACTCTGGATGCCGGGCGACGCCAGCAACTGCTGGCCACCGCCAGCAGCTACAACCAGGAGGGTTTCCGCGTGCTGCTGGTCGGCACCCGTGACATCCCGGCCTCCGACGGCAAGCCTCAGTACCACACCAATGACGAACGCGAGCTGGTGATCCGTGGCTTCCTGACCTTCCTCGACCCGCCCAAGGAGACCGCAGGCCCAGCCATCGCCGCCCTGCGCGAGATGGGCGTGAAAGTGAAGGTGCTGACCGGCGACAACCCGGTGGTCACCTGCAAGGTCTGCCGCGAAGTCGGCCTGGAGCCCGGCCAGCCGCTGCTCGGCCAGGACATCGAACGCCAGGACGACATCCAGCTCAAGGCCCTGGTCGAAGAGCGCACGGTTTTCGCCAAGCTCACCCCACTGCAGAAGTCGCGGGTGCTCAAGGCGCTGCAGGCCAACGGCCACACCGTGGGTTTCCTCGGTGACGGCATCAACGACGCCCCGGCGTTGCGCGATGCCGACGTGGGCATCTCGGTGGACAGCGGCACCGATATCGCCAAGGAATCGGCCGATATCATCCTCCTGGAAAAGAGCCTGATGGTGCTGGAGGAAGGCGTGCTCAAGGGCCGCGAAACCTTCGGCAACATCATGAAGTACCTGTGCATGACCGCCAGCTCCAATTTCGGCAACGTGTTCTCGGTACTGGTGGCCAGCGCGTTCATCCCGTTCATGCCGATGCTGGCGATCCACCTGCTGCTGCAAAACCTGATGTACGACTTCTCCCAGCTGTCGCTGCCGTGGGATCGCATGGACAAGGAGTTCCTGCGCGAACCACGCAAGTGGGATGCCCGCAACATCGGCCGTTTCATGCTGTGGATCGGCCCCACTTCGTCGATCTTCGACATCACCACGTTTGCGCTGATGTGGTACGTGTTCGCCGCAAACAGCGTGGAAATGCAGGCGTTGTTCCAGTCCGGCTGGTTCATTGAGGGGTTGCTGTCGCAAACGCTGGTGGTGCACATGCTGCGCACCCGCAAGGTGCCGTTCTTCCAGAGCACCGCGGCGCTGCCGGTGATCCTGGCCACCGGCCTGGTGATGTGCCTGGGCATCTACATCCCGTTCTCGCCACTGGGGGCGATGGTCGGGCTGGTGCCGCTGCCGTGGGAATACTTCCCATGGCTGGCCGCTACCCTGCTCGGCTACTGCCTGGTGGCCCAGGGCATGAAGACCCTGTACATCCGCCGCTTCGGCCAGTGGTTCTGAGGGGGTGGGCATGCGCGTACTGATCTGCGCGGGGCGCAATTACGCCGACAGCCAACGCTGCCGCCAGGCGCTGGACGCCCTCCAGCGCCAGCAAGCGATCCGGGTGCTGATCCACGGCGGCAGCCAGCACCTGGGCGGCGAAATCGAAGGCTGGGCCCGCGAACAGGGCGCCGACATCGTGCGCTACCCGCCCAACTGGCAGTTGCACGGCAAGCTGGCCGAGCACCTGCGCAACGTCTTCATGCTGCGCGACAGCCGGCCCGACCTGGTGCTGGCGCTGCCGGGCGGCGACGATACCGAGGAACTGCTGGCGCGGGCGCGGGGTTCGGGGATTCCCGTGATCTGTGGCAGGCAGCCCCGGACGGCAGGCGCCCACAGTCCTGGATGCCAGGCCGGACAAAATTCGACGCACTCTTCTCGTCCACCTGCACAGGAGCGCCACTAAGCTTTGCCAGGCCGCAGGACGCGGCCATCACCTGCAAACACGGAGTGCCCATGTCCCTAGCCCTCGTCCACAGCCGCGCCCAGGTCGGGGTACAGGCACCGGCTGTCAGCGTCGAAACCCACTTGGCCAACGGTCTGCCCACGCTCACCTTGGTCGGTCTGCCGGAGACCACGGTCAAGGAAAGCAAGGACCGGGTCCGCAGTGCCATCGTCAACTCCGGCCTGGACTACCCGGCCCGGCGCATCACCCAGAGCCTCGCCCCGGCCGATCTACCCAAGGACGGTGGCCGCTACGACCTGGCCATCGCCCTGGGCATCCTGGCCGCCAATGGCCAGGTACCGGTTGCCGCCCTCGACAGCATCGAATGCCTGGGCGAACTGGCGCTGTCAGGTACTTTGCGCCCGGTACAGGGCGTACTGCCTGCGGCACTGGCGGCGCGAGACGCGGGTCGAGCGCTGGTGGTCCCCAGGGAAAACGCCGAAGAGGCGAGCCTGGCCAGCGGCCTGGTGGTGTACGCGGTGGGGCATCTGCGGGAACTGGTGGCCCACCTGAATGCGCAACCGGCATTGTCACCCTATGCCGCGAATGGCCTATTGCTGGAGCAACGCCCCTACCCGGACCTCAGCGAAGTACAAGGCCAGATCGCTGCCAAGCGGGCGCTGCTGGTCGCCGCAGCCGGCGCGCACAACCTGCTGTTCTCCGGCCCGCCGGGCACCGGCAAGACCCTGCTCGCCAGCCGCCTGCCCGGGCTGCTGCCACCGCTGGACGAGCGCGAGGCGCTGGAGGTGGCGGCGATTCGCTCGGTCAGCGGCCATGCCCCGCTCGATTGCTGGCCACAGCGGCCGTTTCGCCACCCCCACCATTCAGCCTCTGGCCCGGCACTGGTAGGCGGTGGCAGCCGACCGCAACCCGGCGAGATCACCCTGGCGCACCACGGCGTGTTGTTTCTCGACGAGCTGCCCGAGTTCGAACGACGCGTGCTGGAGGTACTGCGCGAGCCGCTGGAGTCGGGCGAGATCGTGGTGGCCCGGGCCAAGGACCGGGTGCGCTTCCCGGCGCGCTTTCAGCTGGTGGCGGCCATGAACCCTTGCCCCTGCGGCTACCTGGGTGACCCCACCGGCCGCTGTCGCTGCAGCAGCGAGCAGATCCAGCGCTACCGCAACAAGCTGTCCGGCCCCCTGCTCGACCGCATCGACCTGCACCTGACGGTGGCCCGGGAAAGCACCGTGCTGACCCACCAGCCCAGCGGCGAGACCAGCGCCAGTGTTGGCCAGCAGGTGGCCGAGGCACGGGAGCTGCAGCAGCGCCGGCAGGGCTGCGCCAATGCCTTCCTCGACCTCAAGGGGCTGCGCCGGCACTGCCCGCTGGAGCCGGTCGACCAGGCCTGGCTGGAGCAGGCCTGCGAACGGTTGACGTTGTCGTTGCGGGCAGCGCACCGGCTGTTGAAGGTGGCCCGCACCCTGGCGGACCTGGAGGGGGCGCAATCCATAGCCAGGTCGCACCTGGCGGAGGCGCTGCAGTACCGGCCCAGCGCCTGATCTTTTACGGCGGGTTTCCGCGTGGCTGAGCCCCTTCGACAGATCCACTCAATCGGTCTCATAGCGGAAATATATTTTGCGCACTAAATATTTGCGCGCATCATTCATCTCAAGCAGAAAGCAGTCGCCAACCCCACTCAGCAGAACCCGGAGAACGATCATGACCCTTCGCAAAGCCTTCGCCGTCACCGTCACCACCCTGGCCCTCGGCACCAGCGTCAGCAGCTTCGCCAGCGAAGCCACCCCGTACCGCTACGGCATGGACCTGGACATCGCCAAGGTCGTCAGCGTCGATGCACCCGCCAGCGCCCAAGGCCAGACCAACACCGCCACCCTGACCTACCGCGACAGTAGCGGCCAGCTGCGCGCCGTGAGCTACGTGCAACCCACCGTCCTCGCCAACCAGAACTGAGCCGCGGCTCGCCCGCCAAAGGAGCTAGAACATGAAACTGTCCCACACCCTGACCGCCGGCCTGCTGGCCCTTGCCGTGAACAACGCCTTCGCCGGCAGCCCTGGCGTCGAGCACACCACCCAGGGCTTCCTCGACGCCCTGGCCGCCGGTGGCGGCAAGCCGCTGGAGACGCTCGCGCCCAAGGATGCCCGTGCGGTGCTGAGCGGTGCCCAGGCCGGGGTGAAGGTCGATGTGTCGGGGATCCGCGTCGAACGCCGGACCATCCAGGCCGACGGCCAGCCGCTGGAAATCCGCGTGGTGCGGCCCGAAGGGTCCAAGGGCGAACTGCCAGTGTTCATGTTCTTCCACGGCGGCGGCTGGGTGCTGGGCGACTACCCCACCCACGAACGCCTGATCCGTGACCTGGTGGTGGGATCCGGTGCTGCGGCGGTCTACGTCGACTACACGCCGTCACCGGAAGCGAAGTACCCCACCGCGATCAACCAGGCCTACGCCGCCACCCGCTGGGTCGCCGAGCACGGCAAGGAGATCGGTGTTGACGGTAGCCGCCTGGCGGTAGCCGGCAACAGCGTCGGCGGCAACATGGCTGCGGTGGTGGCACTCAAGGCCAAGGAGGCCGGCACACCGAAGCTGCGTTTCCAGGCCCTGCTGTGGCCGGTGACCGACGCCAACTTCAACAATGCGTCCTACAACCAGTTCGCCGAAGGCCACTTCCTGACCCGAAACATGATGCAGTGGTTCTGGAACAGCTACACCACCGACCCGCGCCAACGCGACGACATCCACGCCTCGCCACTGCGCGCCAGCCTGGAGCAGTTGAAAGGCCTGCCGCCAGCGCTGGTGCAGACCGCCGAAATGGACGTGCTGCGTGACGAAGGCGAGGCTTACGCCCGCAAGCTGGACGCTGCCGGGGTACCGGTGACCGCCGTGCGCTATAACGGCATGATCCATGACTATGGCCTGCTCAACGTGCTGAGCACCGTGCCCAGTGTGCGCAGTGCCATGGACCAGGCGGCACAGGCCTTGAAAAACCATCTGCAATAAGTGGCCGATCACCATCGCGGGGCAAGCCCGCTCCCACGCAAGGTATAAGACCTTCGTGGGAGCGGCGATGCGGCGGCCCGACTTGCCCCGCGATGGATTCAGCAAAGGTCCTACTTTCAGAACGCTGCTTCCTGTAACCCAAGGATTGTCCTATTTCCCTCCCCGCCCGAAAATGCCCGCCTCTTTCATTGATGGCATAAGCTGTTGCATCAAGCGCTGCCGCACGCAGTTCAAGGAGTCCGAGCAATGCCACACGAAGGCAGCCTTTTACAAACCGCCGTCATCTTCCTCCTCGCCGCCGTGGTCGCCGTGCCGCTGGCCAAGCGCCTGCAACTGGGCGCCGTGCTCGGCTACCTGCTGGCTGGCGTGGCCATTGGTCCGCAGGCCCTGGGGCTGATCCGCGATACCGAGAGCGTTGCGCACATCTCCGAGCTGGGCGTGGTTTTGCTGCTGTTCATCATCGGCCTGGAGCTTTCACCACGACGCTTGTGGCTGATGCGCAAATCGGTGTTCGGCGTCGGCACCGCGCAAGTGTTCCTGACCGGCGCGGTACTCGGCGCAATCGCCCTGTTCGGCTTCAGCCAGACGCTCCCCGCAGCCATCGTGCTCGGCCTTGGTTTGGCCCTGTCATCCACCGCTCTGGGCCTTCAGAGCCTGGCCGAAAGCAAGCAGCTCAATGCACCCCACGGTCGGCTGGCCTTCGCCATCCTGCTGTTCCAGGACATCGCCGCCATCCCGTTGATCGCCCTGGTGCCGCTGCTGGCCGCCAGTGGCCCCGACACCAGCCACGGCGACAGCCTCGAACATGGCCTGAAGGTGTTCGCCAGCATCGCCATCGTCATCGTCGGCGGCCGCTACCTGCTGCGCCCGTTGTTCCGTATCGTCGCCCGCACTGGTTTGCCGGAAGTGTCCACCGCCACCGCGCTGCTGGTGGTGATCGGCACCGCCTGGTTGATGGAAGAGGCCGGCGTGTCCATGGCCCTGGGCGCCTTCCTCGCCGGCCTGCTGCTGGCTGACTCCGAATACCGCCATGAGCTGGAATCGCAGATCGAACCGTTCAAAGGCCTGCTGCTGGGCCTGTTCTTCATCAGCGTCGGCATGGGCGCCAACCTGCGCCTGCTGCTGGAAATGCCGCTGTTGCTGCTGGGCCTGACCCTGTTGTTGATCGGCGTGAAGCTTGCGTTGCTGATCGGCGTCGGCCGCCTGGCCGGTGGCCTGAACAGCGCCAGCGCCCTGCGCCTGGGAATGGTGCTGGCTGCCGGTGGCGAGTTCGCCTTCGTGGTGTTCAAGCTGGGCAAGGACCAGGGCCTGTTCGACACCCAGACCTACGACCTGCTGCTGATGACCATCACCCTGTCGATGGCCCTAACGCCGCTGCTGATGCTCGGCTGCGCCCGCGCCTTGAAGCGCCCGCAGCCCGCCCGCGAGGTGCCCGAGCAGTACAAGGCCATCGACGCTGGCACCCCGCGCGTGGTGATCGCCGGCATGGGCCGCATGGGCCAGATCGTCGCGCGCATCTTGCGGGCGCAGAAGATCCCGTTCATAGCCCTGGAGACCTCGGTGGACGCCATCGAGATGACCCGCATGTTCGAACAGGTGCCGGTGTTCTATGGCGACCCACTGCGCCCCGAAGTGCTGCACGCGGCCAAGGTTGGCGAGGCCGAGTACTTCATCATCACCATCGACGACCCCGAGGTGGCCATTCACACCGCGGAGCGGGCCAAGCGCCTGTACCCGCACCTGAAGGTGATCGCCCGGGCACGTAACCGTCAGCATGTGCACAAGCTGATGGACGTGGGCGCCGACCCGATCCGCGAGACGTTCTATTCCAGCCTGGAGATGAGCCGCCGCGCGCTGGTCGGGCTGGGGCTCACCGAAGCGCAGGCGACAGACCGCATCGCCCGCTTCACCGAGCATGACGAACAGGTGCTGGAGGCCCAGGGGCAGGTCCGCGACGACCGGGCCAAAGTGATGCAGACGGCCAAGGAAGCGCGGGTGGAGCTGGAGCGGTTGTTTGCGTCGGATGAGGATTGAGGGCCTCATGTGCATGTCTCGAGGGTTGTTTCGCCCATGAGATCGAGCGCCGCCCGCGCGGCGCATCGCCGGCAAGCCGGCTCCCACATCTGTTTCGGGCCAGTCATGCCTGCGCCGCCACGGCTGTACGCCTGGTGGGCACGACGCGGTTTCAGCATGAGCACCACTGGTGCCCCACCTGTCTCAAGACATGCGCCAAGGCGGGCAGCGGTACCTTCACAGGACTCACTGGCCCGAAACAGATGTGGGAGCTGGCTTGCCAGCGATGCGCCGCGCGGGCGGCGCTCGATCTGATAGGCGCCATAGACCTACAGGCTTACACCTGGTGGCCATTACTCAAGATCACCGGTGAAAACCGCGCGCACTCAATATCACCAGATAACTCCCACAGCTCCTGAAGAATTTTCTCGCTGGGCAACCTACGCCTAAGGAAATACCCTACAAGGTCTGTCGATACCCTTCTGATTGTCCGGGGAAATCATGCCCTCTAGGCTGACTGGGTCGCTGTCGGTTCAGCGATCGGGCGTGGAAACCCGGTAGTCCTGAGAAGGTGCCGTAATGGCAGTTGTATGCGGGAGGCCTCTGGCCTACCGGGTGACCTTCTTTCCGGATTTCCACCCCGTGTACAACTGCCGCCCTCTGCGTGGAAACGGACGGTTGCAGTCAAACCTGAAGAAGGAATCTGCAATGAAAAAGATCATCCCCGACCCACCCCTTCCCGACACCCGTCACCACGCCTTCGGCAAATGCGACGCCGGCCACCCACCGCTGTTTGCGGTCAACCCCAATATCAACGCCCACGACGCCTTGGTGCATGTCGCCGAGTACCTGCGCAGCGCCTACAACGTTGGCTACAAGGTGCTGGACCATATGGATGAAACCGGCAGGAGCCTGCTGTGGGCCAGCCTGCATGGGATCGAGATGGCCGAGGGCCTGACCGAGGCGATGCTGGAGGGTATCGAGTCGCCCTGAGCGACATTGCCTTCAAGGGAGTTGGATGAAGGCCATCACCGCCCGGTAGACTGCGCCCCACTACCCCGGCGCGCTGCGGAGATCGCCCCTTGGAAGACCTCAACTCCCTCTACTACTTCACCCAGGTGGTCGAGCACGGTGGCTTTGCCCCGGCCGGGCGGGCGCTGGACATGCCCAAGTCCAAGCTCAGCCGGCGCATCGCCGACCTCGAGGAGCGCCTCGGCGTGCGCCTGCTGCACCGTACCAGCCGACATTGCTCGCTGACCGAGATCGGCCAGGCCTACTACAACCGTTGCCTGGCCATGCGCGTCGAGGCCGAGGGCGCCGCCGAGATCATCGAGCGCAACCGCAGCGAGCCGCGTGGGCTGGTGCGCATCAGCTGTCCGACCACCCTGCTCAACTCCTGGGTCGGTCCGATGCTCACCCGCTACATGCTCAAGTACCCGCAGGTGGAGCTGTTCATCGAGAGCACCAACCGCCGCGTCGACCTGCTGCACGAGGGCTTCGACGTGGCGCTGCGGGTGCGCTTCCCGCCGCTGGAGAACACCGACATGGTGATGAAGGTGCTGAGCAACAGCACCCAGTGCCTGGTCGGGCATCCGTCGTTTCTCGAACAGCTTGCCGAAGGCTTCGACCCGCAGCAGCTCAGTGAGCTGCCCAGCGTCCATTGGGGCAGCGCCCAGCGTGAGTACCAGTGGGAGCTGTTCCAGGGCGAGGACATGAGCCGCAGCCTGGTGATCCCGCACACGCCGCGGATGGTCACCGATGATCTGTTTGCCTTGCGACACTTCGTGGTGGCGGGCGTGGGGATCGCGCACCTGCCCAGGGTGGCGGTGCGCGAGGACCTGGCGGCGGGACGCCTGGTGGAGATGCTGCCGGACTGGCATCCGCGATGCGGCATCGTACATGCGATCTTCCCGTCGCGGCGCGGACTGCTGCCGTCGGTGCGGTCGTTGATTGATCATCTGGCGGAGGAATTCGCCTTCAGCGACATGGCGTAGCGTCCCATCGCGTGGCACATCGGGACGCCACACCGCCGCTCCCACGTCCTGCGCAGGAGCGGGCCACCCTCAGAACGCGAAGCAGGAACAGCCCAGCGCCCCCCAGAACCCCTGGTAATCGCTCACCGGCACACTGGAATGCCGCGCCTTCTCATGGCTGTGGGCATGCACCCCGCACGGCCCGACACACTGGTGCAGCGCCGCCGCCATTAGTGCCCCGGCGCGCCAGTGCCCCGGCACCTTGGCCACCGGCGACCACTCGGGCAACACCGGCACCTGCGCCGGGCCCAGCTTGTCGAACTCGGCGGCGCCGTACACCACCTTGCCGTCGACAACGGTCAGCACCGACTCGATGCCCTTGATCGCCTCTTCATCGACGCTGAAGAAGTCCAGCGACAATGCCGCCAGGTCCGCCAGCTGGCCGACCTTGATCTGCCCCTTCTTGCCCTGCTCGCTGGAGAACCAGGCGCTGCCATGGGTGAATAGCTGCAGCGCGGTCTCGCGGCTCAAGCCCTCCGGGTACAGCTCCAAGCCACCAACGGTCTTGCCGCTGACCATCCAGTACAGCGACGTCCACGGGTTGTAGCTGGACACCCGCGTCGCGTCAGTCCCAGCCCCCACCGGCACGCCCATGTCGAGCATGCGCTTGATCGGCGGGGTGTGCTCGGCGGCCTTGGCGCCGTAGCGATCGACGAAGTATTCACCCTGGAAGGCCATGCGGTCCTGGATCGCAATGCCCCCGCCCAGCGCCCGCACCCGCTCGATATTCTGCGGGGTGATGGTCTCGGCATGGTCGAAAAACCATGGCAGGCCATTGAACGGAATGTCGCGGTTGACCTTCTCGAACACGTCGAGCATGCGCGAGATCGACTCGTCGTAGGTGGCGTGCAGGCGGAACGGCCAGCGCTGCTCGACCAGATGGCGCACCACCGGTTCCAGCTCCTGCTCCATGGTTTGCGGCAGGTCCGGGCGCGGTTCGAGGAAGTCCTCGAAGTCGGCGGCGGAGAACACCAGCATCTCGCCGGCACCGTTGTGGCGGAAGAAGTCGCTGCCGTCGCCCGGCTTGACCTTCTGCGTCCAGTTCTTGAAGTCGGTGAGCTCTTCCTTGGGTTTCTGGGTGAACAGGTTGTAGGCAATGCGCACGGTCAGCTGGTCGTTGTCGGCCAGCTCCTGGATCACCTGGTAGTCGTCCGGGTAGTTCTGGTAGCCGCCGCCGGCATCGATGGCGCTGGTCAGGCCCAGGCGGTTGAGCTCGCGCATGAACTGACGTGTGGAGTTGACCTGGTACTCCAATGGCAGCTTCGGCCCCTTGGCCAGGGTGGCGTAGAGGATCGTGGCATTGGGCCGGGCGATGAGCATGCCGGTGGGGTTGCCGAACTTGTCACGCTGGATCTCGCCACCCGGCGGATTCGGCGTGTCCTTGGTGTAGCCCACGGCCTTGAGCGCGGCGCGGTTGAGCAAGGCGCGATCGTACAGGTGCAGCAGGAACACCGGGGTGTCCGGCGCGGCCTGGTTGATCTCTTGCAAGGTGGGCATGCGCTTTTCGGCGAACTGGAATTCGTTCCAGCCGCCGACCACGCGCACCCACTGCGGGCTCGGCGTGCGTTCGGCCTGGTCCTTGAGCATGCGCAGGGCGTCGGCCAGCGATGGCACACCTTCCCAGCGCAGTTCGAGGTTGTAGTTCAGGCCGCCGCGGATCAGGTGCAGGTGCGAGTCGTTCAGGCCCGGAATCACCGTGCGCTGCTTGAGATCGATGATCTGCGTGGCGGTGCCCTTGTGGGCCATGGCTTCGGCGTCGCTGCCCACGGCGAGGAACTTGCCGTCCTTGATGGCAACGGCACTGGCGGTGGGCTTCTCGCGGTCAACGGTGTGCAGCTTGCCATTGAACAAGATGAGGTCGGCGGACATGGGATCTCCTGAAAGGGCGGCATGGGCGGAATCGGTGAACGGCAATGCGCTCCACAGCGCACCGGCGGCACCGAGTACAGTGCTGGTGGCGAGGAACTTGCGGCGACTCTGGTCGGTAGGGTCCTGGCTCATGGTGCTTTCCGTCCGGATGGGTGATCGGCAGGCGGTTGAAGGCTAGCAATGGATCACGGCTGGCGCTCAGCGGCGCAGCCAGCCGGCACAGCGGCGCGTCACCCAGGGCATGATGTAGAACACCACGGGCAGGATGACGAACAGGTTGGTGATCAAGTTGCCGGTGATCTGGCCACCCAACAGCGGATAGCGGGCAAACAGCGGCGCCAGTAATTGCGGAATGACCAGGGTCATCGGGCAGATCACCAGGTAGGTCAGCAAAGCCTGCTTCCAGCGCGGCGGTTGCGCGGCGCCGACGCTGGGCGGGGTGAACCAGAACTCCGGGTCATCGTGCACCTGGGTCTGATCGCCGTCTTCCAACAATGGCAGCACTTCACTGATCAACGCCTGGCGCTCGGCAGAGTTGACCCAGGCCTGCAGCAGGCCGGCGTCGGCGAAGCGCACCACGGTGGTGAAGTGGCGGCCGCCGTCGTCCGGGCGGATGACATTGACGTCCAGATGACCGGGCTGTTGGCGAGCGGTGGTCACGGCACGCTTGAGCCAGGTTTCGTAGTGCGCCAGCGCCTGGGCACGGACCTTGTGCTGGATCACAAGCGTGACGACGCTGCGGTTGCCTTCGGCTGCGGTGTTCATCGCTGACATTCCCTGGAGGTGAGCTGGCCTGTAACCACTGTGTAACGGCAGACGAGCGCTGGATTGGATGAGTGTGCTGCCTTGCCTGGCACCTCGAGGGTGCCAGGCTGTCGGCGGCTTACTTGCCGGCGGTCAGGGCGTTGTAGCTGGTGATCAGGTTGCGGTAATCAGGGATGTGGTTGGAGAACAGCGCCGCCAGCCCTTCGACGTCGTTGCGCCAGTCGCGGTGCAGCTCACAGGCCACGCCGAACCAGGTCATCAGCTGGGCACCGGCCTGGCTCATGCGGTCGTGGGCGGCGTCGCGGGTCATTTCGTTGAAGGTGCCGGAGGCGTCGGTGACCACGAACACATCGAACTCTTCTTCAAGGGCCGCCAGGGCCGGGAAGGCCACGCACACTTCGGTCACCACGCCAGCAATGATCAGCTGCTTCTTGCCAGTGGCCTTCACTGCCTTGACGAAATCTTCGTTGTCCCAGGCGTTGATCTGGCCGGGGCGGGCAATGTACGGGGCATCCGGGAACAGCTCTTTGAGCTCCGGCACCAGCGGGCCGTTGGGGCCTTGCTCGAAGCTGGTGGTGAGGATGGTCGGCAGGTTGAAGTACTTGGCCAGGTCGGCCAGGGCCAGCACGTTGTTCTTGAAGCGGTCCGGCTCGATGTCGCGAACCAGGGACAGCAGGCCGGCCTGGTGGTCGACCAGCAGTACGGCGGCGTCGTCTTTGTTCAGGCGGTTGTATTTGAAGTTGTTCATTGCCGGTGCTCCTTGGGTTTCGATCTTCAGTGGGTTGGGTGTTTCGCGTTGATGGGAGAAGATTAAAACCAGGACCTTTGTAGCGGTAGATAGCGAAATTTGGCTTTAGCGTTCTGTTTTATGAACGATGAAGCGGCATTGGCTGCACCGGCCTCATCGCCGGCAAGTCGCAGCGGCGAACCGCGGCTCCCACAGGGACGGCGTTGCCCCCATTGCCTGGCACCTCAAGCTGCTCTATTACTACGGACAGCCCTCCCCCGCACCGAGACCACCATGCTGGCGTTCATCCAGTCGTACCCGCTGTTGCTCGGCACCTTGCTGATCTTCCTCGACGTGTTGCTCTGGCAGTTGATCCCGCTGCAGCACAGGGTCTGGCGCATCGCCACACGGCTGGTGATCTTCCTGTTGTTCAGTGCGGTGTTGCTGACGGCCGGCATGAGCCCGCTGCAACCGCCACCCTGGGCCGACGACGTGTCACGCAACCTGATGGCCACGGTGCTGGCGATCGGCTGGTGGCTGTTCGGCGCGCGCACGGTGACCGTGGTGTTCGGCCAGTTGCTGGTGGCCCGCGGCAGCCACGGCGGGCGCCTGCTGCAGGATGTGCTCGGGGCGTTGATCTTCCTCGCCGCGGTGGTGGCTGCGGCGGCCTATGTGATGCAACTGCCGGTCAAGGGGCTGCTGGCCACCTCAGGGGTCATGGCCATCGTCATCGGCCTTGCGTTGCAGAGCACGCTGGCCGACGTGTTCTCGGGCATCGTGCTGAACACCACGCGGCCCTACCAGATCGGCGACTCGATCTCGATCGACGGTACCGAGGGCAAGGTGGTTGATATCGACTGGCGGGCCACCCGCCTGATCACTGGCAACAGCAGCCTGGCAGTGATCCCCAACTCGGTGGCGGCCAAGGCCAAGATCCTCAACTTCAGCCGCCCGGCCGAAGTGCACGGGGTGTCGATCAGCGTCGTGGTGCCGGCCAAGGTGCGCCCGCAACGGGTGTTCGATGCACTGGAGAAGAGCCTGCAAGGCACCAGCATCCTGCTGGACAAGCCGGCGCCCAAGGTCACGGTGAAGGCTTCGACACTTGAGTCAGTGGAGTACGAAGCCAGCGGTTTCATCGCCGAGATGTCGCGCAAGACCGAAGTGCGCAACCAGTTGTTCGACCTGGCCCACCGCCACCTTGAAGCCAGCGGCGTGACCTGGAACTCCGAGCAGGGCGCCCCGGTGCGCAGCCGCCAGCGCGAGCTGCTGGACGAGGTGCGGGTGTTCCGCTCGCTGAGCAACGAAGAGCGCGACGCCCTGAGCCAGCGCATGACCACGGTGGAATACCTCGCTGACCAGGTGATCCTCGACATCGGCGAGCGCTCGGAACATGTGCTGCTGATCAGCCGCGGCGTGGTGCTGGCGTCGGTGCGCGACGGCGAGCAGCTTATCGAAGGTGGCCGCATGGGGCCTGGCGAGGTGCTGGGGCTCGAGGGCCTGGTGGATGACGAGGCCTCGCCTGTCGAGTTTCGCGCCCTCAGTGGCTGCATGCTGTATCGCATCGACAAGGAACAGGTGCGCGGTTGCCTGGCCGAGAGCGGCGATGTGAAGTCGGCACTGACCAAACTGCAGCGGTTCCGGCGGCAGAAGCGCGAGTCACTGTTGTTGCAGAAGCCGGCGGTGGTGAAGAAGGGTGGCTTCCTCAGCTGGTTGCACAAATGACCGAGCTACGTCGCTCGCACGGGCCCTATCGCCGGCAAGCCGGCTCCCACAGGGTACGCGCAAAAGCCTGTGGGAGCTGCGGTTCGCCGCCGCGACTTGCCAGCGATGAGGCCGGCACAGGAACTACAGCACCACCCGCAGGCACTGCCCGGCGTGATACAGCGAGAACCCCGACTCGTAGAACGCCGTGCGCAACGATGGCGCGCTCACCGGCTTCATCGGCGAGAAGGGAATCGGCAGGCTGTCCGGGTCGTCCTTGAGCAAGAACTCGGCGAATGCCCGGCCGATCACCGTGCCGGTGGTGTTGCCGCGGCCGTTGTAGCCGGTCACCGCCACCAGCCCCGGCGCGGGTTCGAACAGGCGCATGAGGTGGTCCGGGGTGAAATCGATGCAGCCGGTCCAGTGCATCTCCCATTCGACCTTGCCCAACGCCGGGTAGTAGTGGCTCTGGATGCGGTCGGCCCAGCTGCGCACGAACCAGTCTGGCTTGTTGTCGACTCGGCCAAGGCTGCCGAGCAGCAACCGGCCCTGCTCGTCGCGGCGGATGCTGCTGAGCACGGTGCGGGTGTCCCACGAACCCTGCCCATGGGGCAGGACCTGGTCGGCGGCGGCGCCGTGCAACGGCTTGGAAGCGACCTGGTAGTAGTAGCCGCGGAAAAAGTGCTTCTGCAAATTGCTCCAGTCGCCTTCGGTGTAGGCGCCGGTAGAGATCACCACCTTGTCGGCGCGCACCGCGCCGCGCGCCGTTTTCACCCGCCAGGCATCGCCGTCGCGCTCCAGGCCTTCAACCGCGGACTGCTGGAACAGCTTGCCGCCCAGCCGGCTCACGGCAGCGGCGAGGCCCTGGGTATATCCCATGGGGTTGATGGTACCCGCGCGGCGGTCGAGCAGCGCGGCGGAAATCTTGTCGGTACCGCAGTACTCCTGGCATTGCGCGCCGGTCAGTAGCTCGACGTCGGCGCCGCGCCGGGCCCATTGCTGGTGGCGGGCCTCAAGGTCGGCGATGCCGGTGGCATTGTGTGCCATGTGCAGGGTGCCCTGATGGCGGGCCTGGCAGTCGATACCTAATCGTTCGATCATGCCGAACACTTCGCCCGGCGCCTCGCCGAGCACCTTGTTCAGGCGTCCGCCCTGCTTGTGCCCGAGGGTGGCCTCGACATCGTCGGGGCGGATCCAGGTGCCGGCGTTGACCAGGCCGACGTTGCGCCCGGAGCCGCCATGGCCGATCTTCCAGGCCTCCAGCAGGATCACCGACTTGCCCTGCTCCAGCAGGTGAATCGCTGCAGACAGGCCGGTGATGCCGCCACCGATCACGCAGACATCGGCCTTGTGCTCGCCGGCCAGGGCCTGGGCGGCAACGGTCGGCTGGGTGATGTGTTCCCACAAGCATTCTTGACGCAGTTCGGACATGACCGGCTCCAGCAGATTTTATTCTTGTTGCGGCCCATCGCCGGCAAGCCGGCTCCCACAGAGATCGACGCGGTCGCTGTGGGAGCCGGCTTGCCGGCGAAACGGGGGCAAAGCCCCCGCGACGATCATCAGTCGAACACGATCCCTTGCGCCAGTGGCAGTTCGCGAGAGTAGTTCACGGTATTGGTCTGGCGACGCATGTAGCCTTTCCAGGCATCCGAACCAGACTCACGGCCACCGCCGGTTTCCTTCTCGCCACCGAAAGCCCCGCCGATCTCCGCGCCGCTGGTGCCGATGTTGACGTTGGCGATGCCGCAGTCGCTGCCCGAGGCGCTCTGGAAACGTTCAGCCTCGCGCAGGTCGGTGGTGAAGATGCATGACGACAGGCCTTGCGGCACTTCGTTGTTCAGGCGCAGGGCCTCTTCGAAGTCGTCGTAGGCCAGCACGTAGAGAATCGGCGCGAAGGTCTCGTGGCGCACCACCTCGCTCTGGGCCGGCATCTCGGCAATGGCCGGCGACACGTAGTAGGCGTTCGGGTACTGCTCGGCGAGCTGGCGTTCGCCACCGAATACCTGCCCGCCTTCGTCGCGGGCCTTGGCCAGTGCACCCTGCATGGCATCGAACGACTGCTTGTCGATCAGCGGGCCGACCAGGTTGTCCTTGCGAGGGTCACCGATGCGCACCTTGCCGTAGGCGGCTTTGACACGGGCGACCACGTCGTCCTTGATCGAGCGGTGCACGATCAGCCGGCGCAGGGTGGTGCAGCGCTGGCCGGCGGTGCCGACGGCAGAGAACAGGATGCCGCGCACGGCCAGGTCGAGGTCGGCGCTCGGGGCCAGGATCATGGCGTTGTTGCCACCCAGCTCGAGGATGCTGCGGCCGAAACGCGCCGCTACACGCGGGCCCACTTCGCGGCCCATGCGGGTGCTGCCGGTGGCACTGACCAACGCCACGCGTGAATCGTCGACCAGGGCTTCGCCGGCGTCGCGACCACCAATCACCAGTTGCGCCACACCTGCCGGGGCGTCGCCGAAGGCTTTCAGGGCTTTGTCGAACAGCGCCTGGCACGCCAACGCAGTGAGTGGGGTCTTCTCGGACGGCTTCCACACCACGGCGTTACCCGCCACCAGCGCCAGCGCGGTGTTCCACGCCCACACCGCGACCGGGAAGTTGAAGGCGCTGATCACCCCGACCACACCCAGCGGGTGCCAGGTTTCACGCATATGGTGGCCCGGGCGCTCGGAGGCGATGGTCAGGCCGTACAGCTGGCGCGACAGGCCGACGGCGAAGTCGCAGATATCGATCATTTCCTGCACTTCGCCCAGGCCTTCCTGGGTGATCTTGCCAGCTTCGATCGAGACCAGCTCGCCGAGGTCAGCCTTGTGCTCGCGCAGCACCTCGCCGAACAGGCGCACCAGCTCGCCACGACGGGGGGCCGGCACGCTGCGCCAGGCTTCGAAGGCCTGTTGCGCCTGGTCGATGCGGGCAACAGTGTCGGCCTTGCCGAGCAACTTCACCGAGGCGATCTGGCTGCCGTCGATCGGGGTATGGACAGGGTAATCGCCCTGGGTGTGGGCCGCGGCGGCAACGCCCAGGCGCTCGAGCAATCCAGCAACCATCATGCTTCTCCTTACATCGGGTGAAGGGGTTGAAAATGTCGTGGGTCAGTATTAATCCGATTACTCGGGTGCAACAAACGACCTTTATTCCGCATATCATTCCACCAGGTAATGATTTCAGCCGCCGAGACCGCTTATGTCCAAACGCCTGGTACCGTCCATGACCGCCCTGCAGTGCTTCGAGGCCGCAGCCCGTCACCTGAGCTTCACCCGCGCCGCCGAGGAACTGCACCTGACGCAGAGCGCGGTAAGCAAGCAAGTGGCGCAGCTCGAGGAAATGCTGCGCCATCACCTGTTCCTGCGCATCCGCCGACGCCTGCAACTGACGCCGGCCGGCAGCCTGTACCTGGCCGAGGTGAACAAGATCCTTACCCAGGTGGACATGTCCAGCCGCTATGTCCTGAGCTACGGCTCGCAGACCGAAGTATTGAAGGTAGCCACTCAACCGAGTTTCGGCGTGCGCTGGCTGATCCCGCACCTCAAGGGCTTCGGCAAGCGCCACCCGAACCTGCACCTGGACATCCGCAACGAGATGGAACCGTTCGCCTTGCTGCAGGGCTCGGCCGACGTGGTGTTCTTCTATGGCCAGGGCACCTGGCCCGGGGCGACCTGTATCGAGCTGTTCGGCGAAGAGGTGGTGCCGGTGTGCGCGCCGGAGTTGTTGCAAGGGCGCACGCTGCCTGACGCCGGCGCGGTGGCGGAGCTGGTGCTGCTGCAGAGCACCTCGCGACCGCAGGCGTGGCACGAATGGTTCCTGGAGCAGGGGCTGCATACCGACAACAGCTACCATGGGCCGCGCTTCGACACCTTCTACATGGCCTTGAGCGCGGCGCAGGCCGGATGCGGGGTGGCGTTGGTGCCCAGTTACCTGGTGGCCAAAGAGCTGGCTGAGGGCAGCCTGGTGCTGGCCTGGGAGCATGCGATGAAAAGCAATGGCGCGCATTACCTGGCGTATGCCGAACATGCGGCGGAGGTGCCGAAGGTGCGGGCGTTGGTGGAGTGGGTGCGCGAACAACTGCAGGCTTGAGATCGCCGGGGCCGCGTTGCGGCCCTCCAGCCAAGCGCCGTCCCTGTGGGAGCTGGCTTGCCAGCGATGAGACCCTCACAAACAACACAACACAGTTGCTCCCCCAGGACCGGGTTTCCCCGCGATAGGGCCGTCAAGATCGATCAAAAATGGAATGAAACCCGCACTTTTTTTCGCTTGTATGGCATCTCCATTCCCAGCTTTCATGTAAGTGTCCTCCACTCACCCAGGAAGCTTGCGATGCCCGCCCACGATTTCGTCAGCCCCGACAGCATCCGTGCGCAGTTCTCTGCCGCCATGTCGCTCATGTACAAGCAGGAAGTCCCCCTGTATGGCACGCTGCTTGAACTGGTGAGCGAAACCAATCGGCAGGTCATGGCCGCGCAGCCCAAGGTGGCCGAGGCCCTGCGCTGGACCGGCGAGATCGAACGTCTCGACCAGGAGCGCCATGGCGCCATCCGCGTGGGCACCGCCGAGGAGCTCGCCACCATCGCCCGCCTGTTCGCGGTCATGGGCATGGCGCCGGTCGGCTATTACGACCTGAGCTCGGCCGGCGTACCGGTGCATTCCACTGCGTTTCGTGCCGTGCACGAGCAGTCGCTGCATGTCAGCCCGTTCCGCGTGTTCACTTCGCTGCTGCGCCTGGAACTGATCGACAGCCCGCAACTGCGCACACTGGCCCAGGGCATTCTCGACAAGCGGCAGATCTTCACTGCCCGTGTACTGGAACTGATCGCCCAATGCGAACGCGATGGTGGCCTGAACGCGAGCGATGCCGAGGCCTTCGTCCAGGAAGCGCTGCACACCTTCCGCTGGCACCAGGACGCCACCGTTACCGCCGACCAGTACCAGCAACTGCACGACCAGCACCGCCTGATCGCTGACGTGGTGGCGTTCAAAGGCCCCCACATCAACCACCTGACACCGCGCACCCTGGACATCGACGCCATCCAGCTCGGCATGCCGGCCAAGGGCATTCCACCCAAGGCCGTGGTCGAAGGGCCACCCACCCGCCGCCAGCCGATCCTGCTACGCCAGACCAGCTTCAAGGCCCTGCAGGAAAAGGTCGCTTTCAGCGATGCCCAGGGCAGTCACACGGCGCGCTTCGGCGAGATCGAACAACGCGGCGCAGCGCTGACGCCCAAAGGGCGCCAGCTGTACGACCGCCTGCTGGACGCGACCCGCGCGGCCCTGGGAGGCGTGCCCGCCGAGGCCAACGCAGAACACTACATGAGCCTGCTCGCCGAGCATTTCGCCGAATTTCCGGACGACCTGGGGCAGATGCGCGAACAAGGGCTGGCCTACTTCCGCTATTTCGCCACCGACAAGGGACTGGCGGCGCGTGGGCAGCCTGGCCGACCTACCACCCTGGAAGGGCTGATCGACGCCGGGCATGTGCATTACGAGGCGCTGGTGTACGAGGACTTCCTGCCGGTGAGTGCGGCGGGGATTTTCCAGTCCAATCTGGGAGACGAGGGGCAGGCCGACTATGGCAGCAACGCCAACCGCGAAGCCTTCGAGCAGGCGCTGGGGCTGAAGGTGCAGGATGAGCTGGCGCTGTATGCGCAGAGCGAGCGGCGCTCGTTGCAGGCGTGTGCGCAGGCGTTGGGTCTGAGCGCGATGTAGGGCTTCGCAAAGCCGGGGCCGCTTTGCGGCCCCAATGCACTACCGATGAGTCCGGAACCGATCCACTTCCTGGCGCAACTGCCCCGCCAGTCCTTCCAGCTCGCGGGCCGTCATGGCCAGTTCATTGGCCACATCGCGCTGTTCGCTGTTGGCCTGGGCGATGCTCTGCAGGTTGCGGCTGAGCACCGTCGCGGTGCTGCTCTGCTCCTGGGTCGCGGTGCTGATCACGGCGAACTGCTCGCCCGCCACCCGGCTCTGCTCATCGATGCGCGCCAGGGCTTCGGCCACCTTGTCGTTGCGCGCCAGGCCTTCCTGCATCAGCTGGTTGCCCTGCTCCAGCGTGCTGATGGCATGGCCGGTCTGCTGCTGGATGCTGGCGATCATGCCCGAGATCTCGTCGGTGGCCTGGCGGGTGCGCGCGGCCAGGCCGCGGACCTCGTCGGCGACCACGGCGAAACCACGGCCCTGCTCGCCAGCCCGGGCCGCTTCGATGGCGGCATTGAGCGCCAGCAGGTTGGTCTGCTCGGCAATCGAGGTGATCACGCCGACAATGCCGCCGATCTCCTGCGAGCGAGCGCCCAAGGTGTCCATCACACTGGCAGTACCGCCCAGTGCCTCGGCGATCTGCCGCAGGGAAACCGAGGCTTCGTCCATGGCGCTGCGACCGATACGGGTCTGCTGCGCGTTATCGCGGGCCATGCGCTCGGTCCCGGCCATGTTGTCGGCAATGTTCATCGAGGTGGCACTGAACTCCTCCACCGCACCGGCCATGCTGGTGATCTCGCCGGACTGCTGGTCCATGCCCTCGCAGGCGCCGGACGACAGGCCCGACAACGAGCGGGCACGGCCACTGACCTGGTCGGAGGCGGCACGGATATGCTCGACCATGGTCGCCAGGGCATCGCCCATCTTGTTGAAGCTGCGGGCGAGCTGGCCGATCTCGTCATGGCTGGTGACGCTCAGGCGGGCATTCAGGTCGCCAGCGCCGAGGGCTTCGGCCTGGCGCACCAGGTCGCCCAGCGGGCGCAGTTTGCGGCGCAGCAGCCAGAGGGTCGCGGCCACGGCCAGCAGCATCGCCAGTACGCTGCCGATGGCCAGGCGCAGGCCGACGCTCCAGGTCACTTCGCGGATCTCGCCCTCGGGCATGCTTGCCACCACGGTCCACGGCCCCTCGGCGAACGGCTCGGTGACGCTGAGCAAAGGCTCGCCGGCACCGGCCCAGAACTGCCCTGCCCCCGGTTTGATCGCCTTGACCGCCTGGGCCGCCGCCTCGCCGTCGCGCACCTCGGCCGGCGGCACCAGCCACTTGCCCTGCTCGTCCAGCAACGCCAGCGAACCGGTCTGGCCGATGCGGAAGCGCTTGAGGTTGGCGAACTGGGCGTTCTGCGCGTCGGTGTAGTCGAAGCCGACGAACAGCACTGCGATCACCCGGCCACCGCTATCGCGCACCGGCACATAGCGGGTCATGTAGTTGCGCTCGAACAGCACGGCACGGCCGACGTAGGTCTGCCCGGCTATCAGTTTCGGATAAGCCGGGTGCTGGCGGTCGAGCTGGGTGCCGATGGCGCGGCTGCCGTCCTGCTTGGTCAGGCTGGTGCTAATGCGCACGAAGTCGTCACCGCTGCGCACGAACAGGGTCGCAACACCGGCCGTCATCTGCTGGAACTCGTCGACCTGGTGGAAATCGTTGTTCAACAGGTGGTCACCCAGGTACAGCGCAGGCGTCGCGACACCTGCGACGTTGACCGTTTCCCCCGCGTGCAGCGCCAGTCCGCTGGCGAACCGCCGCTCGAACAGACCGCTCAGGCGCTGGGTATTGTCCTTTAGCGAACCGTGGAAGGTATCGAGCTGATCGGCCAGCAGCCGCGCCTCGCTGGCCAGGTGCGCCTGGCGCGTGGTGAGGTTGGCGTCGTCCAGCGAACGCAGGGCGAACAGGGTGCTACCGGTGATCACCAGCGCCAGCACGATGGCGAGGGCAATCCCGAGCTGCGAGGCGATTCGGGCACGCGGTTGAGACATGGCAAGGCTCCTGGCAAGAGGCCGGGATCGTCCTGATCACGCTGACCGCCCGCTGCATATCGACGGGGAATCGCGTCCTCTTCCGGGACGCTGGTGCAAGTTGATCGGCGTCTGTAGGAAATACTTGAGTGCAGGACCGGGATATTCGCAAACGTTTTCTTGCCGTGGCCTCAGAGGGGTTGTCAGCCCTGTGCCGACAGGATTTGCACAGCCGGCAAATCCATCGCCGCCGCCTCCTCCTGCAAAAACACACTGAGCCGGCGCAACCGCTCCCCGCCCGGCCGGGTCCGTGGCCACACCAGGTAGTAGTCCATGCCGCTGGCTACCGCAGTCGGCCAGGGCAGGCTCAACCGCCGCTGCGCCACATCCTCGGCCACCATCAGCAGGTCGCCCATGGAGATTCCGTAGCCCCGCGCGGCGGCGATCATGCCCAGCTCCAAGGTGTCGAACACCTGCCCGCCCTTGAGCGAGATCTTGTCGGTCAGGCCCATGCGCGCCAGCCAAGCCCGCCAGTCGCGCTTGTCCGGCGTGGGATGCAGCAGCTCGATACCGGCCAGGCGGCGCTCGTCCCAAGGCGCATCATCGAGCAGGTCCGGCGCACCTACCGGAATCAGCAACTCGGAGAACAACCGGCGCACTTCCCAGTCCGCCGGGAAGCTGCCATCGCTGAGCAGCACTGCACAGTCGAACGGCTCCTGGTTGAAGTCGACATGGTCGACATCCATCCAGGCACTGGTGAGTTGCACCTCGTTGCCGGGCTGCAGATGGCGGAAGCGACTCAGGCGCGCCAGCAGCCAGCGCATGGTCAGGGTTGAAGGGGCCTTCATGCGCAGGATGTCATCTTCGCCGCGCAAGGTTTCGCAAGCCCGCTCCAGGGAAGCAAAACCATCACGCACACCAGGCAGCAGCATGCGCGCGGCTTCGGTCAGCTGCAAGCTGCGGCCATTGCGCACGAACAGGCGACAGGCGAAATGCTCCTCCAGGGTGCGGATATGCCGGCTGACCGCGCTCTGGGTAATCGCCAGCTCTTCCCCGGCGCGGGTGAACGAGCTCAGCCGAGCAGCGGCTTCAAATGCGCGCAACGCATAAAGCGGAGGCAGTTGGCGAATCATGGCGCACCTGTCATACGGGAGCTGGATAGGAGCAAATGATCATACAGGCATGAGTCAGACTCATGACACCGATCGCATTTATCCTTTTGTGCAAAGCTGACCGAAGCCTCAGAATCGACGGCTCGCTTCCAGAATCATCAAGAAGGACCGCCCCCATGCACGTCGCGCCCACCACCGAACTCAAGGCTTTGCTGCGCCTGGCCGGGCCGCTGATCGCCTCGCAGTTGGCGCACATGCTGATGGTGCTCACCGACACCCTGATGATGGCCCGCATCAGCCCGCAGGCCCTGGCCGGCGGTGGCCTGGGCGCGGCGAGCTACTCGTTCGTGTCGATCTTCTGCCTGGGCGTGATCGCCGCGGTCGGCACGCTGGTGGCCATCCGCAAGGGCGCCAACGACATCGAGGGCGTCACCCGCCTGGCGCAGAGCGGCCTGTGGCTGGCCTGGGGCCTGGCGCTGGTCTCGGCACTGGTGATGTGGAACCTCAAGCCGGTGCTGCTGTTGTTCGGCCAGAAGCCGGAGAACGTCGACTCGGCGATGCAGTTGCTGACCCTGCTGCCGCTCGCCCTCCCCGGCTACATGACTTTCATGGCCCTGCGCGGTTTTACCAGTGCCCTGGGCCACTCCACGCCGGTGATGGTCATCAGCCTGGTGGGCACGGTGTTCAACTACCTGTTCAACCACGCCCTGATCGAAGGCATGTTCGGCCTGCCCAAGCTGGGGCTGATGGGTATTGGCCTGGTCACGGCGGTGGTGACCCTGGGCATGGCCATCGCGCTCGCACTGTATATCCGCTGGCACAAGGCCTATGCCGCCTACCCGCTGCGCAAGGGCCTGCTGCGCCCTTCCCTGCCGGCACTGCGCGAGCTGTGGCGGCTGGGCCTGCCGATCGGCGGCACCTATATGGTCGAAGTTGGTCTGTTCGCCTTTGCCGCCCTGTGCATGGGCGTGCTCGGCAGCACGGAGCTGGCGGCGCACCAGATCGCCCTGCAGATCGTCTCCACCGCGTTCATGGTGCCGACGGGCCTTTCGTATGCGGTGACCATGCGCGTCGGCCTTTATTACGGCGCCGGCAACTTGCTGGCGGCCCGTAGCGCCGGGCGCGTGGGCATTGGTTTTGGCGCATCGCTGATGTTCGCCTTCGCGGCACTGTTCTGGTTGCTGCCGGATGCCCTGGTCGGGCTGTTCATCGACCGCAACGACCCGGCCTTCGCCGCGATCTTCATGCTGGCCGTGCAATTGGTGATGGTGGCGGCGTGGTTCGAACTGTTCGATGGCGTGCAGACCATTGCCATGGGCTCGATCCGCGGCCTGAAGGACGCCAAGACCACCTTCCTGATCGGCCTGGTGTGCTACTGGCTTGTGGGTGCGCCAAGTGCCTGGCTGTTCGCCTTCACCTTCGGTGGCGGTGCACAGGGTATCTGGTGGGGGCTGGCCCTGGGTCTGGCCTGCGCAGCGGTGGCGCTGACGTTCGGCTTCGAATGGCGGATGAAGCGGCTGCTGGGCAAGGCTGAGCGTGCACGGCGGGCAGCATTGTCGGTCTGAGCCCCCCGGAGCCGCTGCGCGCGCCATCGCCGCGCGGGCGGCGCTCGATTTCACAAGCGCCGCAACTGTATCGCTGAACACTTTGAAGTCAGCATCCATCTAAAAACTGTACTACTGTACTGCTATATACCTCACTTCCTGCCGACCATTTCCCTGCCAACACCACAAAACCGCACCAAAAAAGTGCGCACCAGTACAGTTCCCTCAATAACCGGTGCAACAGTCGCTTTCAACAGTTAACTGGCCCATCACAATACACCTGAACTGTACCTACTGTTCTGGACGAGAGAGGAGGAAGATGGGCACCAGTTAAATCACTCCCTAATGCCGCCACAAGCGGAAGGATGACACATCATGGAACGTACCCTCAGTTCCGACCTGGTTTTCGAAAACGCCCAAGCTTCCAACGCCGCCCTGCCGCTGCGCCTCCTGTCCACCCTGGTACTGTGGCAGCGCCGCATGGCCAGCCGCCGCCAGCTGGCGCGCCTGGACTCCCGCCTGCTGGCCGACGCCGGTATCAGCGAGTCGCAGCGCTACGAAGAGCTGAGCAAGCCTTTCTGGCGCTAAGCGCCGGCCGCCGGCCCAGGCCGGCACCGTGAATTCTCAAGAACCCGTCGCAGGCAACTGCGGCGGGTTTTTTGTTTTAAGCCGTGCAATAGAGCACTCGCGCACGCAAGCATAACAGTTTAATAAAACTGAAAATCTACAGATACAGTTACGATTTGATCCGTTTTCCGCGTCCAGGCGTCAGAACCGCCGCGTGTTACGCTTGTCTTACGCGCCTGGCATATAAAGTACCGTGACGAGCCAAGCGAGCGTCCGATAACCAGAACCACCCTTGACCCTGTGCAGGAGTCCACCAACATGTCCCGTTATCACCTGATTGGCGCCGCCTTGCTGCTGTCCCTCACCGGTGCCGCCCACGCCACCAGTTTCGTCGTCACCACCGATGCCGTCGTCGGCGCCGTAGCCGCCTCGACCGATGCCACGTCCGATATCTCCTCCTCGTTCCGCGACGACAAGATCGTCAAGGCCGCCCGTGACGATGCCGCCAGCTTCGTCGGCAGCGATGGCGCCATCCGCGGCGCCAAGCTGGAAAGCGCATTCGTGCACATCCGCCAGCAGTTGCCGGCCCTGCAAGCCAGCGATGCGCAGCTGGCGCGCGCCATCCTCGCCATCTGATCTTGCCCTTGCCCCGGATTCACTGGCCCCGAGCCGTGCATCCGGGGTAGCCTTCGCAGCCCGAGACAATCGCCACTTCAAAGCCCATGCGTTACCTACTGCTTTCCTTTGTCGCCCTGGCCTGCATGAACAGCGCCCAGGCGATGGATGCCACCACCCAGAGCCTGGTCATCACGGGTTACGTCACCAGCCAAGTGACTGCCGCCCCCTTCGACCGCAAACGGATCGTCGCGGCCCGTGACGATGCAGCCGCGTTCGTCGCCAGCGACGGCCTGATCCGTGGCGCCCGCCTGGAGGCGGCGTTCGACGCCCTGCGCCACGGCAGCGCCCGGCACTCTGTCGGCGACCGTGAACTGGCCGAGGCGATTCTCGTCCAATAACTACACCCGCTCCCTTGTATTTCCGGAGATGCTCCATGCGTAAACCGCTGATCGCCGCCACCCTCGGCATGCTGCTGCTCGCCGACCTGGCCCAGGCACACACCCTGGTGGCCACCAGCAACATCATCGTCCGCGCCTTTGGCCGGTCGATCGACTTCACCTCCGACACCACCACCTCGATTCGCGACTCGAAAGTGGTGCGTGAAGCCCACGACGACGCCGCCAGCTTCGTCGCCAGCAATGGCGACATCCGCGGCGCGCAGCTCGAAGCCGCCTTCGACACCTTGCGCGCCCGTGTGCCCGAAGCCCGCGACGCCAGCGACCAGGTGCTGGCCGAAGCCATCCTCGCCCTGTGAAGCGCATGCGTGCCTGGCTGCTGGGCTGCGCCCTGACGCTGCTTGGCACGCCCGCCCTGGCCGATCTGCAGCTGGTGCTGCAGACCGACGGCCTCGACCCTTCGCAACGGCAGGCCAGCCAGGTGCTGCTCGACGAAGCCATGGCCAAGCTGCCACCGCGCTTCAAGCAGCAACTCGACCGGCAGATCCTGGTCAGCTGGACCACACGCATGCCCGAGGATGCCTATGGCCAGGCCTCGCCGGTCGCCAGCCTGGATCTAAACCGACGCCTGCTACCGGGCCTCGTGGATGGCAGCGCCGCCCGCGAGAAGACCAACCGCCCCCATGGCACCGTCCGCGAAGAACTGCTGGCCACCGTGCTCCATGAGCTTACCCACATCTATGACCGCGCCCGCCTGTGGCCGGAGGCTGAGCGCCAGCTGATCAGCCGCTGCAAGCGCCAGCAGGGCGCGCTTGGCAAAGTCGGCCTGCCGCAGGACTGTCGCGGCCAGGCCGAACGCCGCTTCACCTTGAGCGACGACCCGCGCCTGCTGGACCTGGCCGGCTGGCCGCAGTACGTCGGCCGGCGCGGCGAGCGCGAGCAGCACAACGGCCAGCTGGTGCGCAGCCCGGACCCCTACGAGCTGAGCAGCCCGAAGGAATTCGTCGCGGTCAACATGGAGTACTTCCTCCTCGATCCCAGCTACGGCTGCCGCCGGCCGGCACTGAACCAGTACCTGCGCGACCACTTTGCCTGGGCGCCGCAACAAGATGTCTGCGCCAAGGGCCTGCCGTTCCTCAACGCCGGCAACGACTTTGCCCGCCAACCCTTGGGCGAGATCGACCCGGAGCGGGTCTACGAGGTCGACTACCTGCTGGCAGAAGCCAACCAGAACTGGGTCAGCCGCTGGGGCCACAGCATGCTGCGCCTGGTGATCTGCGCCCCGGGCCGCCCACGCGGGCCGGCCTGTCGCCTGGACCTCGACCAGAGCCTGGTGCTGTCGTACCGCGCCTTCGTCAATGATGTGCAGCTGTCCAGCTGGGACGGCCTGGTCGGCGCCTACCCGTCGCGGCTGTTCGTGCTGCCGTTGGGGCAGGTGATCGACGAGTACACCAAGACCGAGCTGCGCAGCCTGGCCTCGGTGCCGCTCAAGCTCAGTCGCGCCGAGATCGAGAACCTTGTGCGCCAGGCCGCCGAGATGCACTGGAGCTACGACGGCAACTACTACTTCCTGTCCAACAACTGCGCGGTGGAGTCGCTCAAGCTGCTGCGCAGCGGCACCGGCAATCCACGCCTGAATGACCTGGACAGCATCATGCCCAACGGCCTGCTCGAGGTCATGAAGGGCAGGGGGCTGGCCAATACCAGCGTGCTCGACGATCCACGCGAAGCCCTGCGCCTGGGCTATCGCTTCGACTCTTACCGCGACCGCTACCAGGCGATGTTCGAGGTGTTGCGCAAGCAGCTGCCAATCAAACAGACGACGGTGGAAGACTGGTTGGCGCTGGACGCCGAGCAGCGCCGCCAGTGGTTCGACCGCGCCGACCTGCGCACCAGCGCGGCCTTGCTGCTGCTCGAACAGGCCGGGCTGCGGCGCCAGCTGCTGCTGGCCCAGGATGAGGTCAAGCAACGCTACCTGAACGGGCGGGCACTCAAGGACGGCAGTTTCGACAAGGCCAACGAGACCTTGCAGGCGATGCTGGCCAACAGCGGCTTCCTCAGCCGCCCGGCGGAGCTGCTCGGGGCAGGGGGCTACGGCCTGCCGCAGCCGGAAGAGCGCAAGCAACTGGAACAGGTGAGCAGCGAGCGCCAGGCACAGCTGCTGCGCCTGAGCACCGACCTCGACCAGCAGGTGAGGGCGCTGCTGGGGCCCGAACGGGGCAGGGAAATCAAGGCGGTGGAGGCCAATATCAAGCAGGTGGGCGAGCACCTGAGGGCGTTGCACAAGGCGGCCGGGGGGTTGCAGCTGCCCTAGTACATGGCAGGTCAGCCTCTATCGCCGGCAAGCCGGCTCCCACAGGGATCGCATAACCCTGTGGGAGCCGGCTTGCCGGCGATAGGGCCAGAAGAGGCAGCACAATGCCCTACAGGTTTTCCTCGTCTTCCTCCGGCAACCCCTGATCCACCTGCAACCATGGCAACCGGCTCCCCACCCAGATATGCCGATTGGCCGGAACCCGCTCCGGGTGATCCAGCGTCGCCACGGTCACATCGATCGAATCTGGGCTATGGGCCGTCACCAGCGCCACGTGCGCCCCACAACTGCCACAGAAATAACGGCTACAGGTTTCCGGCGCCATGTAGCGCTGCGGTGAGCCCGCCAACCACTGGAAAGCCTCGAAGGGCAGGGTGACCCAGGTCACCAGAGTGCCCCCGCTGACCCGCCGGCAGATCGAGCAATGGCAATGGGCGACATCGCCCAGGGCGCCCGACAAGCGATAACGCAGGGCACCGCAATGGCACCCGCCTTCCACGACATCCACCATCGAAATGACCTCCCGTCGCCTTGCACCGGGCGAAAGCTGACTGAAAGCTTGCCCACATAGGATAGCGCCACCACCGGCAGCAGACCGGTCAGCCAGGGCACCCGGAAACTTCCGCGCCCGGCCCAATCAACAACAACAATGGTGATTCTGATGTTTTCCTGTGCCCGCCTTTTCGCAGTCCCCCTCCGCCTGCTCCTCGCGCAGCGCCTGACGCGCTGATCCGCCCGAATCGTCCTTCCTTTCGCCGCGCCACGCCTGGAGTACCGCCATGCTGACCTTCCTCGGCTTCGCCATGGTCATCACCTTCATGTACCTGATCATGACCAAGCGCCTGTCGGCCTTGATCGCGCTGATCCTGGTACCGATCCTGTTCGCCCTGTTCGGCGGCTTCTACAGCGACATCGGCCCGATGATGCTGCAGGGCATCAGCAAGCTCGCGCCCACTGGCGTGATGCTGATGTTCGCCATTCTCTACTTCGCCTTGATGATCGACTCCGGCCTGTTCGACCCAGCCGTGCGCAAGATCCTCAAGCTGGTCAAGGGCGACCCGCTGAAAGTTTCGGTCGGCACCGCGGTGCTGGCCCTGGTGGTGTCCCTGGACGGTGACGGCGCCACCACCTACATGATCTGCTGCGCCGCCATGCTGCCGATGTACAGCCGCCTGGGGATGAGCCCGCGGATCATGGCCGGCCTGATCATCCTCGCTGGCGGGGTGATGAACATGACCCCATGGGGCGGCCCTACCGCGCGCGCCGCCAGCGCCCTGCACGTGGACCCTTCTGACATCTTCGTGCCGATGATCCCGGCCATGGCCTTCGGTGTACTGGCGATCCTCGCCATCGCCTACTGGTACGGCCTGCGCGAACGTGCCCGCCTCGGTGAACTGCACCTGCCGACCGACGACATCGACCACAGCGAAATCAGCGTGTCGCAGTTCCCGGAAGCCCGCCGGCCCAAGCTGCTGTGGTTCAACGGCGCCCTGACCGCCGCGCTGATGGTCGCGCTGATCGCCGGCGTGCTGCCCCTGCCGGTGCTGTTCATGATCGCCTTCAGCATCGCCATGATCGTCAACTACCCGTGCCTGCAGCAGCAGAAGGACCGCATCGCCGCCCACGCCTCCAGCGTGCTGGCCGTGAGCGGGTTGATCTTCGCCGCTGGCATCTTCACCGGCATCCTGTCGGGGACCGGCATGGTCGATGCCATGTCCAAGAGCCTGCTGGCGGTGATCCCGGAAGCGTTCGGCCCCTACATGGCGGTGATCACCGCACTGGTCAGCATGCCGTTCACCTTCTTCATGTCCAACGACGCCTTCTACTACGGCGTGCTGCCGGTGCTGTCGGAGTTCGCCAGCCACTACGGCGTCACCCCGGTTGAAATGGCCCGCGCGTCGATCGTCGGGCAGCCGGTACACCTGCTCAGCCCACTGGTACCCTCCACCTACCTGCTGGTGGCCCTGGCCGGCATCGAGTTCGGCGACCACCAACGCTTCACCCTCAAGTGGGCAGTGCTGGTGTGCCTGTGCATAATGTTCGGCGCACTGGCACTGGGGACTTTCCCGCTGTTCAGCAGTCTGTAAGACAAGCGCCTCATCCAACCGCAAAGCGCCCGCCATCAGGGCGCTTTGCCTTTACCGCTCGAAGGAATACACATGGAATGGCTGACCAGCCCGGAAATCTGGGTTGCCTTTTTCACCCTCACCGCGCTTGAGATCGTGCTCGGGATCGACAACATCATCATGATCTCGATCCTGGTCAGCCGCATGCCCAAGCACATGCAACCGCGCACGCGGATCTTCGGCCTGGCCCTGGCCATGGTCACGCGGATCATGCTGCTGCTGTCGATCACCTGGGTCATGCGCCTGACCGACGACCTCTTCCATGTGCTGGGCGAGGGTATCTCCGGGCGCGACCTGATCCTGTTCTTCGGCGGCCTGTTCCTCTTGTGGAAAAGCTCCCAGGAGATCTACCACGGCCTGGAAGGCGAGGACGAGAGCGCGGACGAGCCGAAAGGCTCGGGCGGCAAGTTCTTCTACACCATCATCCAGATCGCCATCATCGACATCGTGTTCTCGCTGGACTCGGTGATCACCGCGGTGGGCATGGTCTCCCACGTGCCGGTGATGATCGCCGCGATCATCGTCGCCGTGCTGGTGATGATGCTCTGCGCCGGCACCATCAGCGATTTCATCGACAAGCATCCATCGCTGAAGATGCTCGCACTTTCGTTCCTGATCGTCGTCGGTACGGTGTTGATCGCCGAGTCCTTCGATGTGCATGTGCCCAAGGGCTATGTCTACTTCGCCATGGCTTTCTCGCTGGCGGTGGAGGCGATCAACATCCGCATGCGCACGGCGATGGCACGCAAGAAGGGCAAGGAACACGATCCAGTGAAACTGCGCAAGGACATCCCGGGTCAATAAACCCAGGAAGCGCGGTAGCAAAAGGGCCCTTCGGGGCCTTTTTTTGTTGCCGATGTCCCGTCCTGAATAAGGTTTACACCTCCCATCCCGAATTTCCGGAGAGTCAGATGGATCAAGGTGTAAAGCGCACACAGCGTGATTACTCGCTGTCTTTTAAATTGGCAGTGGTCGATCAGATCGAAAAAGGCGAGCTGACCTGCACCCAGGCCCGGGAGCGGTACGGCATCCAAGGAAAATCTACGGTTCTGGTATGGTTGCGTAAGCACGGTCGGCAGGATTGGAGCCAGGGGGCCTCGATCCGCGACGAGAGGAGCTGCGCGATGTCTGACCCCAAAACGCTCACTCCAGAGCAGCGAATCAAAGAGCTTGAGCAGCAGCTTGAGCTGATGAGTCAGAAGGCTCAGTTCTTTGAGACGGTCGTTGATGTTCTGAAAAATGACTACGGTGTATCGGTCGTAAAAAAGCGATCCGGCAAGTCCTCACGCAAGGTCAAGTCGCAGGACTGAGCATTGCCAGGGCTTGTCAGTTTCTAGGCATCAGTCGACAGGCATACTACAAGCGCAACCAAGCCGCTGATGACAAAGAGCGCCAGACGGATCGAGTGGTTGAGTTCGTACAGCAAATCCGGATGCGCCAGCCTCGTCTGGGTACACGCAAGCTGCACTATCTGCTGCATTGCCAACCTGACAGACGAGTCCAGCTCGGCCGAGACAGGCTTTTCCAGGTCTTGGGTGAGCGCCGCTTGCTAGTGCTGCCTAAGCGGGCGTATCACAAGACAACGCAGAGCTTTCATCGCTTCTACCGTCATCCCAACTTACTTAAGCCCGGCCCAAGCCAAGTCGTACCGACAAGGCCAGAGCACGTCTGGGTTGCCGACATTACTTATCTGCCCGCACGTAACGGCCCGCTGTATCTGAGCCTGGTAACGGATGCGTACTCCAGGAAAATTGTTGGCCACCACGTCCATGAAAGCCTGCATGCCGAGTCAGTGGCGCAAGCCTTCAAGCAGGCCTTACGAAAGCGACGTCGTCGCCAGCCATTAGTCCATCATTCGGATCGAGGCATCCAATACTGCTCGACGCTGTACCAGTCACTGCACCAACGGCACGACGTTCAGTGCTCCATGACTGATGGGTATGACTGTTATCAGAACGCGCTGGCGGAGCGCATCAACGGAATCCTCAAGACGGAGCTGTTGTTGAGGATCCCTGAAGATCTTGAGCAGGCGAGGAAGATGGTTGATGAGGCAGTGCAGATCTACAACACAGAACGGCCTCATATGGCCCTGAAAAACAAAACGCCCGATGCGGTGCATCGGGCGTTTTGAGGTCTGTCGGCCTACCTGAACAGGTGTAAACCTATTTCAGGACTAGACACGACGATGAGGCCAGAGCATGTTTCAAATACGTTTCACCCATGCCAAGCTGGCGCCAGCCAGGCAAAACAACTAAAGCTTCAGTGAGCACTGGAAAAAACAGCCCACCCCCGTGCCAGGCTCACCGCTGCACCCATTGGCCCCGCCCAGGGGCATAGAAGAAAAGGGGGCCCGACCATGCTGACCCTGCTCAACCTGCTCTCCGCCGTGGCGTTGCTGGTGTGGGGCACCCATATCGTGCGTACCGGCATCCTGCGGGTCTATGGCTCGAACCTGCGCCGCGTGCTCGGCCAGAACATGAACAAGCGTCCGCTGGCCTTCATCGCCGGGATCCTGGTCACCGCCATGGTGCAGAGCAGCAACGCCACCGCCATGCTGGTCACCTCGTTCGTCGGCCAGGGCCTGATGGCCATGACCCCGGCCCTGGCGATCATGCTCGGCGCCGACGTCGGGACCGCACTGATGGCGCGGGTGCTGACCTTCGACCTGTCCTGGCTGTCGCCGCTGCTGATCTTCCTCGGGGTGATCTTCTTCCTCTCGCGCAAGCAGACCCGCGCCGGCCAGCTGGGCCGCGTCGGCATCGGCCTGGGCCTGATCATCCTGGCGTTGCAGCTGATCGTCCACGCCGCCGCGCCGATCACCCACGCCCAAGGGGTGAAGGTGCTGTTCGCCTCGCTCACCGGCGATATCCTCCTCGATGCCCTGATCGGCGCGCTGTTCGCCATGATCTCCTACTCCAGCCTGGCCGCCGTGCTGCTCACCGCCACCCTGGCGGGCGCCGAGGTAATCAGCCTGCCGGTGGCCATCGGCCTGGTGATCGGCGCCAACATCGGCAGCGGCCTGCTCGCCTTCCTTACCACCAGCCTGCAGAACAGCGCCGGGCGCCGGGTGGCGCTGGGCAGCCTGTTGTACAAGGTGATCGGCCTGCTGCTGATCATCCCGGTGCTGCACCCGCTGGTGGCCTGGATGGACAGCCTGAGTTTCAGCCCGCAGGAGCTGGTGATCGGCTTCCACCTGCTCTACAACACCTTGCGCTGCCTGCTGATGCTGCCGACGGTCAAACCCATGGGCCGCCTGTGCGGCTACCTGCTGCCCGAACGCGACAACGGCAATGGCCACCACCAGCCACGCCACCTGGACCCGACCGCGTTGAACACCCCCAGCCTGGCGCTGGTCAACGCCGTGCGCGAGACCCTGCGCCTGGGCGATATCGTCGACAGCCTGCTCGAGGCCATGCTCGGCGCCCTGCGCGGTACCCAGACGGCCTTGCCGCAACAGGTTCGGGCCCTCGGGGAGGATGCCGAGGCACTGTACAACGCCATCAAGCTGTACCTGGCGCAGATGCCCCGTGAAGACCTCGCCGAACAGGAAAACCGGCGCTGGGCAGAGATCATCGAGGTGGCGATCAACCTCAAGCTGGCCAGCGACCTGATCGAGCGCATGCTGCGCAAGGTGCAGCAGCAGAAGACCTCGCAGCGCCGGGAGTTTTCCCAGGTCGGCCTGGAGGAGTTGACCGGCCTGCAGGAGCAATTGCTGGCGAACCTGCGCCTGGGCCTGTCGGTGTTCCTCAGCGCCGACCCGCAGAGCGCGCACCAGTTGCTGCGCGAGAAACGTCGCTTCCGCGCCCAGGAGCGGCGCCTGGCCCACGCCCATGTCAGCCGCCTGCAACGTAAAGTGGTGCAGAGTATCGAGACCAGTTCGCTACACTTGGAGCTCATTGCCGACATGAAGCGTTTGAACTCTTTGTTCTGCAGCAGTGCCTATGTGGTACTGGGCGGCACCGATACCGGCGGGCTGATGCTCGACAGCGTGCCGGACGAAGCCCGCCAGCCTTGAGCCACGACACCCCGGAGACCGAAGCTCGCCTATGCGTTGCCTGTTGTTCGTTTGCCTGCTGATCTGCAGCCTGCCCACGCTCGCCCTCGACCGCTCGCGGGTCGAGGGCTACCTGCTGCCCAACGGCCTGCAGGTGATCCTCAAGTCCGGCTACGAGCGCGATCATGTGTCGATCCGCCTGGTGGTGGGCGTGGGCCTGGACGACTTCGACTGTGACCAGCGCGAGCTGCCGCACCTGCTCGAACACCTGCTGTTCAGCGGTATCGACGAGACGGGCGAGGGCGGCCTGGAGGAGCGCATCCAGGCCCTGGGCGGGGAGTGGAACGCCTTTACCAGCAGCGCCAATACCACCTTCGTCATCGAGGCCCCGGCGCGCAACCAGCGCAAGGTGCTCGACCTGCTGCTGGCGGTGGTCCGCGATACCCACATCGACGCCAAGGCGCTGGCCACCGCGAAAAAGATCATCGAGCGCGAGGACGGTGGCCATTATGGCCGCCTGCAACGCTGGCTCGATCGCCAGGACATCGGCCATCCGGCCAGTGACCAGCTGGCCACCGAGCTGGGCCTGAAATGCCCGGAACGCTCCAACCTCGACGACATGACACTGGAGCAGGTCCAGCAGTTGCGCGAGCACTGGTATGTGGCCAACAACATGTCGCTGATCGTCGTCGGCGGCCTCGACCGCCTGCTGCCGGCCTATCTGGAACGCACCTTCGGCGAGCTGCCGGCGACCGAGCCCGAAGAACGCCGCAACCTCGAAAGTATCAGCCAGCAGGCCGAGCCGCGTCGCGACCTGACCCGCGGCTGGCTGGGCGACAACGTCAAGCTGCACTGGCTGTTCATCGAGCCGACCCTGGAGGAGGGGCACGACCAGACCCTCGAGCTGCTGTCGCGCTACCTGGACTGGGCGCTGTACGACCAGTTGCGCCTGCGCCACGGGCTTTCATACGGGCCATCGGTGCAACGCGAGAGCTTTGGCGACAGCGGGCTGCTCAGCCTGAATGCCGACCTCGAGCGCCAGGACCTCGACAAGGCACTCAAGGTACTCGAGCAGTTGTTCGACCACCTGCGCAAGCATGGCCTGGACCCGGACACCTTCGCCCGCATCAAGGAGGCAGCGATTGCCCGGGAGAGCTGGACCACCCAGGGCAACGCGGCGCTCGCCGACTACTACTGGGGGGCGCTCAACGCCTACGAGGACGGGCGCTTCACCGACCCGGTGCGAGAACTTCGCCAGGTCAGCCTGAAACAGGCCGATGCGGCGCTGCGCGAGCTGCTCAAGGAGCCTGGTTACCTGCGTATCGAGAAGCCGTTGCTGGGCTATGACGAGTTGTATGGGCTGGTGGCGTTGTTGTTGGGGCTGATACTGGCGGTCGGGTTGATCCGTCGCCGTCGGCCACACACCAAGCCCAGCGGTGCTACACGGGCGCCTTGATTCGGCGGTATCCTGTAAGCCGTTCGCTAGCGCTCATCGCGGGGCAAGCCCGCTCCCACGCCGACTCATGCGTGGGAGCAGGCTTGCCCCGCGATGAAGCTGGCACAGCCATCCACCGCTCCCTGTTGCTTGCCCCATGCCCCCACTCCCCAGCTTTATCCTGCGCATCATCGAGCTGCTCAAGCGCTACCCCGGCATCATTGCGCTCTACGGCTTCGTCTCGGGGATCGGCAGCTTCATCCTGGTCGACCGCCAGGCCGGCCTGGCCAGATGGATCGCCATCGCGATGCTGGTCAGCTGGGTCTGGCTGATGCTGGAGAACACCCTCACCGAACTGTTCGCCCGCACCTTCAAGCGCGAGATCCCACAACCGCTGCTGCGCTTCGCGACGCAGATGATTCACCAGGAAAGCCTGTTCTTCGTCCTGCCGTTCTTCTTCATCACCACCACCTGGAACAGCGGCCAGCTGGTGTTCACCGGCCTGCTCGGTGCCGCGGGGCTGATCTCGATCATCGACCCGCTGTACCACAAGTGGCTGGCGCCGCGGCGCTGGCTGTTCCTGGCGCTGCATACCCTGACGCTGTTCGCGGCCATGCTCACGGCGCTGCCGATCATCCTTCACCTGACCACCGCGCAGAGCTTCAAGCTTGCGCTGATCGCCGCCATGGCGCTGTCGTTCCCAAGCCTGGCCAGCAGCTTCCCGATCAACAACTGGCGCCGTGGCGTAGCGCTGGTGCTGGTGACCCTGGCGGTGGGCGGCGGCGGCTGGCTGCTGCGCTCCTGGGTGCCGCCGGCCACGCTGTGGATGACCGACGTGGCGATCAGCACCGAGGTGCTCAACCGCCAGCCAGGCGCGTCGCTGGAGGAAGTAGCAGCTAGCCGCATCCGCAGTGGCGGGCTGTATGCCTACACCGCCATCAACGCGCCGCGCGGCCTGAACGAGCGCATCTACCATGTGTGGCAGCTTGACGGCAAAGAGGTCGACCGCATCGCCCTGGACATCCACGGCGGGCGCAAGGAGGGCTACCGCGCCTGGACCCACAAGCAGAACTTCCCACCGAATCCCGTGGGCAAGTGGCAGGTGAGGGTGCTGACCGAGGACGGGCAGGTGATCGGGGTGTTGCGGTTCAGGGTGGTCGAATCCTGACAAGATCGCCGGGCAAGTCGCATCGGCGCGCCGCCGCTCCCACGCCATGATTCTGGTGGGAGCGGGCCTGCCCCGTGATGGGCTATGATCTGAGTCGCCGATTCACCAGTCAGATGCATGGAGCCTATGACCGCCCCGAGCGCTACCCTGGACACCGAGCAGCAGCCCACCCGCCTGCGCATCGTCGGCGACTGGACCCTGGCCCACTACGCCGAGCTCAAGCACGAATGCGAGCGCCTGGGCAGCCAGTACGGCGATGACACCCAGGTCGACCTCAGCCAGCTGGGCCGCCTGGACACCGCCGGTGCCTCGCTGCTGGCCGAACTGCTGGGCTCCGAACGCCTGTCGCGCTGCAGCGACGAACTCCCCGACGCCAGCCGGGCCTTGCTGAAGAACGTCTATTGCTCGGTGCAAGACTACTGCATCCCGGTCAAGGAACCGGAGCAGCCAGTGCTGCTGCTCCTGCTGGCGCGCATCGGCCGCGCCGTCCACCAGCTGTGGCAGGACACCACCCAGGTGCTGGGTTTCATCGGCCTGATCCTGCAGACCTTGTTCCTGCGCCTGTTCCAGCCGCATCGCTGGCGAGTCACCCCGGTGGTCGCGCACCTCGAGCAGACCGGCCTGGACGCCGCGCCCATCGTCGCCTTGCTGACCTTTCTGGTCGGCGCCGTTGTGGCCTTCCTGGGCGCCACGGTGCTGGCCGACTTCGGCGCGACGATCTTCACCGTCGACCTGGTGGCGTTCTCCTTCCTGCGCGAGTTCGCCGTGCTGCTGACCGCCATCCTCATGGCCGGGCGCACCGCCAGCGCGTTCACCGCGCAGATCGGCTCGATGAAGGCCAACGAGGAGATCGACGCCATCCGCACCCTGGGCCTGAACCCCATCGAGCTGCTGGTTGTGCCCCGGGTGCTTGCACTGTTGATCGCATTGCCATTGCTGACCTTCGTCGCGATGCTCTGCGGCATGATCGGTGGCGCGGTGGTCTGCGCCCTGACCCTGGACATCTCGCCTGCCATGTTCCTCTCGCTGCTGCAGAGCGACATCGGCGTGCAGCATTTCCTCGTGGGCATGGCAAAGGCGCCATTCTTTGCCTTCCTGATCGCCGCCATCGGCTGCCTGGAGGGCTTCAAGGTCAGCGGCAGCGCCGAGTCGGTGGGCGCCCACACCACCTCCGCCGTGGTGCAATCGATCTTCGTGGTCATCGTGCTGGACGCGGTGGCCGCGCTGTTCTTCATGGAGATGGGCTGGTGACTGAAGCGGTGATCGAAGCCCGGGGCCTGTGCAACCGCTTCGGCAGCCAGAGCGTGCACGAGAACCTCGACCTGGACCTGTACCGCGGTGAGATCCTCGCCGTGGTCGGCGGTTCGGGCAGCGGCAAGTCGGTGCTGCTGCGCAGCATCGTCGGCCTGCGCCGGCCCAATGAAGGCACGGTCAAGGTGTTCGGCCAGAACCTGGCCACGCTCGACGAAAACCAGCGTTCGCTGGTCGAACGCCGCTTCGGCGTGCTGTTCCAGAAGGGCGCGCTGTTCTCCTCCCTGACCGTTATCGAGAACGTCGCCCTGCCGCTGATCGAGCATGCCGGGCTGTCGCGGGCCGACGCCGAGCACCTGGCCGGGGTCAAGCTGGCGTTGGCCGGGCTACCGATCAGCGCCGCCGACAAGTACCCGGCCTCGCTGTCCGGCGGCATGATCAAGCGCGCCGCCCTGGCCCGCGCCCTGGCCCTGGACCCGGACATCCTGTTCCTCGACGAGCCCACCGCCGGCCTCGACCCGATCGGCGCCGCCGCCTTCGACCAGTTGATCCTCACCCTGCGCGACGCCCTGGGCTTGTCGGTGTTCCTCATCACCCACGACCTGGACACGCTCTACACCATTACCGACCGGGTGGCGGTGCTGTCGCAGAAGAAGGTGCTGGTAGCCGGGCCCCTGGCCGAGGTCGAGCAGACCGTTGATCCCTGGATTCACGAATATTTTCACGGCCCGCGTGGCCGGGCGGCCGAAAACGCCGCCCTGCGCGCCCGCCAGGAGCGCTGAACGATGGAAACCCGAGCTCATCATGTCCTGATCGGCCTGGTCACCGTGCTGGTGGTGGCGGGCGCCATGCTGTTCGGCCTGTGGCTGACCAAGTCCAGTGTCGACGACGCTTTCAAGGACTACGAAGTGGTGTTCAACGAGGCGGTCTCGGGCCTGTCCCGCGGCAGCCCGGTGCAGTACAACGGCATCAAGGTCGGTGATGTCAGCAGCCTGCGCCTGGACCCGAAGGACCCGCGCCGGGTCCTGGCTCGCGTGCGCCTCAGCGGCGACACGCCGGTCAAGGAGGACACCCAGGCCAAGCTGACCCTGGCGGGGGTGACCGGCAACTCGTTCATCCAGCTCAGCGGCGGCACGCCGCAAAGCCCGGAACTCAAGGGCAAGGACGGCAAGCTGCCGGTAATCGTCGCCTCGCCATCGCCAATCTCGCGCCTGCTCAACGACAGCAGCGACCTGGTGACCAACATCAACCTGCTGCTGCACAACGCCAACCAGATGTTCTCTTCGAGCAATATCGAGCGCCTCAGCAATACCTTGGCCAACCTCGAGCAGACCACCGGCGCCTTCGCCAACCAGAAGGGCGGGATTTCCGAGGCCATCGAACAGCTGGCTCAGGTCGGCAAGCAGGCCAATGCCACCCTGGCCGAGACCCAGGCCCTGATGCGCAACGCCAATGGCCTGCTCGGCACCCAGGGCAAGCAGGCCATCGGCAGCGCCGAGCAGGCCATGCAGTCGCTGGCCGAAAGCACGGCGACCATCAACAGCCTGCTGCAGGACAACCGCCAGTCCCTGGACGACAGCGCCCAGGGCCTGAACCAGATCGCCCCGGCAATCCGCGAACTGCGCGAGACCCTCAACTCGCTCAAGGGCATCTCCCGTCGCCTGGAAGCCGACCCCAGCGGCTACCTGCTGGGCCGCGACAACAACAAGGAGTTCCAGCCATGAAGCTGTCGCTGCGCCGGGCCGCACTCGTTTCCACCCTGAGCCTGGCTACGGCCTGCTCGATCCTGCCGCAGTCAGAGCCTGTGGATATCTATCGCCTGCCGGTGAGCCAGACCGCCCGCAGTGCCGCGCCGCTGGACTGGTCGCTGCGCCTGAACAAGCCACTGGCCAGCGAAGCCCTGGCCGGACCGCGTATCGCGGTCATTCCCCAGGGGGATGTGATCAGCAGCTACAAGGGCGCCCGCTGGAGCGATCCGACGCCGATGCTGGTGCGCAATCGCCTGCTCGACGGCTTCCAGCGCGATGGCCGAGTGCAGCGACTGAGCGCCGACGATAGTAACCTGCAGGCGGACTACGAGCTGGGTGGCGAACTGCAAGCGTTCCAGAGCGAGTACCGCCCGGGCGGGGCAGTGGAGGTGGTGATCCGCTACGATGCACGGCTGGTGCAGGGCCGCAGCCAGCGCATTCTCGCAAGTAAACGCTTCGAGGTACGCCAGCCGCTAGGTAGCCAGCAAGTGCCGGCAGTGGTCGCCGGCTTCGGTACGGCCAGCGACCAGCTGGCGCGCCAGGTGATCGACTGGACTGTCAGCCAGGCTCAGGCGAAGAACCAGTAGCAGACGAAGATCGCCGCGATCACCCCGGACAACTCGGCCAGCAGCGCGCAACCCACCGCGTGGCGCACGCGCTGGATACCCACCGCGCCAAAGTACACCGCCAGCACGTAGAAGGTGGTTTCGGTGCTGCCCTGAACGGTCGCCGCCACCAGCGCCGCGAAGCTGTCCACGCCCTGAGTCTGCATGGTCTCGATCAGCATCGCCCGCGCCGCACTGCCGGAGAACGGCTTGACCAGCGCCGTGGGCAGGCCCTCGACGAAGCGCGTATCCAGGCCCATCCAGGTCACCGCGTGGCGAATGCCGTCCAGGGCCAGCTCCAGGGCGCCCGAAGCGCGCAGCACGCCCACGGCCACCAGCATCGCCACCAGGTAGGGCAACAGCCCCTTGGCCACGTCGAAACCCTCCTTGGCACCCTCGACAAAAGCCTCGTACACCTGCACCCGGCGCAACGCGCCGATCACCAGGAACAGGATGATCACGCCGAACAGCGTCAGGTTGCCCAGGATCGAGGACAGGCTGGCCAGCGCGGCCGCTGACAACGTGCCAAGGAAGGCCATGAAGCCACCCAGCAATAGCGCGCCGGGGATCAGGTAGGCAAGCACCACCGGGTCCCACAGGCGCAGGCGCTGCATCACCGCCACCGACAGCAGGCCGACCAGGGTCGAGCAACTGGTGGCCAGCAGGATCGGCAGGAACACCATGGTCGGGTCAGGCGCGCCTTGCTGGGCGCGGTACATGAAGATGGTCACCGGCAGCAGGGTCAGTGACGAGGCATTGAGTACCAGGAACAGGATCTGCGCGTTGCTCGCCGTGGTGCTGCTGGGGTTGAGCTCCTGCAGCGAACGCATGGCCTTCAGGCCGATGGGCGTGGCGGCGTTGTCCAAGCCCAGGCCGTTGGCGGCGAAGTTCATGGTGATCAGGCCCAAGGCGGGGTGACCCGGCGGCACCTCCGGCATCAGCCGGGCGAACAACGGCCCGAGGACCTTGGCCAGCCATTCGACGATACCGGCCTTCTCGGCGATCTTGAGAAAACCCAGCCACAGGGTCAGGGTGCCGAACAGCAGGACCATCACCTCTACCGAGAGCTTGGCCATGGCGAAGATGCTCTCGACCATCGCGGCGAAGATGCCGGCATTGCCGCCCACCAGCCATTGGCCCAGGGCACTGATGGCCGCAATCAGGAAAAAGCCGAGCCAGAGGCCGTTGAGCATCCGTGTGTTCCCCCGTGAAAAATGCCCGAATGATAGCGCAATCAACGTACGCGCTGTTGGGGGCGCTTCGCACCCCATCGCCGGCAAGCCGGCTCCCACAGGGATTTGCGATACCCGTATGAGAGCCGGCTTGCCGGCGATGGGGCCAGTGTGGGTAACACGGCCGCGGTCAACTTTCAGACAGCAAAAAGCCCCGACAAGTCGGGGCTCTTCGTTCAGCTCAGCGGCTTACTGGTTGACGGTCTTGCCCGCCACCACGGCCTCTTTCTTGCCTTTTTCCAGCACCAGCGACTTGTAGTACGCCTCGCCTTTCTCGGCGTCGTACATACCCTGCCACTTGGCGATGACCACTGCGGCCAGGGCGTTGCCGACCACGTTCAGCGCGGTACGGGCCATGTCCATGATGCGGTCGACACCGGCGATGAAGGCCAGGCCTTCCAGCGGGATGCCCACGCTGCCCAGGGTGGCCAGCAGCACCACGAACGATACGCCTGGCACGCCGGCGATACCCTTGGAGGTGACCATCAGGGTCAGCACCAGCAGCAGCTGCTGGCTCCAGGACAGGTCGATGCCGTACAGCTGGGCGATGAAGATCGCCGCAATGCTCTGGTACAGGGTCGAACCGTCGAGGTTGAACGAGTAGCCGGTCGGGACCACGAACGAGCAGATCGACTTCGGCGCACCGTACTTCTCCATCTTCTCGATCACGCGCGGCAGCACGGTCTCGGAGCTGGAGGTGGAGTAGGCGAGGATCAGCTCATCTTTCATGATGCGCATGATCTTGATCACCGAGAAGCCGAACAGGCGAGCTACCAGGCCCAGCACCATGAAGGCGAAGAAGGCGATGGCGAAGTACACCAGCAGCACCAGCTTGGCCAGCGGCAGCAGCGAGCTGAAGCCGAAGTTGGCGACAGTCACGGCGATCAGGGCGAACACACCGATCGGCGCGTAGTTCATGATCATGTGGGTGACCTTGAACATGGTCTCCGACACGCCCTGGAAGGTACGCACCAGCGGCTCGCGCAGGTCGGCGTTCAGGCTCGACAAGCCCATGCCGAACATCACCGAGAAGAAGATGATCGGCAGCATCTCGCCACGCATCAACGCCGCGAAGATATTCGACGGGATCAGGTTGAGCAGGGTCTCGATAAACGCGTGCTCATGCTGCACCTCGGCCGCGGTGGCCTGGTACTTGGAGATGTCGACGGTGCCCAGGGTGCTCATGTCGATGCCGGCGCCTGGGTGGAACACGTTGGCCAGGACCAGGCCGACGACGATGGCGATGGTGGTCACCACCTCGAAGTAGATGATGGTCTTCAGGCCGATACTGCCCAGTTTCTTCGCGTCGCCTACCCCGGCGATGCCCACGATCAGCGACGAAATCACGATCGGGACGACGATCATCTTGATCAGGCGAATGAAGATATCGCCGGCCGGCTGGAGGACGTTGCTGATCCACCATGCCTTTTCTGCACTGAAATGATTCAGTAGCGCGCCGACTGCAACGCCCAGCAACAGACCGATGACGATCTGCCAGGCGAGGCTCAGTTTTGCCTTCTTCATGTCATTACCCTTTGTTGTAGTGGTCACGGGCACCTGACGGAAAGTCGCGTTCCAGAGCGCTCGAAAGCTTCTGGGCGGCTGCATGTTCCGTTCCGGGCCCCTCTGTAAGGACACCGCGAGCGAGTATTTCTGGCGCTCGGGCCAAGGAAAAAGGCGGCAACTATTGCGACGTGGGCAGGGGCAGTCTAATGCCGGAAACGACTACCCCATACCGAATCGGCATGAGACCAGAAGCCGAAATCGAGCATCGCCAAAGCCTTGATTTTCAACGTTCGGATTTCCGAACAAGGCCAATGCGCCATTTTTCGGCAGATTTGCAGGTATGGAAGATGGGGGTTTGATGGCGTGTTCGACAATCCGAATGGCTGAAATGCCACACAGGCTGACCTGTCGGACAACTAAAAAAATTTCGATATACGGTAGCGACAAAATGTGTCTGAACTAAAAAGTCGCTCGTATGGATAGATAAATTCCTACAGGCGCTTCGGAAGCCAGATCGGTCACGTCCTGCTATGCCGACCCGATCGACCTGCAACTTCCGATGCCACCCTCTCCTGACCCGGCCCATGATGGAGGCACTCCCTGTACCCCTAGGCCACTCCGACCCTGCAACAGTCAGAACGGCCCGGCCCCCTGGTCATGCGCCGTCCCTCCTCGGGGCGGCGCATCATAGAAGCCTGAAAGATAAAAAGGTTCAGCTTCTATAGCGTTACAGTGCGCGACCGCTGGTCAGTACCAGTTCGGGTCACGCTTGAGCTGCTCCTGCAGCAAAGCTTTCATGCCTTCGTCCGGCTTGCCCAACCAGCGGTAGTCCGCATGGCGGGTCGGCGACTTGTCCGCTGGCAAGCCCTCTGGCACTTCCACAAGCATGCCGTAGGCTTCGTCCTTGTCCCAGCTGAAGGCAACGACCAGGCGCTTGTAGGTGCAATTGCCCTCGGATTCGCAGAGCGGACCAACCAGATACTGGTCGCCGTCCTCGGTCACCGCCGACATCTGCTGCGCCGAGCTGCCGCTGAGGTTGATCACCCATTCGGGCAAGCGCTCTTCTTTCTTTATCGTGTTCTGCCAGGTCTTCTGGTATTCGGGATCCGAGCCAAGCAACTGGTTGACCCGGACCTGGCCGTCATTAGCGGCCAGCGCCGACGCACCACTGCCTAGCAGCAGTGCGACGGCCAAGGCTTTCGGGAGCATCCTGCTCATGGTCGTCAACCTCTACCGCGGCCGAAGAAGAAGGAGGCTACGAACAGCACCAGGAAGACGATGAACAGTATCTTCGCGATACCAGTCGCAGCACCGGCGATACCACCAAAGCCCAGGACTGCGGCAATAATGGCGATGATCAGGAAGGTGATAGCCCAACTCAGCATGATGTTTCTCCTTTTCTTGTACGAAATCGGTCAGAAGTATCAGAACACCCAACGTTCCTGAGGCTCGACGCGGTCGAGAACGGCAGGGGCAGTATCGGCGCTGGGCAGTGGCTGGGTGGCCTTGACCAAGGTGCTGGCGTGGGGCGTCGCCCGCAGCTGCGTCAACAGCGCAGTTTGCGCCGCCACTTGCTCGGCCAGCCGGGCGGTCTGCCAGCTGTGATGGAACAGGCCGACCGCCAAGGTCAGCAGCAGGGCCATGCCGAGGAACAGCAGCTGCTGCAGGGGTACTACAGCGCTCTGCGTGCGGTTGACGTTGGGGCGATTCATGCCGGCTCCTCCTGCAGTACTTGTTATCCGTTCTTGGGAAGATCAGTGCAGCCTGCATGCCAGCCGTAAAACTCTAAAAAAATCCTTTTAAATCAAATAGTTATTGAATATGCACATAACTGGGAAGGACGTATCCTGCACGATGCCCCTGCAAGGGCTCGTGCGATTTGCACGATCAGCCCTCTACCTTGGTGGCGATCTTCAATAGATCGGCGTCTACCCCGCGCACCCCGACGATCTGCCTCGCGACGTCCACGGCAATGGCCTTCTGCTCGCTGCTGACCACCTCGCCCGATAACCTGACCAACCCCTCTTCACTGGCTACCTTGATGTTCAGCCCGTCCAGGTTACGGCTGAAGCGGTAGCTGGCCTGGATCTTGTCGACGATCCAGCTGTCGCTGGGCTGCGGACCGGTTGGAGCATCGACAGGTTTTTCCCTGGCCTTGGCCAGGGCCGTGCTGTCCAGGCTGACCAGATTGTTGACCAGGTGCACCCCATCGGTGGTACGCGCCAGAACCCCGGCAAGGTCCTTGGCCTCGGGGCTGTCCACCTTGCCGCGCAGGGTCACCACGCCTTCACGGCTTTCCACCTCGATAGGGGCCTTTTCGGTAATCCGGCTCCACAGCAGCCGTGCGCGCACCACCGCACCGAGGGTGGCGTCCTCCAGGCGCTGGGCGTAGGCACGCAGTTCCAAGGGCTTGTCCACCAGCCCCGGGTCGATCCGCAACTGGTTGTCCACCTGCTCGATCCCGCGCGTGGCCAGGGCCACCTGTTCGGCCAGCATCCGTTCCACCGGGTTTTCCACTTCGCCCGAAAGCCGGGCCCGCCGGCCATCGACTTCTACCTTTATAGGGAAGGCGTTGAGCATGGCGTTAAGGGACATCGCCGTCTGCAGGGCGCCTTCGAGGCGCGCGTCCTGCACCGGATCAGCCTGGGCCTGGGCGACGATCGACAACGCACAAGCCGCCAGCACGGCCATTCGAGGGTAGATAGACATCACAAAACCTCCTTTCACATCACTCAACCCTGGACTCTCGCAACCGACATGCCAGCTGTTTACCCACAATCAACTTTAGATTTATCAGCCACTTAGCCATCATGAAGGCATGCGGCTAGCATGCATGGAACAGAATCAATCAGAATCGACCATGCAACTTGCCCGATTTTTCCGACACTAATTGAGATCAATCCCAAAGGAGCGCAGGAAATGGAATCAGCCCAGGACAACCAAGGCCGCATTCTGCTGGTGGACGACGAGTCCGCCATCCTGCGTACCTTCCGTTATTGCCTCGAGGACGAGGGCTATAGCGTGGCGACCGCCAACAGCGCCGCCCAGGCTGAGACCCTGCTGCAGCGCCAGGTGTTCGACCTGTGTTTCCTCGACCTGCGCCTGGGCGAGGACAACGGCCTGGACGTATTGGCGCAAATGCGCATCCAGGCGCCGTGGATGCGGGTGGTCATCGTCACCGCCCACTCGGCCATCGATACCGCGGTGGACGCGATCCAGGCCGGGGCCGCCGATTACCTGGTCAAGCCTTGCAGCCCCGACCAATTGCGCCTGGCCACGGCCAAGCAGCTGGAAGTGCGCCAACTGTCAGCGCGCCTGGAGGCCCTCGAGGGTGAAGTACGCAAGCCCAAGGACGGCCTGGACTCCCACAGCCCCGCGATGATGGCGGTGCTGGAAACCGCCCGCCAGGTGGCGACCACCGATGCCAACATTCTCATCCTCGGTGAGTCCGGTACCGGCAAGGGCGAACTGGCCCGCGCCATACATGGCTGGAGCAAGCGCGCACGCAAGGCCTGCGTGACCATCAACTGCCCGTCGTTGAACGCCGAGCTGATGGAAAGCGAGCTGTTCGGACACACCCGTGGCGCCTTCACCGGTGCCAGCGAAAGTACCCTGGGGCGGGTCAGCCAGGCAGATGGCGGCACCCTGTTCCTTGACGAGATCGGTGATTTTCCCCTCACCTTGCAACCAAAATTGCTGCGTTTCATCCAGGACAAGGAGTACGAGCGGGTCGGTGACCCGGTCACGCGACGGGCAGATGTACGGATCCTCGCGGCCACCAACCTCAACCTCGACGAGATGGTGCGCGAGAACCGTTTCCGCGAAGACTTGTTGTACCGGTTGAACGTGATCACCTTGCACCTGCCCCCCCTTCGCGAGCGCAGTGAAGACATCCTGACCCTGGCCGACCGTTTCCTGGCGCGCTTCGTCAAGGAGTACTCGCGCCCGGCCCGTGGCTTCAGCGACGAAGCGCGCGCCGCCCTGCTCAACTACCGCTGGCCGGGCAACATCCGCGAACTGCGCAACGTGGTCGAGCGCGCCAGCATCATCTGCCCACAGGAACGTGTGGAGATCAGCCACCTGGGCATGGCTGAGCAACCCGTCGGCAATGCGCCGCGGGTCGGTGCGGCGCTGAGCCTGGACGAGCTGGAACGCGCCCATATCGGCGCGGTACTGGCCACCAGCGACACCCTCGACCAGGCCGCCAAGACCCTGGGCATCGACGCCTCCACCCTGTACCGCAAGCGCAAGCAGTACAACTTATGAAATGGCCGATGAAGCTGCGCACGCGGCTGTTCCTGAGCATCTCGGCGCTGGTCACCGTGGCCCTGCTGGGCTTGCTGCTGGGGTTGTTCAGTGTGCTGCAGATGGCAGCGCTGCAGCAGCGCGTGGTGCAGGACACCACCGAGACCCTCGAGCTGGGCCTGAAGCTGCGGCAGAACCTTGGCGAACAACTGAATCTCATCCTCGACGAGGACACCGCCCCAAGCACCCTCGTCACCTTGCAGGAGCAGTTCCAGGCCCTGCTCAAGCAGGGGCTGGAGCAGGGCGGCGAACGCACCGGCTTCAGCAAGGCCGCCAGCAACTACCAGGCGTTCGTCCAGGCCTATCGACAGAGCCCCGCGCCCGCCCGCAGCATGGGGGTGGACCAGCCCCTTGGCGTCACCTTCAACCAGGTGCGCGCCGATCTGCTGGACTCACATCGCCAAGCCCTTGAACACATCACCCGAACCGAGAAGTCATCGCGCGATCACGCCTTGCTCATCAGTGGCCTGCTCGGGTTGATGGGCCTCACCGTGCTGGTGCTCGGCTTCATCACCGCGCACAACATCGCCCGCCGCTTCGGCCAACCGATCGAGGCGCTGGCCAAGGCCGCCGACCAGGTCGGCCAGGGCAACTTCGACGTCACCCTGCCCGTGACGCAGGCCACCGAGCTCAACCTGCTGACCCGCCGCTTCGGCCTGATGGCCGACGCCCTGCGCAAGCACCAGGCCACCAATGTCGATGAGCTGCAGACTGGCCAGCAGCGCCTGCAAGCGGTACTGGACAGCATCGACGACGGCCTGCTGATCATCGATCGCCAAGGGCGCCTGGAGCACCTCAACCCGGTGGCCCAGCGCCAGCTGGGCTGGGACCCGAGCCGCCTGGGCGTAAGCCTGGCCGAAGCCCTGCAACGCCCCGAACTGGAACAACAGCTGCGCCAGGTGCTGCGCGGTGGCAGCCTGGACCGACTGCCGGAAGACCTGAGCCTGGAGGTGGATGAAGAGACCAGGCTGCTGACCTATAGCCTGACGCCGGTCAGCCACCCCGAAGGACCTATTCTCGGCGCGGTGATGGTGTTGCACGATGTCACCGAACAACGCGCCTTCGAACGGGTACGCAGCGAGTTCGTACTGCGTGCTTCCCACGAGCTGCGCACTCCCGTCACGGGCATGCACATGGCGTTCGGGCTGTTGCGCGAACGTGTCAGCTTCCCGCCCGAAGCGCGGGAGAACGATCTACTCGAAACCATTGCCGAGGAAATGCAGCGCCTCACCCAATTGATCAACGACCTGCTCAACTTTTCCCGCTATCAGAGCGGCTTGCAAAAGCTCGAACTGGCCCCCTGCTCATTGGAGGAACTGTTCGAGCGCGCCCAGGCGCGTTTCGTCGAACAAGCCTCGGGCAAGCAGATCGAGATTATCCGCGAGCTGGAGCCACCGCTGCCACGCATTCAGGCCGATGTCGCGCAGCTCGACCGGGTGCTCGACAACCTGCTGCACAACGCCATTCGCCACACCGGCAGCGGCGGGCGTATCCGCCTGCATGCACGGCGGCATGCCGAGCGGGTGATCATCAGCGTCGAGGATAACGGCGAGGGTATCGCCTATGGTCAGCAGGGGCGGATCTTCGAGCCGTTCGTGCAGGTCGGGCGCAAGAAGGGCGGGGCAGGGTTGGGCCTGGCGCTGTGCAAGGAGATCGTCCAGCTGCATGGCGGGCGGATGGGCGTGTTCTCACGGCCGGGGCAGGGGACGCAGTTCTACATGGCACTGCCGGTTTGACGTGGCCCCCTTCAGGGTGCGCCAACCTCAAGGCTCATCATCGATCCTCCGCCCAGCCACGCGCCGTCCGCGGGTAATCAACTCGGCAAACTGGCGGGCATTCAGGGGATGGGCGAACAGCCACCCTTGCCCGTAGTTGACCCCCTCGCTGTTGAGCAGCACCGCCTGGTCCTCGCACTCGATGCCTTCGGCGATCACCCGCAGGTGCAGGTCGTGGGCCATGCGGATGATATGCGGCGCCACGCCGCTGCTGGCGGCGTCATGGCCCAAGGCATCAATGAACGACTTGTCGATCTTCAGGCAGTCCACCGGCAGAGTCTGCAGGTAGGCGAGGCTGCAATAGCCAGTACCGAAGTCATCGATCAGCACCTGGTGCCCGACAGCGCGCAGGGCCTGCAGGTTGTCCCGCGCCACCACCACATCGATCAGGCCACGCTCGGTCACCTCGAAGGCGATCTGGCTGGGGGCTACACGATGGTGCGCCAGCAACCGCGCCGCCACCCGGCCTATACGCGGCGCCATGACGTCGCAGGCCGCCAGGTTGACCGAGATATAGAGCTGGCGGTTGGCCCGCAGCAGCTGCCCCAGCTGTTCGAGCACCCGTTGCAGGACGAAGTCGGTGATCTGTCGAATCTGGCCGGTGTTCTCTGCCAGGGGGATGAACAGCTCGGGGCTGGTCAGGCTGCCGTCCGGGCGGCGCCAGCGCACCAGGGCCTCGGCACCGACACAGCGGCGGCTGTCCAGTTCGAAGATCGGCTGGTACAGCACCTGCAGCTCGCCGCGGCGCAGCGCATGCTGCAGCTCCGAGCTCATCGAGCGGCGTTGCAGGATCAGTTGCAGCACCAGCCAGCCGATACAGCCGGCCAACACCAGGCTGCCGGGGAACAGCAACCAGAGCAGGCCATTGAGCTTCAGTGGCAGGCTCGCCCGCGGTGCGATCAGCACCAACTGGTAGTCCGGTGATTTGGTGGACATGCGATAGACCAGGCGGTCGGGCAGCTCGATCAAGGACTTGCCCTGCGCAGGTGGCCATTCGGTGGTCGGCGGCCAGGGTTGCGTCGGGCCCAGCACGGGGATGGCCCGGGTACCCCGATCCAGCACTACCAGCAGGCTGCCACCGGGCGGCAGGTCGACGACGTCGGTGAGGTGGCCACGGGAGGTGGAGACGACGAAGCGGCCACGGCCCAGCATCAGGGCCGCGAGATTCTCGTTGGGTTCAGTGGTGGTATTGAGCCAGTAGCTGTAGGTCGGCCCTTGGATATCCGGGCTGCGCAAGGGCTCGATGATCCGCTCGTCGCCGCGGTTGGAGCAGGCCCGCGTACCCTCCACATAGGACGCTTCATAGATGAACCGCGACTTCAGCGCCACCTGTTGCAGTTGCGTCAGCATCAGCGCATCACAGCCGCGCAGGGGCTGCGCCTGAAGCTGGTCCACAGCCTCGCGCAATTGGCCGAACACCTGCTCCAGGCGCTCGAGGAAACGCTCGCCCTGGGCATTCATCTGCGCGCTTTCACTTTGTTTCATCTGTTGCAAGGCAACGTTGACGCTGATCGCCAGCAACAGCCCGGCACTGGCCAACGCCGCGAGCGCGGCTAAAAGCCAGGGGCGGTGGAAAAATTGACGCACCGTAGCGAAGAGGGCAAGCATGCGTGGCATCCAGTTGAATACCAAAGGTATAGCAACGGAATCAAAGCTTGGCGCAGCCGCTGGGCATGTGAATTGGCCCGCTTGCGCGCCAAGCGTCCGAAAAGTTCGGGTCAGCGCTTGCGGTTAAGCACCTGCAACATCGCGGCGGTCTGTGCATCCGGCGTGCCATCGAACAGCCGCGGGCGGAAACGCATTTGGAAGGCCGCGATCACATGCCGGGTGGCCACGTCCAGTTCACCGGTCTGGTCGATGGCATAGCCAAAGCGCGACAGTTGCTGCTGGTACCAGCTGATGCTTGGCGGGTTGACCTCGAAAAAGGCCTGTTGCCGCGCCACCGCAGCGCTATCCGGCCAGACACCCAGGCCGGCCTCGGCCAGACGCTTCCAGGGGAACAGCGGACCCGGATCGAGCTTGCGCAGCGGGGCGATGTCGCTATGGCCGATGATATGGCGCGGGTCGATATTGTTGCGCTTGACGATATCCTTGAGCAGGGCGATCAGCGCTTGCACCTGGGCTTCGCTGTAAGGGTGCCAGACACGCCCGGTCGGCGTGTCCGTGTAGCCCTCGTTGACGATCTCGATGCCGATGGAGCTGGAATTGAGCCAGGTGCGCCCCTGCCACTGGCTATCCCCTGCGTGCCAGGCGCGGCGGTTCTCGTCTACCAGTTGGTAGACAGTGGCCGGGCCGTCGCCGATAAGGTAATGGCTGCTGACCTCGCCGTGGGTCAGCAGGGCGAGGGAGCGCTCCAGCGACGCGTTGGTGTAGTGCACGACGACGAACTGGATGCGGCTGTCCTGATTGGCCGAGGGGTGGCTGCGGTCGATACGCAGGCCACTGGAACAGCCTGCCAGGACCAGCAGGAGCAAGGCAGTGATGAGTGTTTTCATTGCAGGGAGCACGCCATGATGAGCCGACAACAGCGCTACAGTATAACGTGCTCCAAGCCTTGCGCCTCAGCGAACGCACATCAACTGAAACGCCATCGAGTTATCGCCGGAAGGTCCCTTGAGGTCCACCAACTGCGTAGCGACCCTCACCATCTCCACTGAAGGCTTGCCGATCACTTTGCCCTGCCCGTGTATAAGCCGCTCATAAGTCCCGACATCTATGGGCGACATGCTGCAGAACGCCGGATCGCTTTGGGTGATTTTTGAGTCAAGAAGCAGGGTGTATTCAGTCATGTAGTCCTTCTGCACGACCCGTTTGACCTCAGTGATCCATGTGGGCGACTGATTCAAAATCGTGCCTTTGTGACTGATGTGTGCGGTAAACAGTACCTGCTCGGCAAACGCCAGGTTGTGAAACGCCAGCGTCATCAAGGACGCCATCAACAAACGAGAGATTTTCATGATCAGTACTTCGCAAGACGGAAATGAATAGGAGGTTTCTGGCTGAAGTTCCAGCCTTCCGTCACGCAGTTTCATTCAGGGCAACGCCCCACAAGCGGTAGTTACTTATGCCTGCTCGACGCGATTACGCCCCTTGTCCTTCGCCCGGTACAAGGCTTCGTCCGCGCGCTTGAGCACTTGGTCGCCGCGCTCGCCGGCGCGGAAGGCACTCAGGCCGATGGACGTAGTGATCACCACTCGTTCGCCCTTGAAGTGGAATGGGCAGGCTTCGATCGCCGCACGCAGTGCCTCGACCACCTGCGCTGCGGCGGGCGGCGAGGTTTGCGGCAACAGCAGGACGAATTCCTCACCACCGAAGCGGGCGATGAAGTCACCGCCACGCAGGCGTTTGCGCAGCTGGTCGGCGACGATCTTGAGCACTTTGTCGCCCGCCAGGTGGCCGTAGCCGTCGTTGATGCGCTTGAAATGATCGAGGTCAAGGATGGCCATCGCCAGATGGCCGCCGTTTTCTTGCCAGTCGAGTACTTCCTGTTCGACTCGCTCCGACCAGGCCGCACGATTGGGCAGGCCGGTCAGCGGATCGATCATCGCTTTCTGCCGCTGCTCTTCAAGGTGCTCGCGGTAACCCAGTGCCTCCTGCTCCATGCTCGCCACACGTTCGGCCAATCCGTGCAGGCGACCAGCCAGCTCATGCTCACGACGGTCACGCTCGTGCTGGTGAGCATCCATGGTCACCAACAGGCCTTCGAGGCGGTTCTCCAGGATATGCTTGAGGCTGTCGACATCAGCAGCCCCCTGCACACTACTCTGCAAGCCATCGACCTGCTCGCGCAGCTGGCTGTCGAGCTCTCGGGCGGCGGAGCTGTTGTCGGCATGGCCGGCGCTGGCTTCGTGCAGGTGGCTCTGGAAGGTTTCCAGGCGCTCGTTGAGCTGCTGCAGGTAAGCCTCGAACTCATGCTGGCCGCTGTCGGTGATCGCCAGCATGAGCACGGCCAGGTCATCCAGTACCGGGATCAGCTCGTACCAGTTCAGCCCCCGCGAAACCCGTTCGCGCATCTCCAGGGCCTGGGCCTTGTGGCGCTCGGGCAGGCTCAGGTCGTCGAGCAGGCCGATCAGCGTCTGCTCGATATGGGCGGCAACCTGGCTGTAGGGCGGCTCGACCGCATCGGGCAGGGCATAGGGGCCATCATCGACGGTGACCAGCTCCGCCACTGTGTCCGGTTCATCCGTTGCGGCTTGCTCCGACTCGATGACAGTCAAAGGCTCGGGTACAGGTTCGGCAACCGCGGCCACCGATGGCTCGGCTTCGGGATGCGGATCGGCAACGACCAACGGCGTGGTTTCAACCAGCGCCGGGCCGGGTAATTCGATTTCCGCTTCAGGCAGCTCGACGGGCACCGTTTCATCCACTGCCTGTGCCGCTTCGGGCAAGGCCTGAGGCACAGGGGCCAGGGCGTGCAGCTCGTCGGCATCCCTGGGCTGTGGCTCAGGTACGATGACCGGGGCTGCAGCGGCTGGCTGGAGTGCGGGCGACGTCGCCTCGATGGCAACAGGTGCGGTCGCCAATTCCCCTTGGGGCTCGTCACGGCCACCAAACAGGCGCTGAAGGAACCCGGGGCGAGCTTCATCATCGGGCTTTTGCACAGCATCCAGGGCGCGCCCCTGCAAACCACTGAGCTCGCCCAGCAAGGGCGGTAGCTCGCGGGACTGGCTGACGCCACCGTCGAGCTTCTTCGCCAGCTTTTTCAACGGACGTGCCACATCGCCCGGCAGGGGCAAGGTCTGCAACTGGGTAACCAGCGCGGTCAGCGCCTCGCTAACCTGGTTCATGCGAGTTTCGCGGCGCTGCTCGGAGTCGAGCACGGCTTTTTCCAGGCGCGGAATCAGCCCGGCGAGGCCGGCGTCCATATTGTCGCTGCGGATGACCTCGCGCATTTCCTTCATGCACTGGTCCACGATCTTGTCGCTACCTTCCGCCGCCAGGGTGCTGCGCACCAGGCCACGACGCAGCAGGTCGAGGCGGGCTTCCCAGCGCCGCTCGAGCTTTTCCTGCTGTTCGATGCTCTTGAGGTATTTTTCTTTCCAGCGCTCGGCTTCTTCGGTCATGCCTGGATCCGCAACGGGTAGTGGCATCTAGTCCTGCAATCACTGGATTTCGGCGGAAAAGCCCAACACTTGAGTGCAGGATTCGCCCAGGCAGGACTAACTCAGGACCGGCAGCGTATCCACAGTCAGGGCATCAGGCAATCGGATCTCGACGGCGACGGGAAGGTGATCGGAAATTGGCTGTGCCAATACCTCGACACGCTCCAGTGTCAGGCTCGGGCTGAGCAGGATGTGGTCAAGGCAGCGCTGGGGACGCCAGCTGGGAAAAGTGGCCTCGACCTGAGGAGCGACAAGCCCGAGATCCCGCAAGGGCGAATGGTCAAGCAGGTCGTTGGCGTGGGTGTTCATGTCACCCATGAGGATCTGGTGGCGATAGCCACCGATCAGCTCGCGGATATAGGCCAGCTGGCGGGCGCGCGTCTTGGAGCCGAGCGCCAGGTGCATCATCACCACGATCAGGGCGTCGGCACCTTCGCCGAAACGCACGAGGATCGCCCCTCGCCCAGAGGGGCCGGGCAGGGGATGGTCTTCCAGGTGCTGGGGTTTGAGGCGGCTGAGCACACCGTTGCTGTGCTGGGCAAAACGCCCCAGGTTGCGATTGAGCTGCTGGTACCAGTAGGGGAAGGCCCCCAGCTGGGCCAGGTGCTCCACCTGGTTGACGAAGCCGGTGCGTAGGCTGCCACCATCGGCTTCCTGCAAGGCCACCAGGTCGAAGTCGTTGAGCAGGTCGCCGATCTTCTGCAGGTTGCCGGCTCGCCCGTTGTGCGGCAGCAAGTGCTGCCAACTGCGGGTCACGTAGTGGCGATAGCGCTCGGTACTGATACCGACCTGGATATTGAAACTGAGCAGCCGCAGGCGACCATCGGCCGGCAGGCCGCTGGCCTGCAGGTGATGTTCGTTGACCTGCGGCTGGTGCAGGCCGACGCTTCGGGTTGAGCGAAAGCGGCCCATGGCATTCGCCGCTTACTTAGCGGCGCGCTCCTTGGCGATCAGCTGGTCGGCGACGTTCAGCACGCCTTCCGGACCACCGGCGGTACCCAGGTCGAAGCGGTACTTGCCGTTGACCACCAGGCTCGGTACGCCGGTGATTTCATACTTCTTGGCCAGCTCTTTGGCCTGATTGACCTGGCCCTTGATGGCGAAGGAGTTGAAGGTGGCGAGGAACTTGTCCTTGTCCACGCCCTGGGTGGCCAGGAAGTCGGCCATCTCCTCAGGTTTGGTCAGGCGCATGCGCTTGTTCTGGATGGCGTCGAACACCGCGTTGTGGACATTGTGCTCAACACCCATGGCTTCGAGGGTGAGGAACATCTGGCCGTGGGCATCCCAGGGGCCACCGAACATGGCCGGCACACGCTTGAAATTGACGTCCTTTGGCAGCTTGTCGACCCAAGGGTTGATGGTCGGTTCGAAGTGGTAGCAGTGCGGACAGCCATACCAGAACAGCTCGACGACCTCGATCTTGCCTGGCACCGACACCGGCACGGGGTTGCTCAGCTCGATATATTCCTTGCCGGCCACAGGCTCCGCAGCCTGGACGGCGGCCATACCGAATACGCTGGCGGCGACCAGCGCAGCGCTGAGAATCAGTTTACGCATGCTTTACTCCTGAGCAGTCTTTGGTCGCCTCGACGCGACCTGGGTAGGACAGGTCGGGAAGGGCTCGAGTTCTGTAGTGTAACGGCTACGGACAGAAAAAAGGGCAGCGCGGGCTGCCCTTTTCATCTTTAGCGCTGAAGCATTAACCGAGTGTTAACGCGTATTTCAGTGCAGGCCCTGAATGTAGCTGGACAGCGCTTCGATGTCCTTGTTGCTGAGCTTGCCGGCGATGGTGCGCATGGTCATGGCGTCGCCGTCATTGGTGCGGTTGCCTTCGCGGAAGTCGGTCAGCTGCTTGCTGACGTACTGCGCGTGCTGGCCACTGAGATGCGGGAACTTCGCCAGGGCGATGCCTGCGCCGTTGGGGGAATGGCAACCAGTGCAGGCCGGCATGCCTTTCTCCAGGTTGCCGCCGTTGAACAAGGCACGACCACGCTCGACGAGCTTCGGATCGGCGGCACCCACGCTGCCTTTCTGGCTAGCGAAATAAGCGGCGATGTCGGCCAGGTCCTGTTCGTTGAAATTGGCCAGCATGCCGGTCATCTCAAGCACGGTACGCTTGCCGTCCTTGATGTCGTGCAACTGCTTGTTCAGGTAGGGCTCACCTTGGCCGGCGAGCTTCGGGAAATTCGGTGCCAGGCTGTTGCCGTCCGGGTTGTGACAGGCCCCACAGACAGCTGTCTTGGCCTGGCCGGCGGCGGCATCGCCTTTGATGGGTCCCGCAGCAGTTGCCGCACCTGCGACCCCCATGGTCAACAGCAGACTCACGACTAGTTTGTTCATCAGCTAATCCAACACGGCTAAGGGTGAAATGTTATGTATCGGGACTGCCGCTCATCCAAAGGATGACCAAACGGTAGTCCTCGGCACTGCAGTCCATGCACAATCCACGCGGCGGCATAGCCTTGAAACCCTGTGTAACATGCACCACCAGTTGCGCCATGCCTTGCGCCAGCCTTGGCTCCCAGGCCGCCCGGTCACCGCTTCTGGGTGCCTGGGGCAGTTGTCCGGCGTGACAGGCCGCGCACGTGCGGTTGTACAACGCCTCGGGATCCTGTGTAGCCTGTGCGCTGAAAAACGGCAGGAACATACCGACAGCAAGCAGCCATTTCGCCATGCGAAACGACCTGACAGGGTTGGGGGCCGCGCTGCGTTCTGTTGCGCGAGCTATTGTTCGACACCCCATGCTCAATTGCCTTCGCTGGGCGAATGAGCACACAAAAACTGGGGCATTATATACTTCCGCCAGCCAAACGGAAACGACACCGCTTGCCAGGCCTGGTCCTACGCCTCCAGCGCTGGGCAACACCCACATCGGAAATCCCATGCAAGTCAAGAACCCCATCCTCGGCCTCTGCCAGAAAGCCAAATTCGCCCTCAGCGCCGCCAAGGTCGAACAATGCCCCGAAGACCAGGGTTACGAGGTGGCTTTCGCCGGCCGTTCCAACGCCGGTAAATCCAGCGCCCTCAACACCCTGACCCACGCCAGCCTGGCGCGTACCTCGAAGACCCCCGGCCGCACCCAGCTGCTGAATTTCTTCAGTCTGGACGATGAACGGCGTTTGGTCGACCTGCCGGGCTACGGTTATGCAAAAGTGCCGATTCCGCTCAAGCAGCACTGGCAGAAACACCTGGAAGCCTACCTGGGCAGCCGCGAGTGCCTGCGCGGGATCATCCTGATGATGGATACCCGCCATCCGATGACCGACTTCGACAAGATGATGCTCGACTGGGCCAAGGCCAGCGGCATGCCGATGCACATCCTGCTGACCAAGGCCGACAAGCTGACCCACGGCGCGGGCAAGAACACCTTGCTCAAGGTGCAGTCGGAGATTCGCAAGGGCTGGGGCGACACCGCGACCATCCAGCTGTTTTCGGCGCCCAAGCGCCTGGGCCTGGAAGAGGCCTATCGCGTGCTGGCGGACTGGATGGAGCTGGAAGACAAGCCGGCTGTCTGAGCTCGAGTGAGGCTTTCGTGGGAGCGGGCTTGCCCCGCGATGGCCCTGTCGCGGGGCAAGCCCGCTCCCACGAGCCCAGGCAGACATGACGCCGAATTCCGGGCAAAAAAAACCCCGGACTTCGTATGGGGAGGGGGAAGTTCGGGGTCCAAGTCCGGACCGCTAGGGCGGGGTCCAGATATCTGCCAACACTTAACACAACATAGGAGCATCGAAAGGCTTCACCAGCCATTCAGTACCTCTGAGTGGCGGTTCACCGGTTTAGTTCCGAGCCCCTGGAAACTATTTGCGATAGTTTCATGAAACTCTCGATCTAAGGCCCCAGGCCTGCGCCGGATCCGCGACACTACGCCGCAGATCCTACACAGCTTTCACGCTGCGTTTAGTGAGCTTCGTCCCAATTCGAGCCAACACCCGCTTCCACCAGCAACGGCACGTCCAACTGCGCCGCGCCGCTCATGTGGACCCTAATCTCGGCTTTCACCTGGTCGACCTGGTCTTCGCGCACCTCAAGCACCAGTTCGTCGTGCACCTGCAGGATCACCCGCGCATCCAGCCCGCTCTCGGTCAGCCAGTTGTCCACCGCCACCATCGCGCGCTTGATGATGTCTGCCGCGGTGCCCTGCATCGGCGCGTTGATCGCGGTGCGCTCGGCACCTTTGCGCAAGGACGGGTTCTTGGCGTTGATGTCCGGCAGGTACAGGCGACGCCCGAACAGGGTTTCGACGAAGCCCTTTTCAGCGGCCTGGGCGCGGGTGCGCTCCATATAGGCCAGCACGCCTGGGTAACGGGCGAAATAGCGGTCGATGTAGTCCTGGGACTGCTTGCGATCGACGCCGATCTGCTTGGCCAGGCCGAATGCGCTCATGCCATAGATCAGGCCAAAGTTAATCGCCTTGGCGCTACGGCGCTGGTCGGTGGTGACGTTCTCGAGGGCGACACCGAACACTTCCGCGGCGGTGGCGCGGTGCACGTCAAGGTCGTTGCGGAAGGCGTGCAGCAGCCCTTCGTCCTTGGCCAGATGGGCCATGATACGCAGCTCGATCTGCGAATAGTCCGCCGCCAGCAGTTTGTAGCCGGGGCTGGCGACGAAAGCCTGGCGAATGCGCCGGCCCTCGGCGGTGCGGATCGGGATGTTCTGCAGGTTCGGGTCGCTGGACGACAAGCGACCGGTGGCAGCCACAGCCTGCTGATACGAGGTATGGATGCGTCCGGTACGCGGGTTGATCTGCCCCGGCAACTTGTCGGTGTAGGTGCTCTTGAGCTTGCTCAGGCTGCGGTACTGCATCAGCACCTTGGGCAGCGGGTAGCCCTGCTCGGCCAGGTCATCCAGAACCGCCTCGGCGGTGGACGGCTGGCCCTTGGCGGTCTTGCTCAGCACCGGCATGCCCAGCTTGTCGTAGAGAATCGCACCGAGCTGCTTGGGCGAGCCCAGGTTGAATTCCTCGCCGGCCAGCGCATACGCCTCACGCTCCAGCTCGACCAGCTTCGCTCCCAGCTCACCGCTCTGCACGCCGAGCAGCCCGGCATCGACCAGCGCGCCCTGGCGCTCGATCTTCGCCAGCACCGGCACCAGCGGCATCTCGATATCCATCAGCACCGGCAGCACGCTGGGCGTCTGGGCCAGCCGTGCCTGCAGCGCATGGTGCAGGCGCAGGGTGATATCGGCGTCCTCGGCGGCGTAGGGGCCGGCCTTGTCCAGCGGGATCTGGTTGAAGGTCAGCTGCTTGGCGCCCTTGCCGGCGATATCCTCGAAGGCGATGGTGGTGTGGTCCAGGTACTTCTGCGCCAAGCTGTCCATGTCGTGACGGGTGGCGGTGGAGTCGAGCACGTAGGACTCGAGCATGGTGTCGTAGGCCACGCCGCGCATGTGGATGGCCGGGGTGCCGTTGGCCAGGATGTTGATGTCGTACTTGGCGTTCTGGCCGATCTTGCCCTTGGCCGGGTCCTCCAGCAGTGGCTTGAGCGCCAGCAGCACGCGCTCGCGGTCCAGCTGGGCTGGAGCGCCTTCGTAGTCGTGGGTCAGGGGCACATAGGCGGCTTCATGGGGCTCGACGGCGAACGACAGGCCGACAATCTGCGCCTGCTGGGCGTCCAGGCCGGTGGTTTCCGTATCGAAGGCGAACAGCGGCGCCTGGCGCAGCTTTTCCAGCCAGACGTCGAAGCGAGCCTGGTCGAGGATGGTTTCGTACTTCGGCTCAATCTTCTCGGCAACAGCCTCGACGACAGCCGCGCCATTACCGGCTTGGGGCGCGCTGCGCTGGACTTCGGCAACCCAGCTCTTGAACTCCATCTCGGTATAGAGCGCCATCAGTGCTTCACGGTCGGGTTCGCCACAGACCAGGGCGTCCACCTCGACATCCAGCTCGACATCGCACTTGATGGTGGCCAACTCGTAGGAGAGGAAGGCCGCGTCGCGGTGCTCCTCGAGCTTGGCGGCGAGGGTCTTGGCGCCTCGAATGGCCAGGCCCGGCACCTTGTCCAGGTTCTGGTACACATCGCTCAGGCCGCCACCGATACCGGTCAGCAGGCCCACCGCGGTCTTTTCGCCAACGCCCGGCACGCCGGGAATGTTGTCGACCTTGTCGCCCATCAGGGCGAGAAAATCGATGATGTGTTCGGGCCCTACGCCGAACTTCTCGTGCACGCCAGCGACATCGAGCACGCTACCGGTCATGGTATTGACGAGGGTGACGTGGCCGTCCACCAACTGGGCCATGTCCTTGTCACCGGTCGAGATGATCACCGGGCGGCCGGCGGCGGCGCTGCTGCGCGCCAGGGTGCCGATCACGTCGTCGGCCTCCACGCCTTCGACGCACAACAGCGGGTAGCCCAGTGCACGAACGCTGGCGTGCAGCGGTTCGACCTGCACCCGCAGGTCATCGGGCATGCTCGGGCGGTTGGCCTTGTACTCGGCGAACATGGCGTCGCGGAAGGTCCCGCCCTTGGCATCGAAGACCACTGCGAACAGGCTGTCCGGGTACTGCTTGCGCAGGCTCTTGAGCATGTTCAGCACGCCCTTGACCGCGCCGGTGGGCATGCCTTTGGAGGTGGTCAGCGGCGGCAGCGCGTGGAAGGCGCGGTAGAGGTAGGACGAACCGTCCACCAGGACGAGGGGCGCTTGGCTCATGAGGAGAATCAACCTTTTCGACGGGTCCGGCGCTAGAATAGCCGGATCAATGACGACAAAAGGACTAGGTTATCATGCGCACACTCAATCGCCTGTTACTGCTCGGTCTGCTGGCCACCATGCCAGTCGTCACCCAGGCGGCGGACGAAGCCCCATCGGCCGATCCCGATGTAACCATTCGCACGGAAGGCGATAAAACCATCCAGGAGTATCGGCAAAACGGTTTCCTGTATGCGATCAAGGTCACGCCGAAGAACGGCAAGCCTTATTTCCTGGTACGCGCCGATGGCTCCGAAGGCAATTTCATTCGTTCCGACCAGCCGGACATGCTGATTCCGTCCTGGAAGATCTTCGAGTGGTAAGCTAGTAACGCGTATCGTTCTTATCAACCAGGCACTTCCGGGCGGAAGTGCCCGCATGGGCAATTCTTCAACATGTCAGTCTTCACCCCTGTGTCCCGGCCTGAGCTGGAAACCTTTCTGGCGCCATACGAGCTGGGCCGCCTGCTCGACTTCCAGGGCATCGCCGCCGGTACCGAGAACAGCAATTTCTTCGTCAGCCTGGAAAAAGGGGAGTTCGTCCTCACACTGATCGAGCGTGGGCCGGCTGAAGACATGCCGTTCTTCATCGAACTGCTCGACGTGCTGCACGATGCCGACATGCCCGTGCCCTACGCCCTGCGCGACCGCGAAGGGCATGGCCTGCGCGAACTGTGCGGCAAGCCTGCGCTGCTGCAGCCGCGACTGTCGGGCAAGCACGTCAAGCTGCCGAACAACCAGCATTGCGCCCAGGTCGGCGAGCTGCTGGCGCACATTCACCTGGCCACCCGCGAGCGCATCATCGAGCGCCGCACCGACCGTGGCCTGGACTGGATGCTGGAATCGGGCGCCGAGCTGCTGCCGAGCCTGAACCGGGAGCAAGCCGGGCTGTTGCAACCGGCGCTGGCGGAAATCACCGCGCACAAGGCGCAGATCCTCGCTCTGCCCAAGGCCAACCTGCACGCCGACCTGTTCCGTGACAACGTGATGTTCGAAGGCACTCACCTGACCGGGCTGATCGACTTCTACAATGCTTGCTCCGGGCCGATGCTGTACGACATCGCCATCACCGTGAACGACTGGTGCCTGGACGAGCAGAGTGGTATCGACCTGCCACGCGCCCAGGCATTGCTGGGCGCCTACGCGGCACTGCGGCCGTTCACCGCCGCTGAAGCGGAGCTGTGGCCGGTGATGCTGCGGGTGGCGTGCGTGCGCTTCTGGCTGTCGCGCCTGATCGCGGCGCAGGCGTTCGCCGGGATGGACGTGATGATCCATGACCCTAGCGAGTTCGAGGTGCGCCTGGCGCAACGCCAGCAGGTTGCGCTGAAGCTGCCGTTCGCGCTCTGATAGGCAATAGCGGCATTTGTGGGAGCGGGCCTGCCCCGCGATAGCGCTGGGCCTGCCAACGCTATCGCGGGGCAAGCCCACTCCCACCTGGTCCGCCTACAGCCTCAGAGCTGTTCCAGGCAGCCGACCAGGTCGCCGCCGAGCTTCTCCAGCAAGCGCTCATAGCCCTTGCCATCCACCTTGTCGGTGCCACCCAGCGCATCCAGTTCGGCCAACCGCACCGGCAATCCGGCCGTCAGCGTCTCGGCCAGGCGCGGCCTCAGCGGCGGCTCGCTGAACACGCAGGTCTTGCCCACCGCCTGCAAGCGCTTGCGCATGGCGGCGACGTGCTGCGCGCCCGGCTGCACCTCAGACGCCACGCTGAACACGCCAGTGTGCTTCAGGCCATAGGCGGCCTCGAAGTAGTCGAACGCCTCGTGAAACACGAAGTAAGGCTTGCCGGCGATCCCCGCCACACGCAGCTTGATGCGCGCATCCAGGGCATCCAGGCGCTCGACGAACTGCTTGAGGTTGGCCTGGTAGCGCGGGGCATTGGCCGGGTCGGCCGCTGCCAGGTCCCCAGCCATCTTCGTCGCGATCACCCGGGCATTCAGCGACGACAGCCACAGGTGTGCATCGAGGCTGCCCGGACGGTGGTCGTGGTCATGATCGTCGTGGTCTTCCTCGTCATGGGAGTGGCTGTCCTCGCCGAAATGACGCAACTGCATGCCCGACAGCGACTGCACGGCCACGGTCGGCTTGGCGCGGCTCTTCAGCACGCGGGGCAGGAAACCTTCCATGTCCGGGCCGATCCAATACAGCAGGTCGGCATCGGCGACCTTGCGCACGTCGGAGGGGCGCAGTGCGTAGTTGTGCGGGGAGGCGCCCGGCGGCAGCAGCACATCGGGGCTGCCGACACCGTCCTGAACGGCGGCGGCGATCTGTTGCAGGGGCTTGATGCTGGTCAGCACGCGCACGTCGGCGTGCGCCGAAAAAGCGATGAAAGCGACAAAGAGGGCAAGGATTCGGGACACGGTGGATACTCGGGTCGTCAGAAACAGGTAACATAATAACGTCTCCATCCTGAACCGTCGCTGCCCATGTCCATCACGCCGCTGGCCCACCGTCCCCACGATCACTCCCATTGCGTCCACAGTGCGCTGGCCGAGGCCGACGCGCTGTGCAACCGTCAGGGCCTGCGCCTGACCGCCCTGCGCCGCCGCGTGCTGGAGCTGGTGTGGCAGAGCCACAAGCCGCTGGGCGCCTACGATATCCTCGCCGTGCTCAGCGAGCAGGACGGCCGCCGCGCCGCGCCACCGACCGTCTATCGTGCCCTGGACTTCCTTCTGGAAAATGGCCTGGTGCACCGCATCGCCTCGCTCAATGCCTTTATTGGCTGCAGCCACCCCGAGCACGCGCACCAGGGGCAGTTCCTGATCTGCCGCGAATGTCATGTCGCCATCGAGCTGGAGCAGAACAGCATCAGCGACGCCATCGTCAGCAGCGCCAATGCCGTGGGCTTTGCGGTCGAGACGCAAACCGTCGAAGTGGTCGGCCTGTGCGGCAACTGCCGGGGCAAGGCATGAGCGATGCCCTGATCCGCCTCGAGCAAGTCGGTGTCAGCTTCGCTGGCGAAGCGGTGCTCGACAGCATCGACCTGGCGGTGGCACCGGGCCAGATCGTTACCCTGATCGGTCCCAACGGCGCCGGCAAGACCACCCTGGTGCGCGCCGTGCTGGGGCTGCTCAAGCCGCATCGCGGCAAAGTGTGGCGCAAGCCCAGGCTGCGCATCGGCTACATGCCGCAAAAGATCCAGGTGGACGCCACATTGCCCTTGTCGGTGCTGCGCTTCCTGCGCCTGGTGCCCGGTGTAGACCGTGCGGCAGCCTTGGCGGCGTTGCAGGAAGTCGGCGCCGAGCAGGTGATCGACAACCCGATCCAGACCATCTCCGGTGGCGAGATGCAGCGTGTGCTGTTGGCCCGCGCGCTGCTGCGCGAGCCCGAGCTGCTGGTACTCGACGAACCGGTGCAGGGTGTCGACGTAGTTGGCCAGACCGAGCTGTACAACCTGATCACTCGCCTGCGCGACCGCCACGGCTGCGGCGTACTGATGGTTTCCCATGACCTGCACCTGGTCATGAGCGCCACCGACCAGGTGGTCTGCCTCAACCGCCACGTGTGCTGCTCGGGCCACCCGGAGCAGGTCAGCAACGACCCGGCCTTCGTCGAGCTGTTCGGCCAGAACGCCCCGAGCCTGGCCATCTATCACCACCATCACGATCACAGCCACGACCTGCACGGTTCGGTGATCGCCCCCGGCGCCCATGTTCACGGAGAGCACTGCAAGCATGGCTGATTTTCTTCTCTACGCCCTGCTTGCCGGTATATCCCTGGCGTTGGTCGCCGGGCCCCTGGGCTCGTTCGTGGTGTGGCGGCGCATGGCCTATTTCGGCGACACCCTGTCCCATGCCGCGCTGCTCGGCGTGGCCCTGGGCTTCGCCTTGGACGTCAGCCCGGCACTGGCGGTGACCGTCGGCTGCCTGCTGCTGGCGATCCTGCTGGTGACCCTGCAGCAGCGCCAGCCGCTGGCCTCGGACACCCTGCTCGGTATCCTCGCCCCCAGCACGCTGTCGCTGGGGCTGGTGGTGCTGAGCTTCATGCACGATGTGCGCATCGACCTGATGGCCTACCTGTTCGGTGACCTGCTGGCAATCAGCCCTACCGACCTTGCCTGGATCCTCGGCGGCAGCGCCTTGGTACTGGTGCTGCTGGCGATGTTCTGGCGACCACTGCTGGCGGTGACCGTGCACGAGGAACTGGCGACGGTCGAAGGCCTGCCAGTGGCCGGCCTGCGCCTGGCGCTGATGCTGCTGATAGCCGTGGTGATCGCGGTGGCGATGAAGATCGTCGGCGTGCTGCTGATCACCTCGCTGCTGATCATCCCGGCCGCTGCGGCACAGCGTCACGCCCGCTCACCGGAGCAGATGGCCGTGGGCGCCAGCCTGCTTGGCGTTTCTGCGGTCTGCGGGGGCCTGGCGCTGTCCTGGTTCAAGGACACCCCGGCCGGGCCTTCGATCGTGGTCTGTGCGGCAGTGCTATTCTTGCTGAGCCTGGCGTTGCCGAAACGCTGAATTTTCAGGGTGCGCGCAGGCGCATCCTGCAACCTTTTCGCAGGTTTCGAGTCTGAGAAGACTTGTTTTCGAGCGTGCGCACCTGGGTGTAGACTTGCTCGCTTTTTGCGCAAATAGAGAGTCGCAGGAATGAAGCCGTTCGCCTCACGTTATCTGCTTGTTGCCGCGTTTTCCCTGTTCCTGGCTGCCTGCTCAAGCAAGCCGGCCGAGCAGCCGGTGGCGCCTGCCCAGCCCGATGCCTGGCACCAGCTCGAGCAAAGCATCGCCAGCAACGAGCTGGCCACCGCCGAGGATCAACTGGCCGCCTTGCAGGCCCAGGCGCCGGATGACGACCGCCTCGAACCGCATCAGCGCCAGCTGGCCGAGGCCTACCTGCGCCGTAGCCAGATTGTCCTGCAGAAGGGCGATGTGAATGCCGCTGCCACGGCATTGGCCCGCGCTCGGGCGCTGATGCCGCAAGCACCGGCCCTGACCGGTGGCGATGCCGTGGCCCAGGCACGCAAGGCCGAACTGGAAAAGGCCGAAGCGGCGCTCAAGGCTGCCGCGTCCAAGCCCAAGGCCCGGGTGATCGACCCGACCGCACCGACCACCGTCGTGGCGCTGAAAACCACCGATAGCCGGGCGATGCGTCGCCAGTTGGACGATATCGCGGCGGACGTGGTGAGTTATCAGTGCGAGGTGGTGTTCCAGGTGCCGCGTACCGAGGATGCGCCTTGGCTCAAGACCCTGCTGGAGAAGCGAGTGCGCAAGCTCGACAGTGGCTTCGAGCTGAAGCAGAAGCATGAGATCCAGCGTTCATTGCCGGCGCAGGTGGTGTTGATCCCTCATCAGCAATAAACCTGTCAGGGCCTCATCGCCGGCAAGCCGGCTCCCACAGGGACCGCCTACAATCTGTGGGAGCCGGCTTGTCGTGGCGACGAACCGCGGCGATGGGCTGCAAAGCAGCCCCCGATTATGCAGGAACAGCTTCGGCAGCCGCCTCCCGCGCCCATACCCGGTGCCCCTCGACGGCCTTGAAGAAGGCCTCGAGCGCCTTCTGGTCATCGCCCAGCAACAGCCCCGCATCTTCCTCGAGTCCCAGCTTGTTCAGCAGCAGCTTGCCCTCACTGGCTACCCCCATGGGCTTGAGATGCTTGTAGGCCTCGAGCAGGAAGTGCTTGGCCACGCCGCTGTTTTCCAGCGCCTCCAGCGAAGCCTTGCCCGCCGGCACCCACACCCCGTCGAACATCACCGAGGGCATGCCCTCCATCGATGCATCCACCGTCAGCTGCTTGCCAGCGGCAGTCTTCACGGGTGCCGAAGTCGGCCCCAGCAGCATGGGACGCGCACTTTGCGCCTCCAGCGCCTTGACCACCTTGTCGACACTCGCGTCATCCACGCCATCAGCCACCAGGATGGCGATCTTGCGTCCACTGATGCCGATGTCCCCGGGGTGGTTCATCTGGCTCAAGGCCTTTGACTGTGCCGGCTTGCTGCCCTTGACCTTGACCGTGCCGGCCTTCGGCGCCGGCAGGCCGAGGTTGGCCGCCACCGCTGCCGCCAACTTGAGATCGATATTAGCCAGGATCTCGTTCACTTCTCGCGCGCGGATCGCCTCACGCTCGACCTTGCCCAGCTCGAAGCTGTAGGCCTTGATGATGTGCTGCTGCTCGGTGGGGCTCATGCTTTGGAAGAACAGGCGCGCCTGGGAGAAATGATCGCCGAACGACTCGCTGCGCTGGCGGATCTTGTTCGCGTCGATACGTTCCTGGTAACTCTCGAAACCGCCATCCTGCGGGGCGGGCGGCGTTTCCTTCGGCCACCCGCCATCGATCGAGTTGGGCTCGTAGGACGCCCGGCCCTTGTCGATGGTCATGCGGTGCATGGCATCGCGCTGGCTGCTGTGATTGGGCGCGACAGGGCGGTTTATCGGAATCTCGTGGAAGTTCGGCCCGCCCAGGCGGCTTATCTGGGTGTCGGTGTAGGAAAACAGCCTGCCCTGCAGCAACGGGTCATTGCTGAAGTCGATGCCCGGCACGATGTGCCCGGGGCAGAAGGCGATCTGCTCCACTTCGGCGAAGAAGTTGTCCGGGTTGCGGTCGAGCACCATCTTGCCCAGCGGCGTCACCGGCACCAGCTCCTCGGGGATGATCTTGGTCGGGTCGAGCAAGTCGAAGTCGAACTTGTGCTCGTCGGCCTCCGGCACGATCTGCACGCCCAGCTCCCATTCCGGATAATGCCCGGTCTCGATCGCTTCCCACAGGTCGCGGCGGTGATAGTCGGTGTCCTTGCCGGCAAGCTTCTGGGCTTCGTCCCACAGCACCGAGTGCACGCCCTGGCGCGGCTTCCAGTGGAACTTGACGAAGCTGGCCACGCCTTGGGCATTGATCAACCGGAAGGTGTGCACGCCAAAGCCTTCCATCATGCGCAGGCTGCGCGGAATGGCCCGGTCGGACATCGCCCACATGACCATGTGCGCGGATTCGGGCACCAGCGACACGAAGTCCCAGAAGGTGTCGTGGGCAGAGCCGCCGGTGGGCATCTCGTTGTGCGGTTCGGGTTTGACCGCGTGGACGAAGTCGGGAAACTTGATCGCGTCCTGGATGAAGAACACCGGCATGTTGTTGCCGACCAGATCGAAGTTGCCTTCATCGGTGTAGAACTTCACCGCAAAGCCGCGCACGTCGCGCACCGTGTCGCCCGAGCCACGTGGACCCTGCACGGTGGAAAAGCGCACGAACACCGGGGTGATTTTCTCGGGGTCTTGCAGGAAGCCGGCCTTGGTCAGCTCGGCATGGCAGCCGTAGCTCTGGAAGTAGCCATGGGCGCCGGTCCCGCGGGCATGGACGATACGCTCGGGGATGCGCTCATGGTCGAAGTGGGTGATCTTCTCGCGCATGATGAAGTCTTCGAGCAGCGAAGGCCCACGGGCGCCGGCCTTGAGGCTGTTCTGGTTGTCGGCGACCTTCACACCCTGGTTGGTGCGCAGCGCCTGGCCGCTGGCGTCGCTGCGAAACGCCTCCAGGCTCTGCAGTTTGGCGTTGGTGTTGGCCTTGTCCGGGGTGTCGGTGCCGGCGACAGGGCTGGGCTGTGGCGCCTGCGGGGTCTTGCTGGGCATCTTCGGCTCTCCTCATCAGTCTTCAGGCTGCCCGTTCGGGCTTGTTCAATTAGTGACTGGGCCGCCGTCGGATGCGTTCAATCGGATTGCCGACCGTCGCGTTATGCCGATTGGATTGGAGCGTGACGAAATAAATGCTAAGAACACGCAGGGGAAAAGGCTAAAATGCGCGCCCCGGCTAACCGCTGACCCAAATTCCATGCGCCCCACAAGGTTCGCTCAGTGATCGAGTTTCAAAATGTCCACAAGACCTACCGCGTCGCCGGTAGGGATATCCCGGCCCTGAACCCGACCAGCCTGACCATCGAAGATGGCCAGGTGTTCGGCCTGATCGGCCACTCCGGTGCCGGCAAGAGCACCATGCTGCGCCTGATCAACCGTCTCGAGGAGCCGTCCGGCGGCAAGATCGTGGTCGACGGTGAAGACGTCACCGCCTTCGACTCGAACCAGCTGCGGCGCTTCCGCCAGCAGGTCGGCATGATCTTCCAGCACTTCAACCTGCTGGCCTCCAAGACCGTCGCCGACAATGTCGCCCTGCCGCTGGTGCTGGCGGGCGAGCTGTCGCGTGGCGAGATCGACAAGCGCGTCACCGAGCTGCTGGCCCGTGTCGGCCTATCCGAGCACGCGAAGAAGTACCCGGCGCAACTGTCGGGTGGGCAGAAGCAGCGCGTCGGCATCGCCCGCGCCCTGTCCACCAACCCCAAGATCCTGCTGTGCGACGAAGCCACCAGCGCCCTCGACCCGCAGACCACCGCCTCGGTGCTGCAACTGCTGGCCGAGATCAACCGCGAGCTGAAGCTGACCATCGTGCTGATCACCCATGAGATGGACGTGATCCGCCGGGTCTGCGACCGCGTGGCGGTGATGGACGCCGGGCAGATCGTCGAGCAGGGCCCGGTGGCCGACGTGTTCCTGCACCCGCAGCACGCCACCACCAAGCGTTTCGTCCAGGAAGACGAGCAGGTCGACGAGAACGAGCAACGCGACGATTTCGCCCATGTGCCGGGGCGCATCGTGCGCCTGACCTTCCAGGGCTGCGCCACCTACGCGCCGCTGCTGGGCACCGTGGCCCGCGAAACCGGCGTGGACTACAGCATCCTTGCCGGGCGTATCGACCGCATCAAGGACATCCCCTATGGCCAGCTGACCCTTGCCCTGATCGGTGGAGACATGGAGGCGGCATTCGCCCGCTTCACTGCAGCTGACGTACATATGGAGGTACTGCGTTGATGGACATCCTCAGCTATTTCGCCAACGTCGACTGGGTCGAGATCTGGCAGGCGACCAACGACACCATGGTCATGCTGTTCATCTCACTGGCCTTCATCATCCTGCTGGGCCTGCCACTGGGCGTCGTGCTGTTCCTGTTCAGCCCACGGCAGATGTTCGAGCACAAGAAGGTCTACGCCGTGCTGGCGACCATCGTCAACATCGTGCGCTCGGTGCCGTTCATCATCCTGCTGATCGTGATGATCCCGATCACGGTGCTGATCACCGGCACATCGCTGGGCGTTGCCGGTGCCATCCCGCCGCTGGTGGTGGGAACCACACCGTTCTTCGCGCGACTGGTGGAAACCGCCCTGCGCGAGGTGGACCGCGGCATCATCGAGGCTACCCAGTCGATGGGCGCCACCACCCGCCAGATCATCTTCAAGGCCGTGCTGCCTGAAGCGATGCCGGGCATCATCGCCGCCATCACCGTGACCGCCATCACCTTGGTGTCCTACACCGCCATGGCCGGCGTGGTCGGGGCCGGTGGCCTGGGTGACCTGTCGATCCGCTTCGGCTACCAACGCTTCCAGACCGACGTGATGATCGTCACCGTGGTGCTGCTGGTCATCCTGGTCCAGGTACTGCAAATGATCGGCGACAAGCTGGTCGTGCATTTTTCCCGTAAGTAACCCCAATGGGGTCGGCCCGGCCGACCCGTTCGGGGGCCGTCGCGGCCCTCACAAGGAGTGATCAATGAAGAAGCTGCTTGCTGTTGTCGCCGCGGTCGCGGCCTTCTCGGCCCACGCCGAGACCCTGACGGTCGCCGCCACCCCGGTGCCGCACGCCGAGATCCTCAACTTCGTCAAGCCACAGCTGGCGAAGGAAGGCGTGGAACTGAAGGTCAAGGAGTTCACCGACTACATCCAGCCGAACGTGCAGGTGTCGGAAAAGCGCCTGGACGCCAACTTCTTCCAGCACCAGCCGTACCTGGATGAGTTCAACAAGGCCAAGGGTACTCACCTGGTAAGCGTCGCCGGCGTGCACATCGAGCCGCTGGGCGTGTACTCGGCCAAGGTCAAGAAGCTCGACGAACTACCTTCCGGCGCCGCCGTGGTCATTCCCAACGACGCCACCAACGGCGGCCGCGCCCTGCTGTTGCTGGACAAGGCCGGGGTGATCAAACTCAAGGACAACACCAACATCCTGTCGACCATCAAGGACATCGCCGAGAACCCGAAAAACCTGAAGTTCCGGGAACTGGAAGCCGCGACCATCCCGCGTGTGCTGACCCAGGTCGATGCCGCCCTGATCAACACCAACTACGCGCTGGAAGCCAAGCTCAACCCGGAAAAAGACGCCCTGGCCATCGAAGGCAAGGACTCTCCGTACGTGAACATCCTGGTGACCCGCGAGGACAACAAGGACGCGGACGCGGTGAAGAAGCTGGTACAGGCCCTGCACTCGCCTGAGGTGAAGCAGTTCATCACCGAGAAGTACAAGGGCGCTGTGGTTCCTGCGTTCTAAGCTGAAATTCCCAGGGCCGCTGTGCGGCCCATCGCGATACACCGCCGCTCCCACAGATTCGGTACCAGCTCAACCCTGGCGCTGCAACTGTGGGAGTGGGCTTGCCCCACGATGCATCTACAGCGTTTTGTCACCTGATAACTCAGCCTAGTTGTCTGTTCCACGACTCAACGCCACCAAAGCGTTCAGGTAATTGTTGTACGTCAAACCCTGGGCCGGATCTGCGAAAGAACCAGTGACACCGCCCAAAGCCTCTGAAGTTCTCCTGAGCTCAACCATAACTGTCTGCGCAAGGTCTGGATTCACTTCAGTGGGTATCGCCGTTGCCGCCGTGCGCCTCTGCTCCACTGCCGCCTTCATAGACGCTTTGATTGATTCACGATTGGGACCTGATGCCGAACTACTTGGTCCGCTTACGGTGTTTGGAGAGCTTGCCCCATGTAATGCGTTTTGTGGCTGTAGAGCGGTATTGGTGTCAGAGAGTGGTAACCGATCAAAGTGGGCCATCATTCCCTCCAGTACCTGGGGAGGTGACATCTCGCTTTCAGAAAACCGTCTTGCGGTGTTACTTGCTCCTGAGTGACGGCCGGGCGAAGAGGATCTGAGCATATGGCCAGTCGGGTCGCTGAAATTCACAGGATCGCCATTGCAGTACACATAACAATTGATGCCACCCTCCAAGAAAGGGCTCAGCGAGTCTGGTGAATGGAAGCGCATGAATGTCGTGCTGTACAAGCGGTACCCATTTCCGAGCAAGTAGCCTTGCAGCTCGGTGGCCCTCAACTGGCCCGTAAAGCCCAGGCATGATTGCAATACAGTTTCCCGCCCGTAGGGCGTGTAGGTGCCGACACGCCTACCATTCGTATCAATTTCGCAAAGCGGCGAAGCTTGCTGATTGGTGCTCAGCAGCATTGTCAGCGCCTGGGGGCGATGTGTACTGCCCTGCGCCAAAGAGCTGGTGTTGCAAACTCGGCTTTTGTCCGTAGATGGCATTTCGGGCACTCCGAACGAATGGTTCGGGCGCTAGCCTGTAAGGTATGAGGCATCCGTTCAACTGGTAGAATTACCAGGTCTGATTATCGCCTGCGTGCTACTTCGGAACTGCTGGGAACGCTCTGCGGCTCTTTCGCAGCAGGCCCAAGGATTGAATGCCAATCGCGGGGCAAGCCCGCTCCCACGCAGGTTATGCCCCTCGATTAATTTCAACCGTCAGTCGCGCTTCACAAGCCCCGGCAACTGTGCCACCAGCTTCTGGTTGTTGAACGGCGCTCGGATGAACCCGCGCTGACGCCCGTCCGGCCCGACCACCGCCAGGTTGCCGCTGTGATCCACGGTATACCCGGGCTTGCTGGTATCGGCCGGGATGAACGGGATGCTCAAGGCGTTGGCCAATTTCTGGGTATCCTCGATCGAGCCCGCCACCCCGACGAAATCCTTGTCGAAATAGCCCAGGTACTGCTTGAGCTGGTTCGGCGTGTCGCGGTTCGGGTCGACGCTCACCAGCACCACCTGCAGACGCTCCAGCGCCTCCTTGGGCAGTTCGCTCTTCACCTGGCGCAACTGGGCCAGGGTGGTCGGGCAGATGTCCGGGCAGTAGGTGTAGCCGAAGAACAGCAATGACCACTTGCCCTTGAGCTGGTCCAGCACCAGCGGCTGGCCGTTCTGGTCGGTCATGGTCACGTCCGGCACGGTACGGCTCTGCGGCAGCAGGATGATGCCGGCATCGATCAGCTCGGTGGGGTTCAACTGACCACGGTCGTTGAGCACCTTGTTGACGGTCAGGCCCATGATCAGCGCGACCAGGGCAACGAGGATGAAGACGGTTTTCTGGGTTCGGGTCATAGGTTCAGCAACAGGTAGTGGTCTACGAGCAACGCGATGAACAGGGCGAACAGGTAGCCGATAGAGTACTTGAACGTCTTGATCGCCGCGTGCGGCCGGGTGCCACGGTACAACACCCAGGCCCAGTGCAGGAAGCGCAGGCCCAGCAGCAAGGCACAGGCCAGGTACAGCGGGCCGCTCATGTGTATGGCATAGGGCAACAGGCTCACGGCCAGCAATATCAAGGTGTAGAGCAGGATATGCAGGGCCGTGTAATGCTCGCCATGGGTAACGGGTAGCATGGGAATATCAGCTTTTGCGTACTCCTCCTTGCGATGAATCGCAAGGGCCCAGAAGTGCGGCGGTGTCCAGGCGAAGATGATCAGCACCAGCAGCAGGGGCTCGGCGCCCAGGTGCCCGCTGACCGCTACCCAGCCCAACAATGGCGGCGCGGCCCCAGCCAGGCCGCCGATCACGATGTTCTGCGGCGTGGCCCGCTTGAGAAAGCCGGTGTAGAGCACCGCGTAACCCAGCAGCGAGGCCAGTGTGAGCCAGGCGGTGAGGGGGTTGGTGAAAGCCAGCAGCAAGGCCATACCTGCCACGGCCAACAACAAGGCGAACAACAGTGCCGCCAGAGGCGCCACCCGGCCTTGGGCCAACGGACGCTTGTGGGTACGGGCCATCAACGCATCGACTCGTCGGTCGACCACGTGATTGACCGCCGCCGCCGCCCCCGCGCACAAGGCGATCCCGAGGTTGCCGAACAGCAGGACGCTCCAGGCCACCCCCGCGCGGGTGGCGAGAAACATCCCCACCAGCGAGGTGATCAGCATGAGCACCACCACCTTCGGCTTGGTCAGTTCCAGATAGTCGCGCCATCCGGCGCGCTGGCGTTCCGTGCTCAGAACCGTCGCCACGAATCGTTCCTCATGTGATGAGTGAGTTGCGCCCCGGCCACCGGCGTCAGGCGCCAGCCATGCCCTACTCGGACCTTGTCGACCACGCGGATGCGGTAGTTCACCAGCACCATGGTCAGCAGCAGCAGCGCACCGCCAGCGTTGTGGGCAACGGCCACGCCCAGCGGCAGGTGGAACAATACGTTGCTGATGCCCAGGCCCAGCTGCAGCGTCAGCGCCAGCAATACCAGGCGCGCTAGGCCGCCCAGGCCATTGCGCTGCAACTTCCAGCTGAGCATCAGCAGTACCGCCAGCACCATCATCGCGCCGAGCCGGTGGCTGACATGGATCGCCGTGCGCGCATCGCTGTCCAGTTGCCCGCCCAGGTAATTGGGGCCGACGTGCTGGGTCAGGTGGAAGCCGTTGCTGAAGTCCGCCGCCGGCCACCACTGACCATGGCAGGTAGGCAGGTCGATACAGGCCACCGCCGCGTAGTTGGCGCTGACCCAACCCCCCAGGGCGATCTGGCCGATCACCACCAGCAGCGCCAGCGCCGCGATCCGCCGCAAGCTCAGCGGCAGTTTCGGCAAAGGCGCAAAAGCCCGGGATAGACGCAGGGATAGCAGGAAAAGCAGGCTCACCGTGGTGAACCCGCCAAGCAGGTGCGCGGTCACCACCTGGGGCCACAGTTTCAGTGTCACGGTCCACATGCCGAACGCCGCCTGGGCCAGCACCACCCCCAGCAGCAACACCGGCAGGCGGTAGGGCTGGCCGTCATGGGCATGCCGGCGTACAGCCTGGAAGGCAAGCAGTGCGATCACCAGTGCCAGGCTGCCGGCGAAATAGCGATGAACCATCTCTGCCCAGCCCTTGGCTTCCTCCACCGGGTGCTCAGGGAAGTGCAGTTCGGCATGGGCCAGTTGGGCATCGGTCTTGGGCACGCTGATGAAGCCGTAGCACCCCGGCCAGTCGGGGCAGCCAAGACCGGCATGAGTCAGGCGAGTGTAGGCGCCGAGCAACACGACCAGCAGCGCCAGCAGCGTGGCGAACACAGCAAGGCGGAATCCGGGTCTGGCCATGGCAGCCTCCTAGCCGATGTTGGACAGCTTGAGCAGGTGACGCAGGTCGTCCAGCACATGCTTGCCCTTGACCTTGGCGTCGTAGCGCAGCACCAGGTTGCCGTGAGGATCGACGATCCACAGTTGCGGGGCAGTGTCGCCGACCTTCTGGATATAGCGCTGGGCGTCCAGCGGATAGCGTTGCAACTGCGGGTATTCACGGCCCAGCAACGCCTGGTAGTCAGCGGCCAGCGGCTGGGCCGCCGCCAGGGCATGGCTGGCGCGGCTGGCATCGCGGCCCAGGCCGACCTGGATCTGTCGGGCCAGGTACACCAGTTGCCGGCAGTCCTCGACACAGGCGCCCGGGGAGCTGACCAGCAACTGCCAGCGCTCGTCCTGGGCATCGATGCCGATATCCGCCCGGCCCTCGCCATTACCAATCATCACACCGTGATAGCTGCGCCCCTCCGGTACCCAGAACTTGAGCTTGTACATGCTGGTGGCAAGGATCATCGGCCCGAGCACGACGAACAGGATCAACAGCAGTTGCAGGCGCCCGCGGGGCTTGCGGCGGTCAGGCACGTCCAGTGGACTCGTGGCGGCGGCCATGGCGGTTCTCCTTGTCGTTGTGATGCCAGCCGAAATACAGGTAAAGCAGTACCAACGCGCTCGCCAGGGCGAACCACTGCACGGCATAACCCTGGTGCTTTTCCGGGCCCATGGCGACCACCGGCCAGTCCAGGCGGTAGGCGGCCGGGCCGGGCCGCAGGCGTAGCTCCTGAGCAAAGCCTTCCCGGCCCAGTTGCTGCCAGAGCCCGGACGGATCGATCGCCGTCAGCAGTTGCGGCCACTGGCCGTCGGGGTTGTCCGGGTGCAGCTGGAACGTCTTGCCCGGCGGCACGTAGACCGTGGCGTCCAGCGCCAGCGCCTGGCTGGGCGTGTCGAAGCGCACCGGCACACGACGGTCGGGCCACGGCAGCCAGCCGCGATTGACCAGCAACCACAGGCCACTGGCCTGATCGTGGAAGGGCTGCAACAGCTCGACACCGGCCTTGCCGTCACGCATCTGGTTGTCCAGCAGCAGGCTGTGACCGGCATCGAACCGGCCATACAGGTGCACGGGGTAGAACGCCGGGTCCGGCAGCTGGCGCAACCGGTCAGCAGTGACTGGCGCCTCGATCTGGCGCTCGGTGTAGATGGCCAGCAGGTCACGCTTTTCGTCGGCGCGCCGCAGTTGCCAGCAGCCGAGCGCGATCAACCCCGGCAGCAGCGCAAGCACCACCAGGGTCGGTACCAGGCCTGGGCGAAACGGCTTCACCAGGGCCTCTTGAGGTCGAGCGCTATACTTGTATCCATCACCTCATCCCCCGGAGTTTCGCCATGCTCAAGGCCGCGATTGTCCTGATGCTGCTGGCCACCATCGCCAGCCTGTTCAGTGGCCTGGTGTTCCTGGTCAAGGACGATGACCATTCGACCCGCCTGCTCAAGGCCCTTACCGTACGCGTCGCCCTCGCCACCCTGACCATCGCCCTGGTGGCCTGGGGCCTGATCAGTGGGCAACTGGTGTCGCACGCACCTTTCTGAATTCACACCATCCCTGTAGGAGCGGCTTCAGCCGCGATCACCCGCGAAGCCGCACTACAGGACATACACAAATATGAACAGCCCCACCCACACCACATCGACGAAGTGCCAGTACCAGCTCGCCGCCTCGAAACCGAAGTGCTTGTCCGGTTCGAAGTGCCCGCGCAGCACCCGGCAGAACATCACGAACAGGATCAGCGTGCCCAAGGTCACGTGCGCGCCGTGGAACCCGGTAAGCATGAAGAACGTCGCGCCGTAGATGCCCGAGCCCAGGGTCAGCCCGAGTTTGTTGTAGGCCTCGTGGTACTCGTAGGCCTGCAGGGCGAGAAACGCCAGCCCCAGCAGGATCGTCAGCCCCAGCCACAGCGTCAGCGTGCCGCGGTGCCCCTTGCGCAGGGCGTGGTGGGCGATGGTCACGGTCACACTGGAGCTCACCAGCAGGATGGTATTGATCAGCGGCAGGTGCCACGGATCGATGACTTCCTTCGGTGGCGGGAACAGTTTCGGGTCCGGCGTATGCAGTAGCGGCCAGACGAACTCGAAGTTGGGCCAGAGCATGTGCGTCACGCCCTTGGCCCCATCGCCCCCCAGCCACGGCCCGGCCAGCACCCGCACATAGAACAGCGCGCCGAAGAAGGCCAGGAAGAACATCACCTCGGAAAAGATGAACCAGCTCATGCCCCAGCGGAACGAGCGGTCCATCTGCGCACTGTAGAGCCCGGCGTGGCTTTCCTTGACCACCGCGCCGAACCAGCCGAACAGCATGTAGGCCAGGAACAGCGCGCCAACGAAGAAAATCAGCGGCCCGTGGGACTCCGGGTGGCCGGCCTTGAGGTCGTTGAACCAGGTGCCGAGCCCGAACACGGTGATGAACATGCCGATCGTGGCAATGATCGGCCACTTGCTCTGCGCCGGTACGTAGTAATGCTCGTGGCTTGCCATGACGTATCTCCTTCCCTCAACGGGCGCCCTCGGTCGCGGCGTGGGCGACCGGGGGGTGGCGAGCGGTGATGTCGAACAGGGTGTAGGCCAGGGTCAGGTGTTTCACCGATTCCGGCAGGTCGCGGTCGACGATGAAGCGCACCGGCATCTCGATGCGCTCGCCCGGCTGCAGGACCTGCTGGGTGAAACAGAAGCACTCGGTCTTGTGGAAGTACGCCGCAGCCTCGGCGGGGGTGATGCTGGGGATGGCCTGGGCGCTCATGGGCTGGTTGGTCGGGTTGCGGGCCACGAAGATCATCTGGTTCACCGCCCCCGGGTTGACCTCGATCTGGTCGGCGGTGGAGTGGAACTCCCAGCTCATGTCACCGGCATTGGTCGACATGAACTGCACCCGCACCGAACGGGTCGGGTCGCTCACCTGGGTGCCCGCGTACTGCCCGCCGGTCTTGCCGTTGATGCCGAAGGCCTTGCACATCACGTCGTAGATCGGCACCAGGGCAAAGCCGAAGGCGAACATCACCACGGTCAGCATCAGCAGGCGGCTGACCAGGCGTTTGAGCGACAAGCCGTCCATGGGCAAGCTCCTACTTCACTTCCGGCGGCGTCTGGAAGGTGTGGTAAGGCGCAGGTGAAGGGATCGACCACTCCAGCCCCTCGGCGCCGTCCCAGGGTTTGGCCGGTGCCGGCGCGCCACCGCGAATGCACTTGATGACGATGAACAGGAAGAAGATCTGCGTGGCGCCGAACATGAAGGCGCCGATCGACGAGACCATGTTGAAGTCGGCGAACTGCAGGTTGTAGTCGGGGATGCGCCGGGGCATGCCGGCCAAGCCGACGAAGTGCATGGGGAAGAAGGCCAGGTTCATGCCGACGAACGACAGCCAGAAGTGCAGCTTGCCCAAGGTTTCGTCATACATGTGCCCGGTCCATTTCGGCAGCCAGTAATAGGCCGAGGCAAAGATGCCGAAGATCGCCCCGGGCACCAGCACGTAGTGGAAGTGGGCAACCACGAAGTAGGTGTCGTGGTACTGGAAGTCCGCAGGCGCGATGGCCAGCATCAGCCCGGAGAAGCCGCCGATGGTGAACAGGATGACGAAGGCGATGGCGAACAGCATCGGCGTCTCGAAGGTCAGCGAGCCTTCCCACATGGTGCTGACCCAGTTGAACACCTTCACCCCGGTGGGCACGGCGATCAGCATGGTGGCGTACATGAAGAACAGTTCACCCACCACCGGGATGCCGACCACGAACATGTGGTGGGCCCAGACGATGAACGACAGGAAGGCGATCGCCCCGGTGGCGTAGACCATCGAGGTATAGCCGAACAGCGGCTTGCGCGAGAACGCCGGGATGATCGAGCTGACCGCGCCGAAGGCCGGCAGGATCATGATGTACACCTCGGGGTGCCCGAAGAACCAGAACACATGCTGGAACAACACCGGGTCACCGCCGCCGGCCGCGCTGAAGAAGCTGGTGCCGAAATGGATATCCATCAGCATCATGGTCACCACGCCGGCCAGCACCGGCATCACCGCGATCAGCAGGAACGCGGTGATCAGCCAGGTCCAGACGAACAGCGGCATTTTCATCAGGGTCATGCCGGGGGCGCGCAGGTTGAGGATGGTGGCAATCACGTTGATCGCGCCCATGATCGAGCTGATGCCCATCAGGTGGATGGCGAAGATGAAGAAGGTCACGCTGGCCGGGGCGTAGGTGGTCGACAGCGGGGCATAGAAGGTCCAGCCGAAGTTCGGCCCGCCACCGGGGCTGAACAGGGTCGAGACCAGCAGCAGGAACGCCGCCGGCAGCAGCCAGAAGCTGAAGTTGTTCATCCGCGGCAGGGCCATGTCTGGCGCGCCGATCATCAGCGGGATCATCCAGTTGGCCAGGCCGACGAAGGCCGGCATCACCGCGCCGAACACCATGATCAGCCCGTGCATGGTGGTCATCTGGTTGAAGAACGCCGGCTCCACGATCTGCAAGCCGGGCTGGAAAAGCTCGGCGCGGATCACCATGGCGAACGAGCCGCCGAGCAGGAACATGGTGAAGGCGAACCACAGGTACATCGTGCCGATGTCCTTGTGGTTGGTGGTCAGCACCCAGCGCATCAGGCCCTTGGCCGGGCCGTGGGCGTGTTCATGACCGTGGGCGTGGTCGTCGATCACTGCACTCATGTCCTGTCTCCTGCAATCCACTGACTGCCGCGGGTAGCCCGGCTCATTGCGCTTCGGCCTGCTTGAGCGCCAGCACGTCCTTCGGCGTGACCATGTCGCCCTTGTTGTTGCCCCAGGCGTTGCGCTCGTAGGTGACCACCGCGGCAATATCGACTTCCGAAAGCTGCTTGCCGAATGCCGCCATGGCGGTGCCCGGCTTGCCGTGGAAGACGATGCCCAGGTGCGCTTCCTTGGGCCCGGTGGCGATCTTCGAGCCCTTGAGGGCAGGGAACATCGGCGGCAGGCCCTGGCCCTCGGCCTGGTGACAGGCCACGCAGGTGGTGTGGTAGACCTTGTCGCCACGTGCCACCAGCTCTTCGAGGGTCCATTCCTTGCTGGTCAGCTCCTTGAGCTTGGCCGCCTCGGCCTTGCGCTCGCCGAGCCAGGTGTCGTAGTCGGCCTTGGATTTCACCTCGACCACCACCGGCATGAAGCCGTGGTCCTTGCCGCACAGCTCGGTGCACTGGCCGCGGTAGATCCCGGGCTTCTCGACCCGGGTCCAGGCCTCGTTGACGAAGCCGGGGATGGCGTCACGCTTGACCGCGAAGGCCGGCACCCACCAGGAATGGATGACGTCGGCGGCGGTCACCAGGAAGCGCACCTTGGCGCCCACCGGCAGTACCAGCGGCTGATCGACTTCGAGCAGGTAGTGCTCGTCCTTCGGCGACTGGTTGTGGATCTGCTCGGCGGGGGTAGCCAGGTTGCTGAAGAACTCGACGTCCTGGCCCAGGTACTTGTAGTGCCATTTCCACTGGTAACCGGTGACCTGGATGTCGATGTCCGAGTCGCTGGCGTCGTAGATGTCGATCAGGGTCTTGGTGGCCGGGATGGCCATGACCACGAGGATCAGGAAGGGCACGACGGTCCAGAGGATCTCGACCCAGGTGTGCTCGTGGAAGTGCGCGGCCTTCTGCCCGGTTGAGCGGCGGTGAATGACCATCGACCAGAACATCGCGCCGAACACCACGATGCCGATGATCACGCAGATCCAGAAGATGGTCATGTGCAGGTCAAACACCGCGTGGGCGACTTCCGTCGCCCCGGGCGCCATGTTCACCGTCCATGCTGCCTGTACCTGACCAAACAATGACCACAGCAACAGGCCCATCCAGACATGTGGATGTCGCATCATTGCGGGTTCCCCTTATCGTTCTTGTAGTCCCGGAGGCGTGGACGACCTGCTACGACAAAGGGGGGAACGGTGGCCAAGACTGCCTGGCTTCGACGACCGAGCCCCCTGCTTAAGGCAGTCGGGCCTCATCAACGAATCACGTTTCAAGCGGAGTATAGCCACCGACCAATGGGGCGCAACGCGGGGACTGAAATGATCTTCACGCAACCAAACGTTTGCGCTGAAAGGTGCATGGATACTGGGCTGGGACACAATAATGGCACATTGATATAGCCAATTTCCTACACGCGCCTAAGCGATATAACAAATGCGTCTTAGCGATTCTCGCAAGCAAGCTAACTTAGTGTCTTCCGTTTGTAACGCCTTGTCCCTGGAGTTGTCATGAACATCGCTGCTGTACGCGAGCAGATCGAAAACGCCCATCAACATGAGAGCCGCACAGGCCAACTGAAAAAACGTCTCGAGAAGCAACTGCCGCACCTGCACCCTTCGATACACCTACCCCAGCAGGACGCCCAGGGTACTTTGGCCCGCTTCGTCGGCGCCTACATCAACGAGGTTCCAGAACTGCTCGAAGCCGCACACACCGTGGCCCTCGAGGCCGGCATCGAGTCGCAGATCAAGCCGGTGCTGAAGATTGCCGAGGCCTATTTCCTGCAGCCGCCGACAGTGATGGCGGGGCAGGTCGGGCTCGATTGCCTGCTGGACGAGGCCTATCTGGCGCACCGCCTGGTCGAGGAGGTCAACGACCTGTATATCCGCCACTTCCAGCAGCCGCTGATCCCGGTGGATACCACGGTCGCCAACCTGATCGCCCACCAACTGATCGGCGAGTCCTTCGCCAACCAGCTGGATGAGGTGGTGCATCACTCGGTGGACGAGATGCTCGATGACGAAAGCTTTGCCGTGGAGTCAGTGGAGCGCTATCGCGACAAGCTGTCGAACCCGGAAACCGGAGAGGCCTGGAAACGCTGGCCGTGCCTGTCGCGCCAGCTGGGCGTGGAGTTGAGCCAGTCGGCCTGAGCTTGAATCTAGAGTGTTTCGACTGGCCTCATCGCCGGCAAGCCGGCTCCCACAAGTACAACGCAGGGTTTGATACCGGCGCCGTCATTGTGGGAGCCGGCTTGCCGGCGATGGGCCGCTAGGCGGCCCTCTTAGACGCCAACCCCTGCCGTGGTCCGCAACCTTCCCTCGACCCGCCGCTTCAGACGCCGCTGCTCCAACACCAGCCGCGAGCCCTTGGCCGCGCCGCTGCGTCCCCAGTCCTCCAGCAGTTCCAGGCAGGAATGGTCGATATAGCTCAGGTTGCCCAACGGCACATGCAGCGTGGTGCCCTGTGGCACGGTATCAAGCACCTGGGTCAGCGCCGGCACCTTGAGGAAGGTCGCCGCGCCGCTCAGGCGCAGTTCCATGTGCCCCGGCTTGGCCAGCGCCACCAGGTTGATCTTCAGCCGGGCCGCCTTCAGCGCCAGTTTCAGCAGGGTCAGGGCAAAGCCCAGCAGCACGCCGGTCAACAGGTCAGTGAAGATGATTGCCAAGGCAGTGGCCGCATAGGTGAACATCGGCATCCGCCCATAGCGGCCCAGGTTTCGAAACGCCTTGAAATCCACCAGTTTCACCCCGGTATAGACCAGCACGCCGGCCAGGCTGGCCACCGGAATCTGTTGCAGCACACTGCTCAGTACCACGACGAACGCGAGCAGCCAAAGGCCATGCAGGATCGCCGAGGCGCGGGTCTGCGCACCAGCCTGGACGTTGGCCGAGCTGCGCACGATCACCCCGGTCATCGGCAACGCGCCAAACACGCCGCAGAGCATGTTGCCGATACCCTGCGCCGACAGCTCACGGTCGAAATCCGAGCGCTGGCCACTGTGCATGCGATCGACTGCCGCCGCGGACAACAAGGTCTCGGCGCTGGCGATGAAGGCCAGGGCAAAGGCCGCCACCAGCAGGGTCGGGTCGGCCAGTTTGAGCAGGTCGTCCGGACGCAGCCAGTCAATGGCCTCGGACAAGTTCGCAGGTACCTGCACGCGGTTGACCGGCAGTGCCAGCCACAAGCTGACAGCGGTCATTGCCGCCACACCGAGCAAGGCACCGGGAATGAAGCGCAGGCGTTGCGGGCGCCAGCGCTCCCAACCCCACATGATGGCGATGGTGCCCAAGCCCAGCGCACCAGCCTGCCAACCGGCGCCTGCACTTTCCAGCGGCAAGGCCGAGGCCAGCGTCGCCGGGAAACCCAGCAGGTTATCCACACCCGATGGCTGGGGCGCGGTGTCGAACATCACGTGCACCTGGGACAGCACGATCAGCACGCCGATCCCGGCAAGCATGCCGTACACCACCGCCGGCGCGGTGACCCGGAACCAGCAACCCAGGCGCAAGCGCCCAGCCAGCAGTTGCAGCAGGCCGGCCAGCAACAGGATCGGCCCGAGCATGGCCACGCCATGCTGGCGCACCAGTTCGAACACCAGCACCGCCAGGCCCGCCGCCGGGCCGCTGACCTGCAACGGCGAGCCGGCGAGGAAACCCACGACGATGCCGCCGATGATCCCGGTGATCAGCCCCTTCGCCGGAGGCATGCCCGAGGCGATGGCAATACCCATGCACAAGGGCAGGGCCACCAGGAAGACCACCACCGAGGCCAGCAACTCACGCGGCAGGGCCGCCTTTATCTGTGTCATGTTCACCATGTAGCTCCTTTCTAGATTCACGGCCATTCCGCTGGCCGCTAGCACGGGGAAGCCTGAACGACGCGCAGGCGTGGGCCGCCAGCGGGTCTGCCGGCACGGCATTCAGGAAGATTCAAGGCAGGCGAAGGCCGCGCCGCACCCATCGGGTGCAGCCGGCAATCAAGGCTTGTTCAGCGTGTTGGGGTCGCTTAGTAGCGGCCTCTCGGTGTGGCAGAAGGGATCGAATCGCCCGCGGTCAGCGGCAGGAAGCGGTCGCTGGCGGCATCGTAAGCTTCGATCTGGCTGGTTTCGATGTCGTAGATCCAGCCATGGATATGCAGCTGCCCGGCGGCCAGGCGCGAAGCGACCGAGGGGTGGGTACGCAGGTGATGCAGCTGGGCGATGACGTTTTCCTTGGTCAGCAGCTGCATGCTTTCGTGCTCGCTGCCGCAGGAGCAGTTGTCCTCGATCACGGTCCGCGCTACCTCGGCATGGCGCAGCCAGGCGGAAACGGTCGGCATCTTCGCCAGCGACTGCGGGTTGAGCACCGCTCGCATCGCGCCGCAGTCGGAGTGACCGCAGATGATGATGTGGTGCACGCCCAGCGCCAGCACGGCGTACTCGATAGCACTCGATACACCGCCGTTCATCTGGCCGTAGGGCGGCACCACGTTGCCGACGTTACGGGTCACGAACAGGTCGCCGGGCGAGCTCTGGGTGATCAGTTCGGGGACGATGCGCGAGTCTGCGCAGGTGATGAACATGGCCCGCGGCTTTTGCGCGGTAGCCAGTTTCTTGAACAGCTCTTGCTGCTCGGGAAAGACTTCGGTGTGAAACCGCAGGAAGCCGTCGACGATATGCTTCATGGCGGCATCAGCGCTTTCGGCGGGTGCAGCCGGGACGGCCTTGGAGGGGTCCTTGACGGGCATGATTCATCCTCTTGACGGTTTGAAAGTGAATTCCATGTTACCGGGGAAAGATTGGGGTGACGCGGGGATTTAGATGACGCGCACGGGTAAATAATCACAGTCATTGCTGACTCATGACTCACGCTAGCGTAGGAAACTTAACTGAAACTTAATTGCGCAGGCTCTAGAACGGGCGTTCTGGATAGGCGAGGGGAGCACTGGATAATAGCAAAAAAGCATCAGTTGCCAACCTTCATGAGTGAAATTGTTGGGTTGCTTTAGTTGTACTTATAGGTAGGGCTCGCCTTCACGATTGAACGAGCCGCTGGCTAGAACAGTGCCATCTGTGCACCGGGAGGGCAGAAGGCACTGCAATCAAGCGCCAGGTCCTCCCGCCCTTCGAACTCCAGCCGCCTGGCCGCCTTGCGAAAGCGCTGCGCCAGCAAGTCAGCGAACACCCCTTCACCGCGCATCCGCGCACCGAATCGGCTGTCGTAGAGTTCACCACCCCGGCTCTGACGAATCAGGCTCAGCACATGCGTGGCCCGCTGCGGGTAGTGATCGTGCAGCCACTGCTCGAACAACGGTGCCACCTCCAGCGGCAAGCGCAGCATCATGTACGCCGCGCTCTGCGCGCCGGCCTCCTTCGCCGCCTCCAGCAGGTGCTCAAGTTCGCTGTCATTGATCATCGGAATCATCGGCGAACACAGCACGCCCGCCGGAACACCGGCCTCACGCAGCACGCGAATTGCGCGCAGGCGCGCCTTTGGAGCGGCCGCTCGTGGTTCGAGGGTGCGCTTGAGCTCATCGTCCAGGGTGGTGAGGCTGATCATCACCCGTGCCAGGCGCTGGCTGGCCAGCTCGCTCAGCAGGTCAAGGTCGCGCAGCACCAGCGAGCCCTTGGTGACGATGGTCACTGGGTGGCGGTAACGCAGCAGAACTTCGAGCAGGCGCCGGGTCAGTTGTTGTTCGCGCTCGATGGGCTGATAAGGGTCGGTGTTGGACCCCAGGTTGATCGGCGCACAGACGTAGCCAGGCTTGCTCAACTGCTGCTCAAGCACCTCGGCGGCGTTGGTCTTGGCGATCAGCTTGGTTTCGAAATCCAGGCCGGGAGAGAGGTCCCAGTAGGCGTGGCTGGGACGGGCGTAACAGTAGATGCAACCATGCTCGCAGCCGCGATAGGGGTTGATCGAACGGTCGAAAGGCAGGTCGGGTGAGGTGTTGCGCGCGATGATGGTCTTCGCCACCTCGATCCGTACCTCGGTGCCCTGGGTTATTGGCACCTCTTGGTACCACCCGTCATCCTCGGCCACCGCACGACTCGGGGCGAAACGGTTGTGCGGGTTGCTGGCGGTGCCGCGGCCGCGGATGGGAGAAGTAGACATGACGACAACCCATTTACTGTATTTTTGTACAGTACAATGAGTCGTCATCGATAGCCAGTACCGTCAGGCGGGCTGATGCCAGGCACGGTAGGCCGCCAGGGAAAGCCCCCTGCCGACGAACGCGTTGAATGAAGCGGAAAGCCCGCGCAAGGCAATCTTGGTCATGAGCTCCCGCCGCATGATCCGCGCGACCTCCCGCTGATCGACACCTTGTGCTGCGAAACGGGTGAACGCATCGATGGCATGCGCCTGGGCCCATTTGTAGCTGTAGTACCCGGCCTCATAACCTGTCACCAGGTAGTCGAAAGACTCGGCGAAACGCTCCTGCGCGAACGCTGCAGGGAGCCCGACCAGATGGCTGGCCTGGCGCGCCAGGTATTGCAGGTCGAGACGTGCATCCCTATCGCGGTGCGCGATGAAGTCGAACCAGGCACGCCGCAGCTGCTCGGCCTCGGCCACACCCCGCAGCCGCCGCCGGCTCGCCAACCAGCGCCGCAAGGCTTCCAGGGGAACCGGGGCAGTATCCGCCATGAGGGCTGTGACGCCTTGCAGAGCAGGTGCGGACCAGCACCATTGCTCGAACAGGATGCCAACGAACTCACAGCTGTCCGGGCCGAGCATCGCCGGCAGGGTGCGATTGAGGCGACGATGACGATGGGTCACGAGAATCTGGTGCAGCGCATGGCCGAATTCATGATGAAGCTTGCACAAATCGCTGTGGCCAAGGCGCGACGTAGATCCATCGGGGCCGTGTGCGAAGGAGCAGGACAGCAAGGTGGTTGGCAATGTCAGCGCACCGTCGGTATCGACATGGCGCTGACGCATGGGGTAGCAGTACGGCCAGGACACTTTGCCAGGACGCGCGTGAAGGTCGAGGTAGATGTACCCCAGCACGCTACCCTCTTCGCGTACCTCCAGCACTTGCACATCTGCGTGCCAGACCGCGACGGCACGCGGCACCATGCGGATATCGAACAATCGCTCGTGCAGCTCGCGCAAAGCGGTCAGGGCTGTATCGAGTGGAAAGCGATCACGCAGTTGCAGCCCGGCGACAGCATCGTCCCTGAGCTGCCTGGTCAGATAAGCGATATCCCAAGGCTCAAGCGTCCCCATCCCCAATTGGTCAGCCCGCTCCTGCAGTTCCTTTAGGTCGGCTTGCAGTCTGGGACGGTTCTCTTCGATCAGACCGTCGATGAATGTTTCGACCTCGCTTGTGGTACGAGCGGCTTTCAGCTCGAGCCCGACCTCGGCAGCGTTGGCCAAGCCCAGCAGCTGGGCCCGCTCGTATCGCAAACGCAACAGCGCTTGCATTACCTGGGCATTGTCGTGGTCAGGGTCCGTCGCCAGTGACCGGGAAGCACGGTAGACCCAGGCACGCAGCGAGCGATCATCAGCCGATTCGAGAATCGCCTCGACGGTCGTTTCCCCCAGGTCGATCAGCCAACCATCCAGCTCCTCTTCCTGGGCGTTGTCCCGCAGGCGTCGCCGTTGCGGTCCGTCAAGACCACTCAATTGCGATTCATCGGTCAATAAACGTGCCGCGGCATTTCGAGCGCCTCTCAGATTGCCCATGAACTGCCGTTCGAGCCCGCTAATGGCAGCTTCGGTCGCGCGCAATTGGGCCCGTTCAGCGCCCCCCAGCTGAAAGCCACCCAGGCGAAAGTCCCTGAGAATCCTCGACAGCACCACACGTTGCTCAGTGTCGAGTGTCGCCTCGTCGATGCGTTGATAGGCCTGCAACAGCCCCGGGCATTCATGTTTACGTCGCTTCCAGTCGCCGAGCAGACCATGGCAGGCACTCACCGCATCGGCCCAACCCCCGCCCTCGTAAGCGAGGGGGACCAGTGAGTGAAAAGTGTCCTCCAGCCGCTGGTCGAGCCGCTCGATTGCCAGGACCAGGTCATTCCATCCAGGAACATGCGCCTGATCGGCAACGATCCGCTCAAGCGCTGTCAGGTTGGCATCATGAATCTGGCGAACGGCCGGTTCGAGCTGCTCGGGCCGCAACGACGCGTAATCAAGCAGCCCGCCAGGAAGAAAAACGAATGGGTGGGTCATCGTGCACCTCGGTGCGGGTCAAGGGACCTACACCTTAGTGACCCACCCAAGCGGGACAGGCAGCAATATCTACCCTGAGCCCAAAGAGCGTCCCAGGGCGCCCGAAAGATCGTTATTCCGAAGGCTTCTTCAGCTTCGGATTGGGGAAGAACTGCACGGTCTGCACCTTGGCCGGCGGCGCTTTCGGCGCCAGGTGATTGACCCGGGTGCCGAGCTCGCTGGGTACCGACAGGCCTTGTTCGTTCAGGGTGTCAGTGAACCCACAGGCCACGCACTCACGGTGCGGCACACCGTCCTCGTTCCACATCATCAGCTTGTCCATCTCGCTGCACGCCGGGCAAACCGCCCCGGCGATGAAGCGTCGCTTGCTCTTGCTCACGGCTACCTCACTCATGCCGCCGCGTCCTCGGTGAGGCCGCTGTGGCGCAACAATGCATCGATGGAAGGCTCGCGGCCACGGAAGTCGACGAACAGCACCATCGGCTCGCGGGAACCGCCACGGGCCAGGATGGCTTCGCGGAAGGCGCGGCCGGTCTCGGCGTTGAGCACACCTTCTTCCTCAAAGCGCGAGAAGGCGTCGGCCGACAGCACTTCAGCCCACTTGTAGCTGTAGTAACCCGCCGCATAACCGCCGGCGAAGATGTGCGCGAAGCTGTTGGGGAAGCGGTTGTAGGCCGGCGGACGCATCACCGTGACCTCGTCACGCACGCCCTCGAGCACCTGCAGCACGCTGCGGCCGTCGCCATGGGTGGCGTGCAGCTCGAAGTCGAACAGCGAGAACTCCAGCTGGCGCACCATCATCATGCCGGACTGGAAGTTCTTCGCCGCGAGCATCTTGTCCAGCAGGTCCTGGGGCAATGCCTCACCGGTCTCGTAGTGGCCAGAGATCAGCGCCAGGCCCTCGGGCTCCCAGCACCAGTTCTCCATGAACTGGCTCGGCAGCTCCACCGCGTCCCAGGCCACGCCGTTGATGCCGGACACACCGGCATGCTCGATACGGGTCAGCAGGTGGTGCAGGCCGTGCCCGAACTCGTGGAACAGGGTGGTGACTTCGTCGTGGGTAAGCAGCGCGGGCTTGCCGGGCGTGGCGGGGGTGAAGTTGCACACCAGGTTGGCCACCGGGCTCTGCAGGCTGCCATTGGCGGTGCGGCGATGGTCGCGGGCGCCATCCATCCAGGCACCGCCACGCTTGTTGGCGCGGGCATAGAGGTCGAAGAAGAAGCGGCCGACGTGCTGGCCGTTTTCCTTGATCTCGAACAGGCGCACGTCCGGGTGCCAGCTATCGAAGCCCTTGAGCTCATTGATCTCGATACCGTACAGGCGCTGCACGATAACGAACAGGCCGGACAGCACCTTGTCGATCGGGAAGTAGGCGCGCAGCGCTTCCTGGGACACGCTGTAGCGCTGCTCGCGCAGCTTCTCGCCGAAGTACCCGGCGTCCCAGCTGGCCAGCTCGGGGGTGCCTTGCTCGGCCGCATAGGCCTTGAGCTGCTCCAGGTCCTGGGCGGCAAATGGCTTGGAACGCTTGGCCAGGTCACGCAGGAAACTCAGCACCTGGTCGCTGGATTCGGCCATCTTGGTGGCCAGGCTCAGCTCGGCGAAGTTCTTGTAACCCAGCAGCCCGGCCAGTTCCTGGCGCAGGTCGAGGATCTCTTCCATCACCGGGCCGTTGTCGAACTGGCCGGCATTCGGGCCCTGGTCGGAGGCACGGGTGCAGTAAGCGGCATACAGCTCTTCGCGCAGGGCGCGGTCGCTGGCGTAGGTCATCACTGCGTAGTAGCTGGGGAACTCCAGGGTGATCAGCCAGCCGTCCAGGCCCTTGGCCTGCGCTGCGGCGGCCATCTGCGCCTTGGCCGAGTCGGTCAGGCCGGCCAGCGCGGCTTCGTCGGTGACGTGCTTGGTCCAGGCCTGGGTGGCGTCGAGCAGCTGGTTGGAGAAGCGGCTGCCCAGTTCGCTGAGCTTGCTCTGCACCTCGGCGTAGCGCTGCTGCTTGTCGGCCGGCAAGTCGATGCCCGACAGGCGGAAATCGCGCAGAGCGTGGTCGATGATGGTCTTCTGCGCCACGTCGAAGCTGGCGGCTTCAGGGCTGGCGGCCAGGGCTTCATACGCTTCGAACAGGGCACGGTTCTGGCCCAGTTCGGTGGAATAGGCGCTCAGGGCCGGCAGGCACGACTCGTAGGCCTCGCGCAGTTCCTGGCTGTTGCACACCGCGTTGAGGTGGCTGACCGGGCTCCAGGCGGCGCCCAGGCGATCGTTGAGTTCGTCCATCGCCAGCACCAGGCCGGCCCAGGTCGGGTTCTTGCCCTGCTTTTCGAGGATCTCGGCGATGGCCTTGCGGTTGTCGGCGAGGATCTGCTCGATCGCCGGCAGCACATGCTCGGCGCGAATCGCGGAGAAGGGCGGCAGATCATGGGACTGCAGCAGCGGGTTGTTCGCACTCACGGTTCGGGTACCTTGGCAGGAGAAACACGGGACCATCTTAATTACAATCGACGCCGACCGCAGCAGGCAGCCTGCCTATCGGCATTGCAGAGGAACACTATCATGGCCATCCGCACGTTTCGGGAACACACGCCGAAAGTGGGAACACGGGCCTTCGTCGACCGTTCGGCGGTGGTCATCGGCGACGTCGAGATCGGCGAGGACAGCTCGATCTGGCCGTTGACCGTGGTGCGCGGCGACATGCACCGCATCCGTATCGGCGCGCGCACCAGCGTGCAGGACGGCAGCGTGCTGCACATCACCCACGCCGGGCCCTTCAACCCCGATGGCTACCCACTGATCATAGGCGACGAGGTGACCATCGGTCACAAAGTCATGCTGCATGGCTGTACCCTGGGCAATCGCATCCTGGTCGGCATGGGCAGCACCATCATGGACGGCGCCATCGTCGAGGACGAAGTGATCATCGGCGCCGGCAGCCTGGTGCCACCCGGCAAACGCCTGGTCAGCGGCTACCTGTACATGGGCAGCCCGGTGAAGCAGGTGCGCCTGCTGAGCGAGCAGGAACACGCGTTCTTCCCCTACAGCGCCGGCAACTACGTCAAGCTCAAGGACCAGCACCTGGCCGAAGGCTACGACCGCCCGGAATGAATTCGACTGCAGAGAACACCATGCACCAGCAAAACATCCTCTTCGACCTCGACGGCACCCTGACCGACCCGCGCCTGGGCATCACCCGCTCGATCCAGTACGCCCTGGCCAAGCTGGGCATCGATGAGCCGGACCTTGCTCGCCTCGAGCACTTCATCGGCCCGCCCTTGCTGCAGGCGTTCATGCAGTTCTATGCCTTCGACGAGGCCAAGGCCTGGGACGCGGTGAACTACTACCGGGAGCGCTTCAAGGTAACCGGGCTTTACGAGAATCTAGTGTTCGACGGCGTGCCCGAGTTGCTGCAAGCGCTCAATGGCCAGGGCCGCACCCTGTACATCGCCACCTCCAAACCCTGGGAGTTCGCCCGCGAAATCGCCCGGCATTTCGCCTTCGACCATCACTTCAAGGTGATCTACGGCAGCGAGCTCGATGGCACGCGGACCAACAAGGTGGAGCTGATTCGCCACCTGCTGGACGAGGAGGGGCTGGATCCGACGCAGACCTTGATGATCGGGGATCGCAAGCATGACCTGATCGGTGCGCGCAGCAACGGTTTGCAGGCGGTGGCGGTGGGATACGGATTCGGCAGCCGTGAGGAACTGGAGGCCGAGGCGCCGGCGTTCCACTTCGAGACGCTGGCCGAGCTGCACCAGGCATTCGTGCGCTAATCAAGCTTTATCGCAGATCAGGCCCGCCCCCACGAGCTGTCGTGGGAGCGGGCTTGCCCCGCGATGAGGCCAGCGCTGCCAACGCCAATTTGCGCTGTTCGATCGGCAACCGCCCAAGCGCCTCCACCCGCTCATAAAACCGCTGCCAATCCCCACCAACCTCTTTGAACAACTGCGAAAAAGCCGGCACCCACTGGTCATACAGGCCAAACGGCAACAACTTCGCATTGTTCATCGGCCCGTACATCCAGGCATCGAAACGCCGATCCCCCGCCCAATCCCGATCCCGCACCTCTCGGTATTCGCGCCGCAACCGTTCGAACTCCGCCTGCTTGGCCGTCCGCTTGCCCGCCGCATCCAGCGGCCCGGCATAGATCGCCTGCAGGCGCTCGCGGCTGGCCAGCACCAGACGTATGAAGGCGTCGCGTTGCCCGGCGCCATGCTCCTCGACCGCCGCCAACCCGCGCGCCGCGCGCCATTGCCGGGTGCCTTCCTGCTCGACGAACGATGCGAACGATTCGTTGAACTCGGTATCGTCCGGAACGTAGAAGCGCTGATGCGCCAGCTCATGGAAAATCACCGTGGCCAGGCGCTCCTCGCCCCAGCCGGTCATGGTCGAAAGAATCGGGTCGTCGAACCAGCCCAGGGTGGAGTAGGCCTCCACGCCCCCGACATAGACATCCAGCCCCTCCTGGCGCATCAGCGCCGCCGCTCCGCGGGCGGCACCCTGGCGGTAGTAGCCACGATAGGCCACGCAACCGGCGATGGGGAAACAATGGGTCACCGGCTGCAATGACAGCTCCGGGGTGGCGAACACGTTCCACACCACGTATGGCCGGCCGAGATCGGCATACACCCGATAACTGCCGTTGTCCGGCAACTTCAGTTGCGTGCTGGCGAACGCCCGGGCTTTTTCGGCGAACAACAGGCGCTGACGCAAGGCCGGGCTGGTGGCAGGGTCTGCAATCACCCGATCCAGCGGCTGGCGTGCCCGCAACAGCTGCCATTGCCCTTCGGCCAGCTGACCGTAATAGCTCACGCTGGAGCAACCGCTCAGCAGGACAGCCAGCGTCACGGGAACAAACCGGGTGAAAACGCGGTCGAGAGCCCGACGGCTGCAGCGCATGAAAAGAAAAAGTCCAAACATCGAGGCTGTCTATCTCGCTAGTCGGCCGAATGCGACCAAGACTATCTCGCCAAGGGGAAGCTTTGCCATGCGTACACTGTTTGCCGTCGGCACGCTCGTGCTGTTGTCCGGGTGTTCCACCTTGCCCGACCCGGACCCGAATCAGGCCTGGGTAGACCTGGCACCGGGTGACAACGATTCGCTGCACGCCCTGCAAGTGGATGAGCGCGACTGGGCCGACAGCCGCTATTTCGAGGTACAACCCGGCAACCATGAACTGACCGTGCGCTACCAGTTCGCCGTGACGCCCAGCAACATCGGCCCGGTGGAGGAGCCGCTGTGGCGCGACTGCCAGCTCAACCTCACCTTCAAGGACTTCACTGCCGGCCAGCGCTACCAGATGCAAGCCGGCAGCATCGGCTTCCGGCCGTGGATCAAACTCTACGACCAGCGCCAGAAGCTGATCGGCCAGGGCGAGCCGGCAGGCTGCCAGCGCACCTGAACACCGCGAACGGCGCTATGCTTGTAGCCTGTGAACCGCGAGCGGGAGTTTCACCATGCGCCAGCCCATGATGCTGATGACCCTCAGTGCTTTGGGGGCTTGCGCCAGCCCCTTGCCCCCCGCCGACCCCGGCAAGGCCTGGATCGACATGTACACCATCACCCCCGGTCGCACCCTCATGGCCGACCGCCTGGACGGCAAGCGCCTGGACGATGGCCGCTACTTTCAGGTGACGCCGGGCCGGCACGAACTGGTGGTGCGTTTCGACTACGAGATCTACGCCGGTGGCTTCAGTACCGACCCGACCGAGCGGACCTGCTACCTGACCGTGCGCTACAACGATTTCAAGGCGGGCGAGCGTTACCGCCTGGAGGCCCGGGCTCCGGCGATGCAGCCGCAGGTGCTGTTGTACGACGCCAGCCGCAAGGTGGTCGTGAACGAGCCGAGCAACGTCACCTGTATTCCTTGATCGAACCACGGGGCTGCTGCGCAGCCCTTTCGCCGGCAAGCCGGCTCCCACAGTCATGGCGCCGACCTGGAGAATGACGCAATCCATGTGGGAGCCGGCTTGCCGGCGATGGGCCGCAACGCGGCCCGTGTGTTACCGATCATTCTTTTGATAAATGATCTTCTTGGTTCCACCCTCACAACTTCCCACGACCATGCTCCGGTCATGGACTTCGCTGTTGGGCACTATCTCCAGCGTGTAGGACGTCACCCCGCGCGCCTGGATCTTCGCTTCGATCTCGGCCTTCAGTTCCTCGCACGGCTTGGGCGCGGCCAGTGCGGCGGTGGCCAGCAGGGAAGCCAGCACACCAAATGCTACGCGGATCATGGAACGGCTCCTGAGGCAGGGCAGACGAGCTGCCAACGCTGGTTAGACTACAGGAAACCGCCGCCGTTGCGCCGCCTAGGAAAGCAGGGTGGCATCCAGGCTGATGGTCGCGTTCAGCACCTTGGACACCGGACAGCCAGCCTTGGCCTTGTTGGCGATCTCCTGGAACTGCGCCTCGCTGGCCCCAGGCACGGTGGCCTTGAGGGTCAGGTGAACGGCGGTGATGGCAAAGCCATCGGTCTGCTTGTCCAGGCTCACCTCGGCGTGAGTGTCAATTCGTTCAGGCGTGAATCCCGCCTCGCCCAACATCATCGACAACGCCATTGAGAAGCAGCCAGCATGGGCAGCGCCGATCAGCTCCTCCGGGTTGGTCCCGGGCGTGCCTTCGAAGCGGGTGTTGAAGCCGTAGGGCGCTTGCTTGAGCGCGCCGCTTTCAGTGGAGATCTGGCCCTTGCCGTCCTTCAGGCCACCTTGCCAGACCGCCGATGCTGTCTTCTTCATGCTGCCTCCTGTCACAGGGTTGGGGTGTCTAAGGTTCTGAGGACCAGGCCCACGCCAAGTTCAGATCAATCTGTAAGAAGGCATTGAATCCAGCGAATATGCCCATACAGAGACGAGAAGGCCCATGGCCAACCACCTGTAGCGGAGGCTCCAATGACGCACCTGCGAGACCTGAAGATTTCCACCCTCGACCTGGTGCCCGTGCGCGCCGACGGCAGTCCGGCGCAATCGCTGCGCAATTCGCTCGACCTGGCGCAACATGTCGAGCGTTTCGGCTACAACCGCTTCTGGGTCGCCGAGCATCACAACATGGACGGTATCGCCAGCTCGGCCACCGCCGTGCTGATCGGTTACCTCGCCGGTGGTACCTCGACCATCCGCATCGGCTCTGGTGGGGTGATGCTGCCTAACCACGCACCGCTGGTGATCGCCGAACAGTTCGGCACCCTCGCCAGCCTGTACCCAGGCCGCATCGACCTGGGCCTGGGCCGCGCGCCCGGTTCCGACCAGATGACCGCCCGCGCCTTGCGCCGCGAGCGCTCCGGCAGCGCCGACGACTTTCCGGACGATGTCGAGGAACTGTCGCGCTACCTGGGCCCGCGCACCGACGACCAGAAAGTCATCGCCGTGCCCGGCCACGACACCGAGGTACCCATGTGGCTGCTCGGCTCCAGCCTGTTCAGTGCCCAGCTCGCCGGCATGCGCGGCATGCCCTACGCCTTTGCTTCGCATTTCGCGCCGCGCTACATGCACGAGGCGATCCGCATCTATCGCGACCATTTCAAACCGTCGACGACGCTGGACAAGCCTTACGTGATGCTGGGCATTCCGATGGTGGTGGCTGAAACCGACGAAAAGGCCGAATACCTGGCCACCTCGGTGTACCAGCGCATCCTTGCGCTGATCCGTGGCCAGAGCCTGATGCAGCGCCCGCCCGTCGAGAGCATGAATGGTCTTTGGCTGCCCCATGAACGTGATGCGGTGAGCAGCTTCCTGGGCCTGGCGATGATCGGCAGCCCGCAGAAGGTGCGGGCGAAGGTCGAGATATTGCTGGAGCAGACAGGGGCGGACGAGCTGATCTTTACCAGTGACCTGTATGAGCACACCGACCGTATCAAGTCCTATGAGCTGATGGCGCAGGCGCTCAAGGACGAGTGAAATCAATCGCGGGGCAAGCCCACTCCCACAGGACTAGCAGAGCCTTTGTGGGTAGCGGCCTTGTCCCGCGGTACAGCTACTAATCACGGCTGTAGGCGATGACCTTGGTACCGCCCTCGCAGGTACCCACCACCTTGTCGGCAGGATCACCTTTGGGTGCGATCGTAAGCTTGTAGCCCTTCACACCCTTGGCATCCAGCTTCGCCGCAATCTCAGCCTTGAGTTCCTCGCACGGCTTGCCCGCCGCCATCGCGCCGCCAGCCAACACCATCAGGCCCACGGCCAGAATCAATTTCTTCATCGATCGCTTTCCTTGTACAGATCAAAGACCAAAAGGGCGCGAAGCACGCGCCCTGCAACCTTAACCTTGATACCTCAACACGCCGGGCAAGCCTAGCCCAGCTTGGTTTCAGCTGTTGGCGATGCGGAACCCAACCTTCAGCGTCACCTGGAAATGCGCGGCCTGGTTGTCACGGATATGTCCGCGGGTATCGATCACTTCGAACCATTCCAGGTGCTTGATGCTCTTGCCGGCCTCGGCCAGGGCATTGTTGATCGCTTCTTCGATGCTGGTGGGCGAGGACCCGACCAGCTCGATCTTCTTGTAGGTGTGGTGATCCGACATGAGCGCTCTCCTTGAGTGGGTAGTGGCTTGAGCCTAGCAGCACAGGCCCGGTTTACCTGCGAGCGATCGCCGCAGGGGAAAGTTCGATCGCACTTTCACCCAGCTGCGCAGTCGCAACCTGTACATCCCCACTCAGCAAGGAGAGTCGACATGGCACGCAATGCGTTGCGCAAAACCTCACTGGAAAGCATGGAAGCCGAGATCGAAAGCCTCCTCAAGACTCTGGAAGGCCTCAAGCACGATGCGTCGGAAGAAACGCAGAAGACCATGAAGACGCTGCGCGGCAACGCCGAAAGCGCCCTCAAGCACTCACGCAGCCTGCTCAGCGATGCCTATGAGGAAGTGAAGACCCGCACCCGCGAAACCGGTGTAGCCACCCGCGACTACGCCCAGGAACACCCCTGGACCACCGCAGGTGTCGCGGTGGGCGCCCTGGGCCTGCTGGCCGCCTACCTGATGTGCCGCCGCAACTAACCCGTCTGTCGCTGCAGCTCCTGGCGCAGCCATTGCGCCAGTTGCTCGGCGCGGCCGTCCGCGGCGCGCCGGGGTACCCACAAGGCCAATGCCGCATTGGTGGGGGAAAAACCCCATGGCGCGGCCAACCGCCCAGCCTTCAAGTCGTCCGCCACCAGCGGTTGCGGGGCGATGGCCACACCCAGCCCGGCTACCGCTGCTTCCAGCAAGTAGTAGAGATGCTCGAAGGCTTGCCCGTAGCTCAGCGCCTCGGGCGCCAGCCCATGCTCTCGCGCCCAGGTAGGCCAAGCCTGCGGCCGCGAGGTCGTATGGAGTACGGCAACATGCTGCAAAGCCACGGCTGGCAAGGCTTTCAAACGGTCGAAAGCGTCAAAGCGCGGGCTCATCACCGGGCCGATGCGCTCTTCGGCGAGCACATGCACCTGCATGTCCGCCGGCCACGGTGGCTCTGCGTAAACCAGCAGTGCGTCCAGCCCCGGGCGTCGCGGATCAAGGTCACCTTCGCCCGCTGACAGGTGCAGGCGCAGCTCCGGCAGGTCGGCTTTCAGGCGCCCCAGGCGGGGGATGAACCAACGCGCCAGCAAGCTGCCGGAACAACCGAGCACGAACGGCGCTTCGTCGGCAGCGCGGGAAAGCTCGGCGCAGACCCCGCGCAGCCGGTCGAAGGCCTCGCAGCTGGCATCGCGCAGACGCACACCGGCATCTGTGAGTTTGACGCCACGCCCGTCCTTGACGAACAAGGCTACCCCCAGATGCTCCTCAAGCACCTTGATCTGCCGGCTGACCGCGCCATGGGTTACATGAAGCGCTTCTGCTGCCTGGCTGACACTGTTCAGCCGGGCTGTCGCCTCGAAGGCCCGCAACGCATTGAGGGGAGGAAGGTCCTGAGCCATCTTACTTGTGAGTTTTCCTGACAGGTTTGCGCAATCTTATCGGTTTTCAGCCGGCCACGTCGTGGTTAGAGTAAAGCCCATCGAATCTCTACTTCGCCTACGGAGCGCCCCATGACCCAGACCCAATACCGCCCCGGCCCCGACGCCAACGGCCTGTTCGGCTCGTTCGGCGGCCGCTACGTGGCCGAAACCCTGATGCCGCTGGTGCTCGACCTTGCCCGCGAATACGAAGCCGCCAAGGCCGATCCCAAGTTCCTTGAAGAGCTGGCCTACTTCCAACGCGACTACATCGGCCGGCCCAACCCGCTGTACTTCGCCGAGCGCCTGACCGAGCACTGCGGCGGCGCCAAGATCTTCTTCAAGCGTGAAGAACTCAACCACACCGGCGCGCACAAGGTGAACAACTGCATCGGCCAGGTGCTGCTGGCCAAGCGCATGGGCAAGAAACGCCTGATCGCCGAAACCGGCGCCGGCATGCACGGCGTGGCCACCGCCACCGTCGCCGCGCGCTTCGGCCTGCCCTGCGTGATCTACATGGGCGCCACCGACATCGAGCGCCAGCAGGCCAACGTGTTCCGCATGAAGCTGCTGGGCGCCGAGATCGTCCCGGTCACCGCCGGCACCGGCACGCTCAAGGACGCGATGAACGAGGCGCTGCGCGACTGGGTCACCAACGTGGAAGACACCTTCTACCTGATCGGCACCGTGGCGGGTCCCCACCCGTACCCGGCGATGGTCCGCGACTTCCAGTCGATCATCGGCAAAGAGACCCGCGCGCAGTTGCAAGAGAAGGAAGGACGCCTGCCCGACAGCCTGATCGCCTGCGTCGGCGGCGGCTCCAACGCCATGGGCCTGTTCCACGAGTTCCTCGAAGAGCCGAGCGTCAAGATCATCGGCGTCGAAGCCGGCGGCCACGGCGTGCACACCGACAAGCACGCGGCCAGCCTCAACGGCGGCGTTCCGGGTGTGCTGCATGGCAACCGCACTTACCTGCTGCAGGACGACGACGGTCAGATCACCGACGCCCACTCGATCTCTGCAGGCTTGGACTACCCCGGCATCGGACCGGAGCATGCTTACCTGCACGAAGTGAAGCGCGTGGAGTACGTCAGCATCACCGACGAGGAAGCCCTGGACGCCTTCCACGCCACCTGCCGCCTGGAAGGCATCATCCCGGCGCTGGAAAGCTCCCACGCCCTGGCCGAGGCGATCAAGCGCGCGCCGACGCTGCCCAAGGACCACCTGATGGTGATCTGCCTGTCCGGTCGCGGCGACAAGGACATGCAAACCGTGATGAACCACATGGCCGCCCAGGAGAAACAGGCATGAGCCGTCTCGAACAACGCTTCGCCGATCTCAAGGCCGAAGGCCGCTCGGCACTGGTCACCTTCGTTACCGCTGGCGACCCCGGCTACGATGCCTCGCTGCAAATCCTCAAGGGCCTGCCGGCCGCCGGTGCCGACGTGATCGAGCTGGGCATGCCGTTCACCGACCCGATGGCCGACGGCGTGGCCATCCAGCTCGCCACCCTGCGCGCCCTGGAAGCTGGCCAGACCCTGGCCAAGACCCTGAAAATGGTGCGTGAATTCCGTGTGGAGAACCAAACCACCCCGATCGTGCTGATGGGTTACTACAACCCGATCCATCGCTTCGGCGTGGAGCAGTTCGTCGCCGAAGCCAAGGAAGCTGGTGTCGATGGCCTGATCATCGTCGACCTGCCGCCGGAGCACGACGCCGAGCTGGCTACCCCGGCCCAGGCCGCCGGCATCGACTTCATCCGCCTGACCACCCCGACCACCGACGACGCGCGCCTGCCGCGCGTGCTGGAGCGCAGTTCCGGGTTCGTCTACTACGTGTCGGTGGCCGGCGTGACCGGTGCGGGCTCGGCGACCACCGAGCATGTGACCGAGGCCATTGCGCGCCTGCGTCGGCATACCGACCTGCCGATCAGCGTTGGTTTCGGCATTCGTACACCGGAGCAGGCTGCGGCTATCGCCCGCCTGGCCGATGGCGTGGTGGTAGGCTCGGCGCTGGTCGACAAGATCGCCCAGGCCAAGGGTGCCGACCAGGCTGTGAATGATGTGCTGAGCCTGTGCTCGGCGCTGGCTGAAGGTGTGCGCGCGGCACGCAACTAAGCGCGAGGGCTTCGCCCTCGATCGCCGGCAAGCCGGCTCCCACACGACTCGTGGGAGCTTGCCGGCCCAAGCAACTAGCCTTCGAAAATCGACAGGTCCAGCGGCCTGATCGCCCCCATCCAGATCGCATGATCGCGGTGATCCGCCAGTTCATCCCCGGTTTCCGGGTGCAGGAACACCACCAGCCCCTTGCGATACAGCGCCAGCCACGGCAGTACCACCCCCACCACCTCCGGCCCGAACGCCAGCTGGCAGCTCCAGTCCGGGTGCGGCCCGACCGGTTTCTGGTGCATGCGGCCCATGGTCACGGGGAACAGCCGCGTCGCCTCCTCGCATAGTTCACGGGCCTGCTCCATGGTCGATGCGTCGTAGTACACGTGGGCGTGATAGCCCTTGATCCTTTGCACGGTGGCTCCTGATTGCAGTAATGCGAATATCTTGGAGTCTACGCCATCTCATTACAGGCGCTCCTGCTCCAGCCAATCCACAAACCGCTCGATCAACGCCCCACGCCGCTTGCGTGGCGGCAGTACCACGTAATACCCCCGCTTCGAGCGCAAGCTGCCTTCCAGCGGCCGGCACAGCAGCCCCTGCTCGACCAGCCCGTCCACCAGGTGCGCCCAGCCGATCGCCACGCCCTGGCCGGCAATTGCGGCCTGAATCAGCAGGGTGTAGTTGTCGAACCGCAGCTGACCGGACGGAGGAGGGCTGTCCACACCAAGACCGCGGAAAACCCCGGCCCAATCGAACCAGCGACTGGCCTGCTCACCCTTCAGATGCAGCAATGGCAATCGCTGCAAAGCCACGGCTGACAAGGGTTTGCCATGAATCAGCCGAGGGCTGCACACCGGGAAAACTTCCTCATCGAACAGCCAGCGGCTCTCGCCCTGATGGAAGCGTCCATTACCAAACAGCACCGCCACATCGATGTCCGGGCGCAGCATCGCCTGGCTGCGCTCGCCGGTCACCAGGCTCACGTCCACCTGTGGATAAGCCTCGTGGAAACGCTGCAAGCGTGGCATCAGCCAGAACGCCGCAAAGGCGAAGTCGGTCGCCACCTGCAGCACCTCGCGCTGACCGCGCCCACTGGCTTGGGCAACGCCATCGTCCATCACCTGCAAGCCCTGGTGCACCTGCTCGAACAACAGCAACCCCGCCTCGGTCAGCTCGATGCCCCGGTAGATCCGGTCGAACAACCGCGTGCCCAGCTGCGCCTCCAGGCGCTTCATCTGCTGGCTCACCGCCGGCTGGGTGGTGCCCAGCTCCACGGCGGCAGCGGTAAAGCTGCGCAGGCGGGCGGCGGCCTCGAACACTCGCAAGGTGTCGAGGGGCAGGTCGGCAAGGTGCTCGAACATAAGCTTGGCTAATCCCAGTCATTGCCCGGCATGGGCTTTACCCCTGTTATCCGCAGCCGCATGCTGGATTGCAAGTGGTACCCATAACCCTCGACGATGGAAGGCACCCATGAAGCGACCCAACATCCTGTTCATCATGGCCGATCAGATGGCCGCGCCTTTGCTGCCCATCTACAACCCATCGCCGATCAAGATGCCCCACCTGGCCCGCCTCGCCGAGCAGGCCGTGGTGTTCGACAGTGCCTACTGCAACAGCCCGCTTTGCGCGCCGTCGCGCTTCACCTTGGTCAGCGGCCAGTTGCCCAGCCGCATCGGCGCGTACGACAACGCCGCCGACTTTCCTGCCGACATCCCGACCTATGCTCACTACCTGCGCCGCCTTGGCTACCGCACCGCGCTGTCAGGCAAGATGCACTTCTGCGGGCCGGACCAGTTGCATGGTTATGAAGAACGCCTGACCAGCGATATCTACCCGGCCGACTATGGTTGGGCGGTGAACTGGGACGCCCCTGACGGCCGCCCGAGCTGGTACCACAACATGTCCTCGGTGTTGCAAGCCGGGCCGTGCGTGCGTACCAACCAGCTGGATTTCGACGAGGAAGTGGTGTTCAAGGCGCGTCAGTACCTTTACGACCATGTACGCGAGGATGATGGCCGGCCGTTCTGCCTGACCGTTTCCATGACCCATCCGCACGACCCCTACACTATCCCCAGACACTACTGGGATATGTACGAGGCTGTGGATATCCCGCTGCCGCGCGACGAAATCGCACAGGATCAGCAGGACCCACACTCGCAACGCCTGCTCAAGGTCTACGACCTGTGGAACAAGCCACTGCCCGTGGACAAGATCCGCGACGCCCGCCGCGCCTACTTCGGCGCCTGCAGCTACATCGACGACAACATCGGCAAGCTGCTGCAGACCCTCGAGGAGTGCGGCTTGGCCGACGACACCCTGATCGTGTTCTCGGGCGATCACGGCGACATGCTTGGCGAGCGCGGGCTCTGGTACAAGATGCACTGGTTCGAGATGGCGGCGCGGGTGCCGCTGTTGATCCATGCGCCCAAGCACTTCGCACCGGCGCGAATCGGCGCCAGCGTGTCCACCTGCGATCTGCTGCCAACCCTGGTCGAACTGGCGGGCGGCGCTGTGGATAACCACCTGCACCTGGATGGCCGCTCGCTGCTCGGCCACCTGCAAGGGCAGGGCGGGCACGACGAGGTAATCGGCGAGTACATGGCCGAAGGCACGGTCGGCCCGCTGATGATGATCCGCCGCGGCCCCTACAAGTTCGTGTACAGCGAAGACGACCCATGGCTACTCTACGACCTGAGCCGCGACCCGCACGAGCGGGAGAACCTCACCGGCAGCCCGGACCACCAGGCGCTGCTGCAGGCATTTGCCGATGAAGCCAGGCAGCGCTGGGATATCCCGGCCCTGCGCCAGCAGGTGCTGGCCAGCCAACGGCGCCGCCGCCTGGTGGCCGAGGCGCTGGCCATCGGCAAGCTGGAAAGCTGGGACCACCAACCGTTGGTGGACGCCAGCCAACAGTACATGCGCAACCATATCGATCTCGACGACCTCGAGCGCAAGGCACGTTATCCACAGCCCGCACCCCTGGATTGAGAAGAGAGGCCGCCATGCAGAAGTTCTCCACCGCCGTGCTCACCCTGGCCCTGAGCCTGGGCACGGCACATGCCGCCGACAGCGACGCGCAATGCAGCACCGTGAAGATGGCCGACCCCGGCTGGAGCGATATCGCCAGCACCAACGCCATCGCCCGCCTACTCCTGGAAAGCCTGGGCTACCAGGTGAAGATCGACAGCCTGGCCGTGCCGATCATCTACGGCGGCCTGAAGGATGGCCGGGTGGATGCCTTCCTCGGCAACTGGATGCCGGCGCAGCAGGGCTTTCATGACAAGTTCATCGCCAATGGCGATGTGCAGCAGCTGGCGAAGAACCTGGAAGGCACCGAGTTCACCCTGGCGGTGCCCGATTACGTATGGAACGCGGGCGTGAAGGACTTCGCCGACCTGCAAAAGCACGCTGCGCAGTTCGACAAGAAGCTCTACGGCATCGGTTCCGGCGCGCCGGCCAACCTGTCGCTGAAAGAGATCATCGACAAGAATGAGTTCGACCTGGGCCAGTGGAAACTGGTCGAGTCCAGCGAGCAGGCGATGCTCGCTCAAGTGGACCGGGCAGTGAAGAAGCAGCAGTTCATCACCTTCCTTGGCTGGACTCCGCATCCGATGAACGTGAAGCTTAAGATGCATTACCTCACGGGCGGGGAGAAATGGTTCGGCAGCAAGGGCGATGTCTACACCCTGACCCGCAAAGGTTATCCACAAGCCTGCCCGAATGCGGCGAAGCTGCTGGGGAACTTGAAGTTCTCGCTGGAGATGGAGAACAGCATCATGGCCGAGGTTGTGGACAAGAAGGTGAGCTTCGATGAGGCGGCCAGGAGTTGGGTGAAGGCCCATCCGCAGGTGCTGGAAGGGTGGTTGGCTGGAGTGACCACAAAAGCCGGGGGCAGCGCCCAAGAGGCCGTAACAGGCAGACTCTAGAGCCTTGCAGCCAGTTCCGGCCTCATCGCTGGCAAGCCAGCTCCCAGCGACAGTCTTGAGGCTTGTGGTATCACTGTGGGAGCCGGCTTGCCGGCGATGAGGCCAGCAAGGCCAACACAAGATCGGATCCTAAGCGAGTTTGCCCCATGCCCCGCCTGACCCACCTGCTGCCCTTCCTCACCTGGCTGCCCCGTCAATCGGGCCGCAGCCTGCGCCAGGACCTGCTGGTGGGCCTGAGCGGCGCCATCCTCGCCCTGCCGCAGTCCATCGCCTACGCCCTGATCGCCGGCCTGCCCGCCGAGTACGGCCTGTACGCCGCCATCGTCCCAGTGCTGATCGCCTGCCTGTGGGGCTCGTCCTGGCACCTGATCTGCGGGCCCACGGCCGCCATCTCCATCGTCCTCTACGCCAGCATCAGCCCCCTGGCCGTGGCCGGCAGCGCCGACTATGTAACCTTGGTACTGCTGCTGACCTTCCTCGGCGGCATCTTCCAGTTGCTGCTGGGGCTGTTGCGCTTCGGTGCGCTGGTCAATTTCGTTTCCCACTCGGTGGTGCTGGGCTTTACCCTCGGCGCCGCCATCGTCATCGCCCTTGGGCAGTTACCGAACCTGCTGGGGATGGACCTGCCGAGCCAGGCCACGGCGTTGAAGACCGTGCAGGATCTGGCCGGCCATGTCGGCGAAGTGGACCTGCCGTCTCTGGCCCTGGGCCTGGCCACACTGGTGTTCGGTATCGCGTTGAAACTTTGGCGCCCGCGCTGGCCAAGCCTGTTGATAAGCCTGCTGCTGGTCAGCCTGGTGGCCTGGCTATTACCCGGCGTTTTCGGCCATGTGCCCAGGGTGGCTGCGTTCATCGGGCAGCTCCCGCCCTTCAGCCCGCTGCCTCTGCTGGATGTGGAGCTGATGCTGCGCCTGCTGCCAAGCGCCGTGGCGGTAGGCATGCTGGGGCTGGTCACCAGCCTGTCGATTGCCCGCTCGTTGTCGGCACGTTCGGAGCAACTGATCGACCCTGACCAGGAAATCCGCGCACAAGGATTGTCGAACATCGGCGGCGCATTTTTCTCCGGCTACCTGTCCGCAGGTTCCTTCACTCGCTCGGGCCTCAGTTACGACGCAGGTGCGCGGTCGCCACTGGCCGGGGTGTTCTCGGCGCTGTGGGTGGCGCTGTTCGCGGTGACCGGTGCCGGACTGATCGCCCACCTGCCGATCCCGGCGATGGCGGGGAGCATCCTGCTGATCTGCTGGGGGCTGGTGGACCATCGCGGCATTCGCGCGCTGTTTCGGGTCAGCCGCTCGGAGTTCCTGGTCATGCTGTTGACCGCCGCCGCGACGCTGCTGCTGGAGTTGCAGACGGCGATCTATGCCGGGGTGCTGGCGTCGCTGTTCTTCTACCTCAAGCGCACGTCGCGGCCACGGGTGCAGCAGAGCCGGGAAGGAGAGGCGGATGTGTTGCGGGTGGGGGGGTCGATCTTCTTCGGCGCGGCGCATTACCTGCAGGTGCGCCTTCAGCGCTGCCAAGGGCCACACGTGGTGATCGATGCTCGGCAGGTGAACTTCATCGATTATTCGGGTGTGGATATGTTGCACCGCGAGGCGCGGCGGTTGATGCGCAGTGGCGGAAGCCTGACGTTGCAGCGGGCAAGGCCGCAGGTGATGGAGGAGTTGCAGAAGCTGGAGGGGGTTGAACTGTGTCCCATTCGATTTGAGGAATGAGCTTTGAAATCCTGGGGCTGCTTTGCAGTCCTTTCGCTGCGGTTCGTCGCCACGACAAGCCAGCTCCCACATAGACCGCGCTTTACTCAAGACTAGGCGGTACCTGTGGGAGCTGGCTTGCCAGCGAAAGGGCCGCAAAGCGGCCCCAAAATCTCGAACTCAGCCGCGGGCCAACTGCCGGCGCAGCTCATCCAGCACCGGCCCGGTCTCAGGCCGAACCCCACGCCAGATGAAGAACGCCTCGGCGGCCTGCTCCGCCAGCATCCCCAGCCCATCCAGTACCTTGGCCGCACCCAGCTTGCTGGCCCACTGGCAGAACGGCGTCGGCTCCTTGCCATACATCATGTCGTAGCAAACGGTACGCCCCGCCTCGACCAGGCTGTCGGCAATCGGCGGCAGCTCGCCGGACAAGCTCGCCGAAGTGGCGTTGATGATCACGTCCACCGGCTCCTGCAACCAGGCAAAACCGCTGGCCACCACCGGCCCCAGCTCATCGAACTCACGGGCCAACTGCTCGGCTTTCTCCACCGTGCGGTTGGCAATCACCAGCGATTGCGGCTTGTGTGCCAGGATCGGCTCCAGCACGCCGCGCACCGCGCCACCGGCACCGAGGATGAGGATGCGCTTGCCGGCCAGCTCGACCCCGGCGTTGACGGTGAGGTCACGCACCAGCCCAGCACCGTCGGTGTTGTCGCCTTGCAAGGTGCCGTCGGCCAGCTTGCTCAAGGTGTTCACCGCGCCGGCACGCTTGGCGCGTGGGGTGAGACTGTCGCACAGGCGGTAGGCCTCCTCCTTGAACGGTACGGTAACGTTGGCGCCGCTGCCTTGCTTGAAGAAGCCACGGGCGCAGTCGCTGAATTCGTCCAGCGGCGCCAGCAGGGTGGCGTACTCCAGGTCCTCGCCGGTCTGGTCGGCGAACAGGCGGTGGATCAACGGCGATTTGCTGTGGCCGATGGGGTTACCGAAAACAACGTACTGGTCCATGGGGGATCCTCGGTTATCCACAGGCTTAGCGGGCGAGCCAGTCACGGTCCTGCAAGAAATACTCGGTCAGCCGCGCTTCCTCGCTGCCGGGCTCGGCCTTCCAATCGTAACCCCAGCGCACCTGCGGTGGCAGCGACATCAGGATCGATTCGGTGCGGCCACCGGACTGCAGGCCGAACAAGGTGCCACGGTCGTAGACCAGGTTGAACTCGACGTAGCGGCCACGGCGGTACTCCTGGAATTCGCGCTGGGCGAGGGTATACGGGGTGCCCTTGCGGCGCTGCACGATCGGCAGGTAGGCGTCGACATAGGCGTCACCAATGGCGCGGATGAAGGCGAAGCAGGTGTCGAAGTCCCACTCGTTCAGGTCATCGAAGAACAGGCCGCCGATACCCCGTGGCTCGCCACGGTGCTTGAGGTGGAAGTAGCGGTCGCACCAGGCCTTGTAACGCGGGTACACGTCGGCGCCGAACGGCGCGCAGGCCTGCTCGGCCACGCGGTGCCAGTGCACGCAGTCTTCTTCATTGCCGTAGTAGGGGGTCAGGTCGAAGCCGCCGCCGAACCACCACACCGCCTCTTCGCCCTCTTTTTCGGCGATGAAGAACCGCACGTTGGCGTGGGAAGTCGGCACATGCGGGTTGTGCGGATGGATCACCAGCGACACGCCCAGCGCCTCGAAGCCACGGCCCGCCAGCTCCGGGCGGTGGGCACTGGCCGACGGCGGCAAGCCGCTGCCGAACACGTGGGAGAAGTTCACGCCGCCTTTCTCGATCACCTTGCCATCGCCGATCACCCGCGTGCGACCGCCGCCGCCGGCATCACGCACCCAGGCATCCTCGACGAAGCGGGCGCCGCCGTCTTCATTCTCGAGGGCAGTGCAGATGCGGTCTTGCAGGTCGAGCAGGTAGGCTTTCACGGCCTCGGTGCGGCTGGTCATCGGGTCACCTGGAGGGAGCGGGGAAAATTCGCCGCGTAGCATACCACCGGCAAACCTCGCGCCGCAGTTGACGGCGATCAAGCAAAGGCGTCCGATAGAAGGCCTTTGCGACCCTCGACGACAGGAGTGTGTGATGGCCAAGCGTATCCAGTTCAGCCAGCATGGCGGCCCGGAAGTCCTGCAACTGGTGGAGTTCGACCCGGCCCCCCCCGGCCCGCAGCACGTGCGGGTGCGTAACCATGCGATCGGCCTGAACTTCATCGACACCTATTTCCGAGGCGGGCTGTATGCGCCGCCGTCGCTGCCTTCCGGACTGGGTACCGAAGGCGCCGGGGTAGTCGAGGCGGTGGGCGAGGGCGTCAGCCGGATCAAGGTCGGCGACCGCGTGGCCTATGCCGGTGGGCCGCTAGGGGCCTACAGCGAGGTGCATACACTGCCGGAGGCCAACCTGGTCAAGCTGCCGGATGCGATCAGCTTCGAGCAGGCGGCGGCGGTGATGCTCAAGGGGCTGACCACGCAGTACCTGCTCAAGCAGACCTATGCCGTGCAGCCGGGGGATTTCGTGCTGTTCCATGCTGCTGCCGGTGGCGTCGGATCGCTGGCTTGTCAGTGGGCCAAGGCACTGGGGGCGAAGCTGATTGGTACTGTCAGCTCTCCCCAGAAAGCCGAGCGGGCCAAGGCACTCGGGGCCTGGGCGACCATCGACTACAGCCACGAAGATGTGGCTAAACGCGTGCTGGAGCTGACCGACGGTCAAAAGTGCGCGGTGGTGTATGACGGCGTGGGGGCGGATACCTGGCTGACTTCACTGGATTGCCTGAAGCCGCGTGGGTTGATGGTCAGCTTCGGCAATGCGTCCGGCGCGGTGACCGGGGTGAACCTGGGGATTTTGTCGCAGAAGGGGTCGCTGTATGTCACTCGGCCGACGCTGGCGAGCTATGCCAACAACGCCGAGAACACCCAGGCCATGGCGGATGACCTGTTCGCGATGATCGCCAGTGGCAAGTTGGTGGTGGATATCCAGCAGCGGTATCCGTTGAGTGAGGCGGCCAAGGCGCAGAGTGAGTTGTCGGCGCGGCGGACGGTGGGCTCGACTGTTCTGCTGCCTTGAAATCCTGGGGCCGCTCTGCGGCCCATTCGCTGGCAAGCCAGCTCCCACAGGGACCGCGCAAACCTCCTGGATGACGCTGTACCTGTGGGAGCCGGCTTGCCGGCGATGGCGTCAGTTCAGCCAGCGGGCCTTTCGGCTACAGACGCTGACTCAATGCCCTCAAGCATCGCCTCCACCAACCCCTCCGCCATTTCCAGCGAATGCAGGCTCGACCAGTACATGCCACGCCCCTCGTCGCGCAGGTGGTCGAGTGCCTTGATGCCAGTGTCGTAGGCGCAGCGCAGGTAAAGCGCTACGTGCACCAGGGCATCGTGGGCTTCGATATTGGGGTTTACGGTGAAGAGTGGAGGGTGGCCGGCGTCGCAGCGGCCGAAGGGGTGGGTTGTGGTATTTGGGAGTGGTGGATCGGGAACAAGCTTTCTAGTCATGGGAATTCGCTCCTTAAAAAACCACCGGCCCCGCTACCACGCGAATTGGGTGGCGACTGTACGCGAGGTGGTAGACCCGGGCGATTCCCAAACCAGGCAGGCTCGAAAGCCTCCCACGCACAGCCGCCATGGACTGACATGGGGAATCGAATACCCGGGCTACCACACCCGATCGCCAAGTTATTCGGCGACGGTCTGGAGCCTAGAGGCAAGCGTTCCCACTGAGAAGGTAATGGCGGTCGACAGGCTGCGTAGGATATTTCTCTGAATTCGAAATGGGCAGCCTTGGGAGGAAAAATCAGAAAGTCCTGAGGGTGAAGAGAATCCCTGTGGGAGCGACACGCGAGGGGTAGGGCCTCGCTTGACCGTGCCGGCTCTGAGGCGTAGCCTTTCTCCCTGAGGTTGTGCTGGTGCGCCGGTTGAGTTTCAAGTTATCCGGGCGAGCGCATCCTTACCCTTTGGCCGCTTAAGCGGCCATTATTTTTTGGGCTTGTTTCTATCCCCTTTGGGCACGATGGAATAGAGCTCCGCCTTGGGCTTGCGGGCCGTCAGTTCAAAAATCGCCTCATCATAGATTTCATTGCCATAGCCATCATTTCGGCCAATCGTGCTGCGAAGGGCAGTCATGTGCGTGGCACTCTTCCAGACCGATGTCGCTGCCAGCGCTGCCTTGATCTGCAGAACCATGTCATCAATGGTGTATCCGTCGCGTATCACCCGACTTCTGTAGGCATGACTGCCAATGAAGACGATGCCCGGATCCTCAAGCTGGGGTAAATCCTGCCCTGCTTTCTGCCTGTTGATCGCTTCGAACTGATCCGCGGTAAATCTGCCTATTTCCACCGCCCTGACCCGATGATTGGACGCTAGCTGCTCCAGATTCCCCCTTATCAGGTACTCGGCATTCTCGAATAGCGGCATTGTTCTAGATGCTCCCGCCGATTTGTGACGCACGGGCGAGCAAGCTAGAGGTAGGGGTTCCTGTAGTGAAGGTGGTGGCTTAGGACGGGGGTAGTAGGACGTTTCCCAATTGGATTACTGGGCAACCATTTGAGAGATAATCAGGAGAATCTGCGCGGTTTCTGAACAGGAGCCGGTCTAAGCAATCTTTTACAGCGTTTTGCATGAGGCATGCCGTTTATTGACGAGGTGGCCGTGCAGGCATAGCAATCAGTCCACATGGTCTGGCAAAGAGTGCAGAACTCTACCCAGGCGACAGGGCTGAAACCCTCTTCTGCATCAAAAAACCGCCAACATGGCGGTTTTTTTTGGTCGGTCAGAACAGAGAGTCACCCCGGGCGCACAACCTCGCCGGTCGCCAAATCCCGAATCACACTCGGATTCTTCCGCCCCCCCAACGCCCCACCCAGCACCATGTCCAGCTGCTTGTGGAAATACTGCTCCACCCGCAACCGGCTCTTGGCCGCCGGACGCCCGGCCGGGTTGCAGGACGTGGAAATCAACGGCCCGACCAACGCGCACAGCTCACGCACCTGTGGGTGATCGCTGACCCGCAATGCCACGCTGTCATGCTGCCCGGTCACCCACTCGGGCAGCAGGTCCTGGTGCGGCACCAGCCAAGTGTTCGGCCCCGGCCAGGTGGCGGCCATGCGGTCGATCCAGTCTTGGGGGAAGTCTTCGAACAGGAAGTCGAACTGGTGGATGCTGTCGGCGACCAGGATCAGGCCTTTATCCACAGGCCGCGACTTGAGCGCCAGCAGGCGATACACCGCGTCCTCGTTCCACGGGTCGCAGCCCAGGCCCCAGACCGCTTCCGTCGGATAGGCGATCACCGCACCCGCCTTCACCTCACGCGCGGCTTGTTGCACACGCCAACTGCTCACCATTTCCGTCTCTCCGCATAAACGCCGTGTGCGCAGTGTACTTAGCCGGAACGGGCAAACCAACGCCCGGCTTCATTGCTGACCCGGCCCTCGAGCTCCAACTCGGTCAGGCTGGCCAGCACCTGGGCCAACGGCTGTCCGCTGCTGTGCGCCAGGCCCTCGCTGGTGTGGGGTGCGGCGTGGAGCAAGGCGAGCAGGGGATGGTCGGCTTTGCCCACAGGCGCGCCCGGCAAGTTCTGCCAACCGCGCAGGCTGTTGAGGATCTGCTCCACGCTTTCCACCAACAGCGCGCCGTCGCGAATCAGCTGGTGGCAGCCCTTGGCGCCGGGGTGGTGGATCGAACCCGGAATGGCATACACCTCGCGCCCTTGCTCTGCGGCAAGGCGCGCGGTGATCAATGAGCCGCTGGCGATACTCGCCTCGACCACCAGCACGCCGAGCGACAGCCCGCTGATGATGCGGTTGCGCCTGGGGAAGTTACCGGCCAGCGGCCCGGCATCCAGCGGGTACTCGGAAACCAGCGCGCTGCCGCTGTCGAGCATCGCCCGGGCAAGGTCACGGTGGCGCTGTGGATAAAGTTTTTGCAACCCCGTGCCGAGCACCCCAATGGTCTGCCCCCCGGCTTTCAGCGCGGCCCGATGAGCGGCACCGTCAACGCCCAGCGCCAGCCCGCTGGTGATGGTGAATCCGGCTTGCGCCAGGCAACGCGAGAACGCAGCCGCGGTATCCAGCGCCGGTGGTGAAGCACGCCTGCTACCCACAATCGCCAGCTGCGGGTGCTCCAGCAAAGCGGGGTCACCGGCGACGAACAGCAGGGGTGGCGGGTCGTCGATTTCACTCAGCAATGCGGGGTAGCCAGACCCGTCCCACATCAGCAAATGCTGGCCAGGACGCTCTAACCAGGCCATCGCAGCCAACGCGCCGTCGCGCACCTCAGGGCTGCGACGGGCGTCGATACTGGCGGCTGGCAACCCCAGCGCACGCCAGGCACTAGCCGGCGCACTGAGTGCCGATGAGGCATTGCCAAAGGCTTCGATCAGGGTAAGAAAGCGGCGCAGGCCGATGTCGGGGAGGCGATGCAGACGCAGCCGCGCCTCCAGTTCGGCAGGCGAGCAAGGCGACGAACGGAGAGTGTTCATAGGTGATCCTCCTTGATCGACAGGGGGCCATCGGCGTGGCACAGCCTGTGGATAACTTTGTGGGTAATACTTTGAAAAGCTGTCCATTAAATGGCAGCTATAAAGCCCATAAAGACCCTAGCCGAGCTTTCACAGGTGCCTTGTCCACCTTTTCCCTTTATTATGTGTGCTCAGTTTTCAACCGACCGCACAGTGACTGCCTGACCGCCATGGCCATTTTGAACATTCTCGAATTCCCCGATCCGCGCCTGCGTACCATTGCCAAACCGGTAACGGTGTTTGACGACGCCTTGCGCCAGCTGATCGACGACATGTTCGAAACCATGTACGAAGCCCCGGGCATCGGCCTGGCGGCGACCCAGGTCAACGTGCACCAGCAAGTGGTGGTGATGGACCTGAGCGAAGACCGCAGCGAACCGCGGGTCTTCATCAACCCCAGCGTCGAAGAGCTGACCCACGACATGGGCCAGTACCAGGAAGGCTGCCTGTCGGTGCCGGGCTTCTACGAGAACGTCGACCGCCCGCTGCGCGTCCGGGTCAAGGCCCAGGACCGCGACGGCAAGCCGTACGAGCTGGAATGCGAGGGCCTGTTGGCGGTGTGCGTGCAGCACGAGTTCGATCACCTCAACGGCAAGCTGTTCGTCGACTACCTGTCGCAGCTCAAACGTGACCGGATCAAGAAGAAGCTGGAAAAGCAGCACCGCCAGCAAGCCTGATCCCCACCTTCCAGAAGGCTTGCTCCGGCAAGCCTTTTTCTTTTTCAAGAAGCGAGAACTCCATGCGCATCGTCTTCGCAGGCACTCCAGAGTTTGCCGCCGAACACCTCAAGGCTTTGCTCGACAGCCCGTACGAGATCGTGGCCGTCTACACCCAGCCCGACCGCCCGGCCGGGCGTGGCCAGAAGCTGATGCCGAGCGCGGTCAAGGCGCTGGCCGTGGCCCACGATATCCCGGTGTACCAACCGCAGACCCTGCGCAACGCCGACGCCCAGGCCGAACTCGCCGCGCTCAAGCCGGACCTGATGGTGGTGGTCGCCTACGGCCTGATCCTGCCGCAAGCTGTGCTGGATATCCCACGCCTGGGCTGCATCAACAGCCACGCCTCGCTGCTGCCGCGCTGGCGCGGCGCCGCGCCGATCCAGCGCGCCGTTGAAGCCGGTGACGCCGAGAGCGGCGTGACCGTGATGCGCATGGAAGCGGGCCTGGATACCGGCCCGATGCTGCTCAAGGTGGTCACCCCGATCAGTGCCGAGGACACCGGCGGTACCCTGCACGACCGCCTCGCCACCATGGGCCCGGGCGCCGTGGTGCAGGCCATCGCCGGCCTGGCCGATGGCAGCCTGCAAGGTGAAGTACAGGACGACGCCCTGGCCACTTACGCCCACAAGCTGAACAAGGACGAGGCGCGCATCGACTGGAACCGTCCGGCCGTTGAGCTTGAGCGCCTGATCCGTGCCTTCAACCCCTGGCCGGTGTGCCACAGCACTCTGGATGGCGAAAGCGTGAAGGTACTGGCCGCCAACTTGTCCACAGCCCAGGGCGCCCCCGGCGAAATCCTGTCATCTAGCAAAGATGGTCTGGTGGTCGCCTGCGGTGACCAGGCCCTGAGCCTGACCCGCCTGCAACTGCCGGGTGGCAAGGCACTCAACTTCGCCGACCTGTTCAACAGCCGCCGCGAGAAGTTCGCCAGCGGCAAGGTGCTCGGCCAATGAACCCACGCCTGGCTGCCGCCCGTGCCCTTGCCGCCGTGCTCAGCGGCAAGGCTTCGCTGAACAGCTCGCTGCCGGCGCAACTGGACAAGGTCGAAGAACGCGACCGTGGCCTGACCCAGGACCTGGCCTTCGGCACCGCCCGCTGGCAGCCGCGCCTGGACCTGCTGGCCGCGCAGCTGTTGCAGAAACCCTTCAAGGCCGCCGACGCCGATGTGCAGGCGCTGCTGCTGGTCGGCCTGTACCAGCTGTTCTACACCCGCATCCCGGCCCACGCCGCCATCGGCGAAACCGTCGGGTGTGCCGACAAGCTGAAGAAGCCTTGGGCAAAGGGCCTGCTCAACGCCGTGCTGCGCCGCGCCCAGCGTGAAGGGGAGGCGCTGTTGGCCGACATGGAGCGCGACCCGGTGGTGCGCACTGCCCACCCGCGCTGGCTGCAGAAGTCGCTCAAGGCCTTCTGGCCTGAGCAGTGGGAAGCCATCTGCGCCGCCAACAACGCCCACCCGCCGATGATCCTGCGCATCAACCGCCGCCATCACAGCCGCGACGCTTACCTCGCGCTGCTGGACGAGGCCGGCATCAGCGCCAGCGCCTGCCAGTACAGCCGTGACGGCATCGTGCTGGCCGAAGCCTGCGACGTGCGCGGCCTGCCGGGCTTCGCCGAGGGTTGGGTCAGCGTGCAGGACGAAGCCGCGCAGCTGTCCGCCGACCTGCTGGAATTGGCCCCCGGCCAGCGTGTGCTCGACGCGTGTTGCGCCCCTGGCGGCAAGACCTGCCACCTGCTTGAAGCCGAACCGGGCTTGGCGCACATGGTCGCCATCGACCTCGAGGCCAAGCGCCTGACCCGCGTGCGCGAGAACCTCGACCGCCTAAAGCTCGACGCCGAGTTGATCGCCTGCGACGCCCGCGACACCGCCAGCTGGTGGGACGGCAAACCCTTCCAGCGCATCCTGCTCGACGCCCCCTGCTCGGCCACTGGCGTGATCCGCCGCCACCCGGATATCAAGCTGACCCGCCAGGCCGACGACATCCCGGCCCTGGCCGCGCTGCAAGGCGAGCTGCTCGACGCCCTGTGGCCGACCCTGGAAGTGGGCGGCATGCTGCTGTACGCCACCTGCTCGAGCCTGCCGACCGAGAACACCGAAGTGGTCGACGCCTTCCTCGCCCGCACCCCCGGTGCCCGCGAGCTGGACCTGGCGACCGAGGCCGGTCTGCGCCAGCCCCACGGGCGCCAGCTGCTGGCCCAGGAAGGCGGCCACGACGGCTTCTACTATGCCAAGCTGATCAAGATCGCCGCCTCGCGGTAAGCACAAGAATGTAGGGAGTAGTGGATGAAGATCATCATCCTCGGCGCAGGGCAGGTGGGCGGCACGCTGGCGGAACACCTGGCCAGCGAAGCCAATGACATCACCGTGGTCGATACCGATGGCGAGCGCCTGCGCGACCTCGGCGACCGCCTCGACATCCGCACCGTGCAAGGCCGCGCCTCTCTGCCGACGGTGCTGCGCCAGGCCGGCGCCGACGACGCCGACATGCTGGTGGCGGTGACCAACAGCGACGAGACCAACATGGTCGCCTGCCAGGTGGCGTACTCGCTCTTCCACACCCCGACCAAGATCGCCCGGGTGCGGGAGTCGGCCTACCTGACCCGCGAAGAACTGTTCGACAACGACCATATTCCGGTGGATGTGCTGATCAGCCCCGAGCAGGTGGTGACCAACTACATCAAGCGCCTGATCGAACACCCCGGCTCCCTGCAGGTGATCGACTTCGCCGAGGGCAAGGCCCAGCTAGTGGCAGTCCGGGCTTACTACGGCGGGCCGCTGGTGGGTCAGCAACTGCGCCAGATCCGCGCCCACATGCCCAACGTCGACACCCGCGTGGCGGCGATCTTCCGCCGCGACCGGCCGATCACCCCACAGGGCGACACGGTGATCGAAGCCGACGACGAAGTGTTCTTCATCGCCGCGAAAAAGGACATTCGCGCGGTGATGGGTGAGTTGCGGCGCATCGACGAGAGCAACAAGCGCGTGGTCATCGCCGGTGGCGGGCAGATCGGCGAACGCCTGGCCGAGGCCATCGAGAGCCGCTACCAGGTGAAGATCATCGAGATGAACCCGGCCCGCTGTCGCCAGCTCTCCGACACCCTGGAGAGCACCGTGGTGCTGCAAGGCAGCGCCTCGGACAAGGACCTGATGCTCGAAGAGAACATCGCCGACGCCGACATCTTCCTGGCCCTGACCAACGACGACGAGGCCAACATCATGGCGTCGCTGCTGGCCAAGCGCCTGGGTGCACGCAAGGTAATGACCATCATCAACAACCCAGCCTATGTCGACCTGGTGCAGGGCGGCGATATCGACATCGCCATCAGCCCGCAGCTGGCCACCATCGGTACTCTGCTGGCCCACGTGCGCCGTGGCGATATCGTCAGCGTGCACTCGCTGCGCCGCGGCGCGGCCGAGGCCATCGAAGCCGTGGCCCATGGCGATTCGAAGTCGAGCAAGGTAGTGGGCAAGGCCATCGAGGACATCAACCTGCCGCCGGGTACCACCATCGGCGCAATCATCCGCGAGGACGAAGTGATGATCGCCCACGACGACACGGTGATCGAGTCGGGCGACCATGTGATCCTGTTCGTTGTGGATAAAAAGCATATTCGGGACGTGGAGAAGCTGTTCCACGTGGGCTTGAGTTTCTTCTAGGAGGGAAGGGCATGCGTGAATCGCTGGAGAAGATGCTGGCCAAAGGTGTGGATAACCCGCTGCTGCGCTTTGGCCTGGGCAAGGCTTGGCTGGACGAGGGCAATGGCGCTGAGGCGGCGGTGCACCTGGCCAGCTGCGTGAAGCAGGACCCCAAGTACTCGGCGGCGTGGAAGCTGCTGGGCAAGGCGTATCAGCTCAGCGGAGATCTGGCTGGCGCGCGCAAGGCCTGGGAGGAGGGGATCGAGGCAGCGCAGGCCCATGGGGACAAGCAGGCCGAAAAAGAGATGACGGTGTTCTTGAAGAAGCTGAACAAGGTCTGAGATTGTCGGGGCTGCTTTGCAGCCCATCGCCGGCAAGCCAGCTCCCACGGGGCCGAGCAAGCCCATGGGCCTTGTACAAGCCAGAGCTTGTCTAAGCCGAAAGCATGAGCTCGGGCCGGCACGGTCAAGGTGGGAGCTGGCTTGCCGGCGAAAGGGGCGCAAAGCGCCCCCCTGAAATCTCAGTACCAGCGCGGCTCGCCAGCCGGGCGCTTCTTGAAGCGCTTCATGCTCCACATGTACTGGCTCGGGTACTCGCGCACATAACGCTCGACCACCTTGCTCATGGCTGCCGCCGATTCATTCACATCGGTGCTGTACATGGCCTCTGGCGCCGCTTCCAGGAACACCTTGAAGCCCGAACCATCGGGCAGGCGCAGGGCGTGCAGGAATACCCCCACCGCCTTGCCACCCGCCAGCATGTTCGGCACGAACTTGCTGGTCAGCGCCTGGGTCCCCAGGAACGGCACGAACACCCCGGCGGACTCGGCCGGCTCCGGGTCGGCGGGAATGCCCACCTGGCCACCTCGGCGCACTTCCTTTATCACGCTGAGGATGCCTTCCTTGGTCGAAGGCGCCACGCGGTTGCCCATCTGCACACGCTGTTCACGCAGCAGGTCATCCACCGCTTTGAGCTTGGGCGGCCGGTAGAAGATGATCGGTTTGCACTGGTTACAATAGAAGTGGTTGAGCACTTCCCAGTTGCCCAGGTGGCTGGTGATGCCGACCACGCCCTTGCCCGAGGCCAGGGCCTGCTCCAACACTTCCAGGCCGTGCACTTCCTTGACCAGGTCGAGCGAGCGCTGCGGCGGCCAGATCCAGGCGCAGGCGCTCTCGACGAACGACTTGCCGATGTCCTTGAGCGCGCGACCGACCAGTTGCTCACGCTCGGCCGGGTCCATCTCCGGGAAGCATTTGGCCAGGTTGATGCGCACGACATTGCGCGAGCCGTTGGGGATTTTCCACATCAGCCATCCGATACCGGCGCCGACGCGCTGCACGGCGCCCCAGGGCAGCTTGGCAAACAGGCGCAGCACCCCGACCATCAGGGCGCCCTTGAACTTTTCCACAGGCGAATTCCTTATTTCAGCAAGGCGCGCATTGTACCCCGTCAGCGCACCAGCGCGGCGTAGCGATCGCAGTCGGTGGTGTGGTCCATGACCATGCCGGTAGCCTGCATGAAGGCGTAGCAGATGGTCGGCCCGACGAAAGTGAAGCCAGCCTTCTGCAAGGCCTTGCTCATCGCCTTGGCCTCGTCGGTGACCGCCGGCACGTCGCCACGGCCTTGGAAATGGTTGATCTTCGGCGCGCCGCCGACGAACGACCATAGCCACTCGGCGGGGTTATCCACAGCCAGCCATGCCTGGGCGTTGCGGCGCACGGCCTTGAGCTTGAGGCGGTTGCGGATGATGCCAACATCCTGCATCAGCTCTTCGATGCGTTCGTCGCTCATACGCGCCAGTTTCACCGGGTCGAAACCTTCCAGCACCTGGCGATAGCGCTCGCGCTTCTTCAATACCGTGATCCACGACAAGCCCGCCTGGAACCCTTCGAGCAAAAGCATCTCGAAGAGCAACGCCGGGTCGCGCTGCGGCGTTCCCCACTCGTGGTCGTGATAGGCCTGGTACAACGGATCGTCGGAACACCAAAAGCAGCGTGGCATAAGGCTCCAATAACGTAGAGGGCGAGGCGAATCGGGTATACTCCCGCTCTTTACATCCGCATCCCCAGATACAGGTGAATTTCGTGAGCCAGCCTACGCCAGCCGTGCGTACCTTCCAAGACCTGATCCTCGCCCTGCAGAACTACTGGGCAGCTCAAGGTTGTGTGGTGCTTCAGCCCTACGATATGGAAGTAGGCGCCGGCACTTTCCACACCGCTACCTTCCTGCGCGCCGTGGGCCCGGAGACCTGGAACGCCGCCTACGTGCAGCCCAGCCGTCGCCCCGCCGACGGGCGGTATGGCGAAAACCCCAACCGCCTGCAGCACTACTACCAGTTCCAGGTGGTGCTCAAGCCAAACCCGGCGAACTTCCAGGAGCTGTACCTCGGCTCGCTGAAGGCCATCGGCATCGACCCGCTGGTTCACGACATTCGCTTCGTCGAAGACAACTGGGAATCGCCAACCCTCGGCGCCTGGGGCCTGGGCTGGGAAATCTGGCTGAACGGCATGGAGGTGACTCAGTTCACTTACTTCCAGCAAGTCGGCGGTATCGAGTGCTACCCGGTCACGGGTGAAATCACCTACGGCCTGGAGCGCCTGGCCATGTACATCCAGGGCGTGGACTCGGTCTACGACCTGGTGTGGGCCGACGGCCCGTTCGGCAAGGTCACCTATGGCGACGTGTTCCACCAGAACGAAGTGGAGCAGTCGACCTACAACTTCGAGCACGCCAACGTCGAGAAGCTGTTCGAACTGTTCGATTTCTACGAAAGCGAAGCGAACCGCCTGATCAAGCTGGACCTGCCGCTGCCGACCTACGAAATGGTCCTGAAGGCCTCGCACACCTTCAACCTGCTGGACGCCCGCCGCGCCATCTCGGTGACCGAGCGCCAGCGCTACATCCTGCGCGTACGTACCCTGGCCCGGGACGTGGCGCAAAGCTATCTGCAAGCTCGCGCACGCCTGGGCTTCCCGATGGCCACCCCTGAACTGCGTGACGAAGTGTTGGCTAAGCTGGAGGCTGCACAATGAGTGCTCAAGATTTCCTGGTTGAACTGGGCACCGAAGAGCTGCCACCCAAGGCCCTCGCCACGCTGGGCGACGCTTTCCTCGCCGGCATCGAGAAAGGCCTGCAGGCCGCCGGCCTGAACTACACCGGCAAGCATGTCTACGCTGCACCGCGCCGCCTGGCCGTGCTGATCCGCCAGCTGGACGTGCAGCAGCCGGACCGCAGCATCAACATCGACGGCCCGCCCCTGCAGGCCGCGTTCAATGCCGAAGGCCAGCCAACCCAGGCCGCCCTGGGCTTTGCCAAGAAGTGTGGCGTCGAACTGTCGGACATCGACCAGAGCGGCCCGAAGCTGCGCTTCTCCCAGCACATTCCGGGCAAGGCCACTGCCAGCCTGCTGCCAACCATCGTCGAGGATTCACTCAACGACCTGCCGATCCCCAAGCGCATGCACTGGGGCGCCAGCCGTGAAGAGTTCGTGCGCCCGACCCAGTGGCTGGTGATGCTGCTGGGCGATCAGGTCGTCGACTGCACCATCCTGGCCCAGAAAGCCGGCCGTGAATCCCGTGGCCACCGCTTCCACCACCCGGAAAACGTACTCATCACCACCCCGGCCAACTACGTCGAGGACCTGCGCAAGGCCCACGTGCTGGCTGACTTTGCCGAGCGTCGGGAGCTGATCAGCAAGCGCACCGCAGAGCTGGCCATGCAGCAGGAAGGCACGGCCATCGTGCCGCCGGCGCTGCTGGACGAAGTGACCGCCCTGGTCGAGTGGCCGGTGCCGCTGGTGTGCTCGTTCGAGGAGCGTTTCCTCGAGGTGCCGCAGGAAGCGCTGATCACCACCATGCAGGACAACCAGAAGTACTTCTGCCTGCTGGACAGCGAAGGCAAGCTGCTGCCGCGCTTCATCACCGTGGCCAACGTCGAGAGCCGCGACCCCAAGCAGATCGTGCAGGGCAACGAGAAGGTCGTGCGCCCGCGCCTGACCGACGCCGAGTTCTTCTTCAAGCAAGACAAGAAGCAGCCCCTGGAAAGCTTCAACGAGCGCCTGAAGAACGTAGTGTTCCAGGCTCAGCTGGGTACCGTGTTCGAAAAAGCCGAGCGCGTCTCCAAGCTGGCCGCCTTCATTGCTCCGTACATCGGTGGCAGCGCCGCCAACGCTGGTCGTGCCGGCCTGCTGTCCAAGTGCGACCTGGCCTCGGAAATGGTCGGTGAGTTCCCGGAGATGCAAGGCATCGCCGGCTACTACTACGCCCTCAACGATGGCGAGCCGGAAGACGTCGCCCTGGCGCTGAACGAGCAGTACATGCCGCGCGGCGCTGGCGCCGAGCTGCCGCAGACCCTCACCGGTGCCGCCGTGGCCATCGCCGACAAGCTCGACACCCTGGTCGGCATCTTCGGCATCGGCATGCTGCCCACCGGCAGCAAGGACCCATACGCCCTGCGCCGTGCCGCCCTGGGCGTGCTGCGTATCCTGATCGAGAAGCAGCTCGACCTGGACCTGAATGTCGCGGTCGAGTTCGCGGTCAAGCAGTTCGGTGCCAAGGTCAAGGCCGCCGGCCTGTCCGAGCAGGTACTGGAGTTCATCTTCGACCGCCTGCGCGCACGCTACGAGGACGAAGGCATCGACGTCTCCACCTACCTGTCGGTGCGTGCCCTGAAGCCGGGCTCGGCGCTGGACTTCGACCAGCGCGTGCAGGCCGTGCAGGCCTTCCGCAAACTGCCGGAAGCCGAAGCCCTGGCGGCAGCGAACAAGCGCGTGTCGAACCTGCTGGGTAAAGCCGAAGGTGCCATCGCCGACCAGGTCGAGCCGAAGTACTTCGACAACGCCAACGAGTTCTCCCTGTACTCGGCCATCCAGCAGGCCGACCAGGCCGTGCAACCGATGGCAGCCGCGCGCCAGTACAGCGAAGCCCTGGCCCGCCTGGCCGCCCTGCGTGACCCGGTCGACGCCTTCTTCGAGGCGGTGATGGTCAACGCCGAGGACGCCAAGGTACGCGCCAACCGTTATGCCCTGCTCAGCCGCCTGCGCGGCCTGTTCCTGGGCGTGGCCGATATCTCGCTGCTGGGGTAAGTCGTTGAAACTGCTGATTCTTGATCGAGACGGAGTGATCAACCACGACTCCGACGCCTATATCAAGTCGCTGGAGGAGTGGGTCCCCATTCCCGGCTCGATCGAGGCTATCGCGCAGTTGAGCAAGGCGGGCTGGACAGTGGCCGTGGCCACTAACCAGTCCGGTATTGCCCGCGGCTACTATTCGCCGGAAACCCTCGAGGCCATGCATGCGCGCCTGCGCGCGCTGGTGGCCGAGCAGGGTGGCGAGGTCGGCCTGATCGTGCATTGCCCGCACGGCCCGGACGCAGGCTGCGAATGCCGCAAGCCCAAGCCCGGCATGCTGCTGGCGATTGCCGAGCATTACCAGGTGCCCCTGGCCGGCGTGTGGTTCGTTGGCGACAGCAAAGGTGACCTGGAGGCGGCCCTGGCCGTCGATGCACAACCCGTGCTGGTTAAAACCGGCAAGGGCGAGAGGACCCTGGAAAAAGGCGTCCCGCAAACTACACTGATTTTCGACGATCTGGCGGCTATCGCCAGAGAAATTATTTAAATGAGTGCGCCTGGAGTGGCGCACTTTTCATTAGGCGGGCACGCCCCGCAACGGTACATGCCACTATGTCGATCCTGCAGGCGATCAGAATCTTTCTTTTTTACCTGCTGTTGGGCACCAGTTCGCTACTGTGGTGCTCGCTGAGCTTCTTCGTCGCGCCCTTCCTGCCGTTCCCCAAGCGCTACAAGTTCATCAACGTGTACTGGTGCCGCTGCGCATTGTTTTTGGTGCGCACGGTCCTGGGCATCGACTACAAGATCACCGGTGCCGAGAACGTGCCGAAAGTACCTTGCGTGATCCTGTCGAACCACCAGAGCACCTGGGAAACCTTCCTGCTCTCCGCATATTTCTCGCCGCTGAGCCAGGTGCTCAAGCGCGAACTGCTGTATGTGCCCTTCTTCGGCTGGGCCATGGCCATGCTGCGGCCGATCGCCATCGATCGCAAGAACCCCAAAGAGGCACTGCGCCAGGTGGCCAGCCAGGGCGACGAGCTGCTCAAGCAGGGCACCTGGGTACTGATCTTCCCCGAAGGCACCCGCGTGCCCCATGGCCAGATCGGCAAGTTTTCCCGCGGCGGTACAGCCCTGGCGGTCAACGCCGGGCTGCCGGTACTGCCGATTGCCCACAACGCCGGCAAGTTCTGGCCGCGTGAAGGCTGGGGCAAGCGCCCGGGCACCATCGAGGTGGTAATCGGTGAACCGATGTATGCAGTGGGCACTGGCCCACGTGCCATCGCCGAGCTGAACGACCGCGCCCAGGCCTGGAACGAAGCGACCCAGCGTGCCATGGGTTCGCTGCCGCCGCTGGCGGAAAACCCGGAGCAGCAGCCAGCCTGACGATCTGTGGATAACTTGTTAGCAAGTTTTGCATGGATGATCGTCAAGATATGCTAAGTGATTGAATTAGCTGTTTATTTCCATGTATGACGTTTTTGCGAAAATCGTGCATAAGTTTTTTCGCGCTATAAAAAAACCGGCTTTTACGCCGGTTTTTTTATGCCCGTGAAGCCGCAGGCTGGGGCCGCTTGGCGGCCCTTTCGCTGCGGTTCGTCGCCACGACAAGCCAGCTCCCACAGGTACGCGTAATCTCGAAAACTGCGCGGTGGGGTGGGAGCCGGCTTGCCGGCGAAAGGGCTGCAAAGCAGCCCCGGCCACCTCAGACCTTATCGATATCCACGTCCTTGGTCTCTTTCAGGCAGAAGATCCCCACCACCAGGCTCACCCCAGTAATCAGCACCGGGTACCAAAGCCCATAGAAGATATCCCCGGTATACACCACCAACGCGAACGATACCGTTGGCAGGAACCCACCGAACCAGCCGTTGCCGATGTGGTAGGGCAGGGACATCGAGGTATAGCGGATTCGCGTCGGGAACAGTTCGACCATTACCGCCGCCAGTGGCCCGTAGGTCATGGTGGCGATCAGGATCATGGCAACGATCAACACCACCACCATCACCTGATTCACATGCGCCGGGTCCGCCTTGGCCGGATAGCCAGCCGCTTCGATGGCGCTGCGCATGGCCGCCTCGTCGAAGCCGTTGATGGTCTTGTCGCCGATACTCACCTGCACTTCGCTGCCGGCAGCCTCGACCGAGCTGTAGGGCAGGCCCTGTTTGACCAGGAAGGTCTTTACCTTGTCGCAGGGGCTGTCGAAGCGGGCCTTGCCCACCGGGTCGAACTGGAAGGTGCAGCCCTGCGGGTTGGCGCTGACGACGATGGGCGCTTCTCGGCTGGCGGCGTCGATCTGCGGGTTGGCGTAATGGCTCAGCGCCTTGAACATCGGGAAGTAGCACACGGTGGCCAGCAACAGCCCGACCATGAGGATTGGCTTGCGCCCGATGCGGTCCGACAGCCAGCCGAAGAACACGAAGAACGGCGCGCCGATCACCACGCTGATGATCAACAGGGTATTGGCCTGGGCCGGGTCCATCTTGAGCATCTGGGTCATGAAGAACAGCACATAGAACTGTGCGGTATAGAAGGTCACCGCTTGCCCGGCGTTGATGCTGAACAGCGCGGTCAGGACCACCTTCAGGTTCGGCCAAGAGGTGAACGACTCGCGGATCGGCGACTTGCTTATCTTGCCCTGGGCTTTCATTTTCACGAACGCCGGCGACTCGTGCATGCTCATGCGGATCCAGGTGGAGATCGCCAGCAACACGATCGACAGCAGGAACGGCAGGCGCCAGCCCCAGGTCTCGAACTGATCACCACTGATGTAGCGGCTGGCCAGGACCACGATCAGCGACAACAGCAGGCCGAGTGTGGCGGTGGACTGGATGAAGCCGGTGTGGAAACCGCGCTTGCCGGGCGGCGCGTGTTCGGCCACGTAAGTGGCCGCGCCGCCGTACTCGCCGCCCAGCGCCAGGCCCTGGAGCATGCGCAGCACCACCAGGATGATCGGTGCGGCAATGCCAATGCTGGCGTACGTGGGCAGCAGGCCCACCGCGAAGGTCGACAGGCCCATCAGCACGATGGTGACCAGGAAAGTGTATTTGCGCCCAATCATGTCGCCGAGCCGCCCGAACACCAGGGCACCGAACGGGCGCACCAGAAAGCCCGCAGCAAAGGCCATCAAGGCGAAGATGAACGCCGTGGTGTCGTTGACCCCTGCAAAGAACTGCTTGCTGATCACCGCCGCCAGGGCGCCATAAAGAAAGAAGTCATACCACTCGAACACTGTCCCGAGGGATGACGCGAAAATGATCTTGCGTTCCTCACGGCGGCTGGGGCTGCTCGCCGCCGCGCCCTGTTCCTGGATGTAATCCGACATCGTTGCTGTCCTCGGCCCTGGGGCCACAGTGATTATTCTTGTTGTTCCACTGCCGGCAGCTGCTGACCTCGCGCTGCCGCTGTTGCACACACCCGGGTCAGGGCGTCGGTATCGCGTTGCTGTCGCTGAGGTTGGTCTGGGTGTTGGCTCCCTTGAGAATCAGTTGTGCCGCCTTTTCGGCAATCATCAACGTGGGTGAACAGGTATTGCCGGAGACTATCTGCGGCATGATCGAGGCATCCGCCACACGCAGGCCCGGAATGCCGTGCACGCGCAGCTGGTTATCCACAACATCGAGCGCACCGCTGCCCATGCGGCAGGTACCTACCGGGTGGAAGATGGTGGTACCGATCTGACCGGCGGCTTGGTGCAACGCTTCCTCGCTCTGCAGGGCAGGGCCGGGCAGGTACTCGCGGGGCTCGAAGGCGGCCAGGGCTGGGGCCTGGACGATGCGCCGGGTAAGGCGGATGGCGTCAGCGGCCACACGCAGGTCCTCAGGGGTGCTGAGGTAGTTGGGGTCGATCAGCGGCGCGGCGTTCATGTCCGCCGAGCGGATATCGATTCGACCTCGACTGGCCGGGCGCAGGTTACATACCGACGCGGTGAAGGCCGGGAACCGGTGCAGCGGCTCGCCGAAGCGCTCCAGCGACAAGGGCTGGACGTGATACTGAAGGTTGGCGGTCGCCTGCTCGGGGCTCGAGCGGGCAAAGGCTCCCAGCTGGCTTGGCGCCATGGCCAGCGGGCCACTGCGGTCGTAGGCATAGCGCAGGCCCATGCCCAGCTTACCCCACAAGCTGTTGGCCATCTGGTTAAGGGTGCGTGTGTTCTGGATCTGGTAGATCAGGCGCAATTGCAGGTGGTCCTGCAGGTTGCCGCCGACGCCAGGCATGTCGTGGCGCACGGCGATGCCCAACCCTTCGAGCAGTTTGCGTGGGCCGATCCCCGAGCGCTGCAGGATGCCGGGCGAACCGACCGAACCTGCGCAGAGAATAATCTCGCGGCGTGCCGCGAACTCATGCCATGCACCTTGCCACAGTGCCCTTACAGCCCGGGCGCGTGTGTTGCCGAGCACAACCTGGTCGACCTGCACGCCGGTCAGCACAGTCAGGTTTGCTCGCTTGAGGATGGGCCTGAGAAACGCCTTGGCCGAGTTCCAGCGCACTCCATTGCGCTGGTTGACCTGAAAGTATCCACAGCCGGCGTTGTCGCCCGTATTGAAGTCGTCGATCCTGGCGATGCCGCTTTGTTCGGCCGCGTCGCGAAAGGCATCGAGGATCGGCCAGCTGTAGCGCTGCTGCTCGACCCGCCATTCACCGTCGGCACCATGGCTGTCGCTGGCACCGGCATAGTGGCTCTCGCTGGCCTTGAACAGCGGCAGCACATCCTTCCATGCCCAGCCCTCGTTGCCTTGCTCGGCCCAAAGGTCGTAGTCGGCAGCCTGGCCGCGCATGTAGATCATGCCGTTGATGGACGAACAGCCACCCAGCACCTTGCCCCGCGGATAGCCCAGGGCACGCCCGTTCAGCCCAGGCTGGGCCTCGGTCTTCATGCACCAGTCGGTGCGTGGATTGCCGATGCAGTAAAGGTAACCGACGGGGATATGAATCCAGGGATAGTTGTCACGCCCGCCCGCCTCGAGCAGCAACACCCGGCAGGATGGGTCGGCGGACAAACGATTGGCCAGTAGGCAACCGGCGGGACCGGCCCCCACGACCACATAGTCGTAGACAGAATCGGCTGATGGCATGTGCAACCTCGCGCCTGATTATTATTCTTGTCCCGATCCATCTTATTGATTAATTTCGCGGAGGAAACACGAGATTTCGCGCAGCCGTTGTGCGTTTTAGCACAGCGCCGGAGTAATGATCGGCGCAAATCCTGTAGGAGCGGCTTCAGCCGCGATGCAGCCTCCGCGGTGCTTGGCATCCGCTGCGCGGATGATCGCGGCTAAAGCCGCTCCTACAGTGAATCGACGCCAATGAACAGCCAAGGGATCAGCATGTTCGACTGGAACGATCTGCGGTTTTTCCTCGAGTTGCAGCGTAGCGGCCGCCTGCTCAGCGCCGCCAAGCGCCTCAACACTACCCACAGCACCGTCGCCCGGCATATCGAGAGCATCGAGAAGCACCTGGGCACCGCGCTATTCGTGCAGCACGCCCAGGGCTATGAACTCACCCCCTCCGGCCAGGCCCTGCTCAAGCACGCCGAAGCCATGGAGAACGTTGCCCTGCTTGCGCAGGAAGAAATCACCCAGGCCATCACGCCGCTGGGCAAGATCCGCCTTGGCGTGACCGAAGGCATCGGCATCATGTTCTTCACTCCGCGCATGAAGGCACTGTTCCAGCGTTACCCAGGGCTGGAGGTGGAACTGGTGGCGGTGCCGCGGTTCGTCAGTATCCTCAACCGCGAAGCCGAGATCAGCATTCACCTGGAACGGCCCAACGCCGACCTGCTGATCACCCGCAAGCTCACCGACTACCGTCTGGCCCTGTACGCCAGCCAGGACTACCTGAATCAGGCGCCGTCGCTCAACACCCGCGAAGATCTGGCCCGGCACAACTGGATCGGCTACGTCGACGACCTGCTGTTCAGTCAGGAACTGCTGTTCCTCAACAGCTTCTGCCGCGCGCCCAACGTGGTGTTCAGAAGCACCAGCGTGATCGCCCAGCAGCACGCCGCCCAGGCCGGGCTGGGTATCGCCGTGCTGCCCAACTACATGGCCCGACACGATCCGAAGCTGGTACGCGTACTGCCCAGCGAGACCATCCAGCGCAGCTACTGGATCTGTACCCGCCGCGAGCTGCACAAGTCGGTGCGCTTGCGGGTGGTGTGGGATTACCTGCTGGCGCTGTGCGCCGCCCAGCAGGAAGAATTGCTAGCCGAGTAGTGCCTTGCCGGCGAGCAGCACGGCGGCGCCGCAGCCCACCATGGCGAACAGCTGCTGCAGGCGCGGACCGGCCAGCTTGCTCGCCAATGGCCGCGCCAGCAGCAAACCCAGCACCGCCCCTGCAGCGAACGGTGCACCGACCCTCCAATGCATCACGCCCGCCACGCTGGCGCTGACCACACTGCCAGTGGACACCAGGGCGATCACCGCCAGCGAAGTGGCGACGATGCTTTTCATGTTCAGGTTGGTGTAGCGGTTCAAGGCCGGAATGATCACGAAGCCGCCACCGACGCCCAGCAGGCCAGACAGCAACCCCGACAATATTCCGGTAAACGCCAGCGCGCGGGCGCAGGGGAGAGTCCAGCGCAAGCGCCCCTGCAACGGGTTGAGCACGCAAGGCATGATCTCCCGTTCGCCGCAAGGTGACTCGCCGCGCAGCTCTCGTGCTGCCTTGCGCCAGATTCGCAAACAGGCATACACCAACACCCCGGCGAAAACCAAGGCCAAAGGTAGGTTGGGCACACGGTGAGCGAGCATCAGGCCCAACGGCGCGCAGGCAATCCCGATCAGCGCGATGAACAGGGCCGCCCGGTAGCGCACCAGCCCCTGGCGCAGGCCGAGCACTGCACCGACTGCCGCCGCCAACCCCACGGCCAGCAGGCCGATCGGGGCCGCCTCGACCATGCTCAGCCCCAGGCCAAACACCAGCAGCGGTACCGCGAGGATACCGCCACCGGCGCCGGTCAACGCCAACACCGCGCCAATGATCGCGCCAAGCCCGGCGCCCAGCAGTTGTTGCTCGATCACTGTTGCGCCTCGACCACCAAGGGTTGCGGCCGGGCCAGCCACTCGCGGCCCTTGAGCATGGCTTTCCAGTACAGCGGCGGCAGGATCTGCGCCTTGAGCAGCCAAGCCAGGCGGGTTGGCCTGCGGCCATCGAGCAGCCAACGCGGGAAGCTCGGTGCCAGCTTGCCGCCGTAGGTGAACTCGGCCAGGACGATCTTGCCACGCTCCACTGTCAGCGGGCAGGAGCCATAGCCATCGTATTGCGTGAGGGTCGCGAGCCGACCAAGCGCCACCAGCACATTGTTGGCCACCACCGGTGCCTGCTTGCGGGCGGCGGCGGCGGTCTTGGCGTTGGTGGTGTTGGCCACGTCGCCCAGAGCATGGATATTGCCAAACTGGCGATGGCGCAAGGTATGCGGATCGACATCCACCCAACCCGCCGCGTCAGCCAGTGGGCTCTGGCGGATGAAATCAGGCGCCACCTGGGGCGGAACCACATGCAGCATGTCGAAGGCTTCGACGCGGGTCTCGGTAGTGCCATCGGGGAGGGTGCGCACGAACGTGGCACGCTTGTTCGCGCCATCCACCGCCGTCAGGCGATGCTGATAGTTCAGGTCGACGCCGTACTTGTCGATGTAGCTCATCAGCGCCGGCACATAGTCCGGCACACCGAACAGCACCGCGCCGGCATTGAAGAAGCTGGCCCTCACGTTGCCCAGGTGGCCGCTGCGCAGCCAGTGGTCACACGACAGGTACAGCGCCTTCTGCGGCGCTCCGGCGCACTTGATCGGCATCGGCGGCTGGGTGAAAAGGGCGCGCCCCTGCTTGAGGTCCTGCACCAGTTGCCAGGTATAGGGTGCCAGGTCATAGCGGTAGTTGGAGGTGACACCGTTGCGCCCAAGGGTCTCACTCAAGCCTTCGATGGCATTCCAATCGAGCTTCAAACCCGGGCAGACCACCAGCTGTTCATAGCTGACAGCGCGACCACCCTCGAGCAGCACCAGTTGGCCCTGGGGATCGAAGCCGTCCACCCGCGCCTTGATCCAGCGCACATCGCGGGGCAGGGTGGCGGCCATGGTGTGGGCGGTACTCGACGCCTTGAACACACCGGCACCGACCATGGTCCAGCCTGGCTGGTAGTAGTGCACATCGGCAGGGTCGATCAGGGCAATATCCAGCGACGGATCACGGGCGATCAGGCTGGAGGCGGTGGCGATACCGGCGGCACCTGCGCCAACGATCACCACCTTGTGGTGGTCGGCACGGGAGGAATCGGCAGGGGACAGGGCAGGCATGGCGGTGTTCCTTGGAAATCTCGTTATGGGTACGGCGTGGCTTACAGCTTGTTCAGCGGGATCTTCAGGTAGCTCACACCGTTTTCTTCAGGTTCGGGGAATTGCCCACTGCGCATGTTGATCTGCACCGACGGCAAGATCAGCACGGGCATGTCGAGGGTCTTGTCACGGGCTTCGCGCATCTGCACGAAGCTGTCTTCGCTGACCCCTTGATGAATATGGATGTTGTCGGCGCGTTGCTCGGCCACGGTGGTGACGAAGCGCAGCTCACGGCCACCAGGCAGGTAGTCGTGGCACATGAACAGCCGGGTCTGGTCCGGGAAGGCGAGCAGCCGACGGATCGACTTGTACAGGGTTCTTGCGCTGGCGCCCGGGAAGTCGCAACGGGCGGTGCCATAGTCGGGGGTGAACAAGGTGTCGCCGACGAACACGGCAGTCTCGCCCGCATCCTCGACCATGTAGCTCATGCATGCCGGGGTATGTCCAGGGGTGTGCAGGGCGCGGGCATGCAGGTTACCGATGCGAAATCCTTCTTCATCTTCGAACAGGACGTCGAACTGGCTGCCGTCACGAGCAAAACCCGGCTCGGCGTTGAACAGGGTGCCAAAGACTTTCTGAACCTGGGTGATCTGCGCACCGATCGCGATGCTGCCGCCCAGCCGCGCCTTGAGGTAGGCTGCCGCGGATAGATGGTCGGCGTGCACATGGGTATCCAGAATCCATTGAACCTTGGCATCCAGCGCCTCGACGCGGGCGATCAGCTTGTCCGCCGAGCTTGTGCAGGTACGCCCGGACTTGGGGTCGTAATCCAGCACGCTGTCGATCAGCGCGCATTGCCGCGTCTCGCCATCCATGACCAAGTAGCTGATGGTCCAGGTCGCCTTGTCGAAGAACTCTTCAACGTGAAGGTTGTTGCCGATGATCATTGCACTCTCCAGTTATCCCAAGCCTCCTTGAAGGCATAGGCAGTTGAAGGTGCTTTATCAAGATGCATGCCAGCCTTTCAGATAGACGCCTTCCCCCTGTAGGAGCGGTCTCGTGTGGTGAAGGGCGAGCAGCAGCCCTCATTCCAGCAACCCACAGGTGACAGTTCCTGGCAGTCGACTGTCAGCCGATGGCAGTGATTGGCAGTCCTTGCTACGCTCGCCAGGTCCTCCATTTGGTGCTGTCATGCTAGCCGCTTCCCATCCCGCGATCATCGCGCTGGTGTCCTACCTTGAACACGATGTGCTGCCCAGCATCGTGCTGGACACCGACTACAACATCCTCGCCGCCAACGCCGCCTACCGTCGCCAGTTCGGCAACGCGGAACACGCGCCAATCGGCGATAAGTGTCATCGGGTTTCCCATCACTACGCCGTTCCCTGCGACCAGGCGGGTGAGCACTGCCCGCTGCGAAAATCGCTGGACAGCAAGGTGCCCGAGCGCGTCCTGCACATCCATCACACACCACGTGGGCCGGAACATGTAGATGTGGAACTGCGTCCGATCCTCGACGGCGAGGGCAGGGTGGTAGCGTTCGTCGAGCGGCTGACCAGCGTCACCCTGGCATCGGCACAACCTCAACAACAGGGCTTGGTCGGCCGGGCTCCGTCCTTCAAGAGCGCCGTTTCCAGTCTGCAACGTGCCGCCCCCGCGCAGATCCCGGTCCTGCTCCAGGGTGAATCCGGGACGGGGAAGGAGCTTTTCGCACGGGCATTGCACCTGGGCAGTCCCCGGGCCAATGGCCCCTTGGTGGTGGTGGACTGCACCGGGCTGACCGAATCACTGTTCGAGAGTGAGTTGTTCGGCTATGAGAAGGGGGCTTTCACCGGCGCGACCCAGCGCAAGATCGGCCTGGCCGAAGCGGCTCACGGTGGAACACTGTTCCTCGATGAGATCGGTGAGGTGCCGCTGGCCATGCAAGTGAAGTTGCTACGTCTGATCGAATCCGGAAGCTTCCGTCCGGTCGGCAGCACGCGCACGGTCCATTCAGACTTCCGTCTGGTCTCAGCCACCCACAAGCCATTGAAGGAGATGGCCGTTGAAGGGACCTTCCGCGAAGACCTCTACTACCGCATCAGCGGTTTCCCGATTCGCCTGCCATCGCTACGCGAAAGAGTCGAGGATTTGCCGTTGCTCTGTGAGAGCCTATTGCAACGTATGGCCGGCAAGCACGCGCCCAAGGTTAGCCCCGAGGCACTCGAACGCCTCGTTCTTCATACCTTCCCAGGCAACATTCGCGAGCTCAGAAACATACTAGAGCGGGCGCGATTGTTTGCTGATGATGGACTTATTCGCCCGGAGCATCTCCCGGAGGAGATCCATTCGACTACAACGCAGTCTGTTAACCGCAGACGCGGAAGGAACAAGATGGCGGATCTGGCCCATGCCTTGGAAACCTTTAACGGTTCTCGAAGTGAGTTGGCTGAACATCTTGGGATGAGTGAGCGTACGTTGTACCGTCGACTAAAGGCCTTGGGGATTTCGTAGTTCCACGTGGAACATTCGTGAAGGCAAAAAAAAGCCAATCCCTGGGGATTGGCTTTCTGTTACTGCCCGCTTATCAGAAGTCCAGGTTCGACACCGACAGCGCGTTACTTTCGATGAAGTCGCGACGCGGCTCGACTGCATCACCCATCAAGGTGTTGAACAGTTGGTCGGCGGCGATGGCGTCCTCGATAGTTACCTTGAGCATGCGGCGCACAGTCGGGTCCATGGTGGTTTCCCACAGCTGGTCCGGGTTCATCTCACCCAGCCCTTTGTATCGCTGGATGGTGTGGCGCTTGGTGCTCTCGTTCATCAGCCAGTCGAGGGCTTCCTTGAACTCGGTGACCGCCTTGCGGCGCTCACCGCGCTGAACGTATGCACCTTCACCCAACAACGTACCGAGTTTTTCGCCGAGGGCGACGACGCTGCGGTAGTCATTGCTGCCGAAGAAATCACGGTTGAAAGTGACGTAGCTGGCCAAGCCGTGGGAGGTGGTTTCAACCACCGGCAGCCAGATATTACGTTCCTTGTCCTCGTGCAAGTCAGCCTTGTAGGCCAAACCAGAACGCTGGCTGTTGTCCAGGCGCTGCTGGAACGCCTTGAGCCAATCATCCATCTGCGCCTTGTCAGCCAATTGCTCGACGGTAACTTTTGGCAGGTAGATGAAGTTCTCGGTCAGCTCTTCCGGATACAGGCGCGACAGACGCTTCAGCGTTTTCATCACACCGCGGAACTCGTTGACCAGTCCTTGTAGCTGAACACCAGAGACCGCAGGCGCTGCTTCATCCAGGTGCAGGCTGGCATCTTCCAGGGCCGATTGGGTCATGTATTCTTCCATGGCCTCATCGTCCTTGATGTACTGCTCCTGCTTGCCTTTCTTCACCTTGTACAGCGGTGGCTGAGCGATGTAGATGTAGCCACGCTCGACCAGCTCCGGCAGTTGACGGAAGAAGAAGGTCAGCAGCAGGGTACGGATGTGCGAACCGTCGACGTCAGCATCGGTCATGATGATGATGTTGTGATAGCGCAGCTTGTCGATGTTGTACTCTTCGCGCCCGATGCCACAGCCCAGTGCGGTGATCAGCGTGCCAACCTCCTGCGAGGAGATCATCTTGTCGAAGCGTGCCTTCTCGACGTTGAGGATCTTACCCTTCAGCGGCAGGATCGCCTGGGTGCGACGGTTGCGGCCTTGCTTGGCCGAACCACCCGCGGAGTCACCCTCCACCAGGTACAGTTCGGAAAGGGCAGGGTCTTTCTCCTGGCAGTCGGCCAGTTTGCCCGGCAGACCAGCGATATCCAAGGCACCTTTACGACGAGTCATCTCGCGTGCTTTACGCGCCGCTTCACGGGCACGTGCGGCATCGATCATCTTGCCGACCACGGCCTTGGCCTCGTTGGGGTTTTCCAACAGGAAGTCGGCGAAGTACTTGTTCATCTCCTGTTCCACGGCGGTCTTCACCTCCGAGGAAACCAGCTTGTCCTTGGTCTGCGAGCTGAACTTCGGATCCGGTACCTTGACCGAAATGATCGCGGTCAAGCCTTCGCGAGCGTCGTCACCGGTGGTGGCAACCTTGTTCTTTTTCGCCAGGCCTTCCTGCTCGATATAGCTGTTCAGGCTACGGGTAAGCGAGGAGCGGAAGCCGACCAGGTGGGTACCACCATCGCGCTGGGGAATGTTGTTGGTGAAGCACAGCAGGTTTTCGTTGAAGCTGTCGTTCCACTGCAGGGCAATTTCAACACCCACGCCATCTTCACGCTGGACGTTGAAGTGGAAGACCTGGGAGTTGACCGGAGTCTTGTTGGTATTCAGGTACTCAACGAAAGCACGCAGGCCACCCTCGTACTTGAAGAACTCTTCCTTGCCGCTGCGCTCATCCTTCAACAGGATACCGACGCCGGAGTTCAGGAACGACAGCTCGCGGATACGCTTGGCGAGGATGTCCCAGCTGAAGTGGATGTTCTTGAAAGTTTCAGCCGAAGGTTTGAAGTGGATGTGGGTACCGGTGGTTTCGCTGTCACCCACCACCGCCATAGGCGCTTGGGGCACGCCATGGACGTAGGTCTGTTCCCAGATCTTACCGCTACGACGAACGGTGAGCACCAGCTGCTCCGACAAAGCATTCACTACCGAGACACCTACACCGTGCAGACCGCCGGACACCTTGTAGGAGTTATCATCGAACTTACCGCCGGCGTGCAGCACGGTCATGATGACCTCTGCTGCCGAAACGCCTTCTTCTTTATGCACATCGACCGGAATACCACGGCCGTTGTCACGAACGCTGATGGATTCGTCCGGATGAATGATGACGGTAATGTCATCGCAATGCCCGGCCAGGGCTTCGTCGATCGAGTTGTCGACCACCTCGAACACCATGTGGTGCAGGCCGCTGCCGTCATCGGTGTCGCCAATGTACATGCCGGGACGTTTGCGTACGGCATCCAGCCCTTTCAGCACTTTAATGCTGGAGGAGTCGTACGTTTGATTTTCGCTCATGCCTTCACTCCCGATGGTCGTGGGTCTGGGTGATACGGCCTTGTTCCACGTGGAACAAGGCAACTGGCGTTTCCGTCTGCCAGCCTTCCCTCAGAAATTCGTGGTCTACACAGGTGATGAACACCTGGCAGTTCAATTCTTCAAGCAAGCGGCACAGGGCGCGGCGGTGCTGCTCGTCCAGCTCGGACGGCAAGTCATCCACCAGATAAATACACTGACCGCGACGAACCTGGCTGACCAGGTGCCCCTGTGCAATGCGCAGGGCGCAGACCACCAACTTCTGCTGCCCACGCGAAAGAATGTCGGCCGCATTGTTCGCGCCCAATCGAAGGCGCAGATCAGCACGCTGTGGCCCGGCCTGGGTGTGGCCCATCTGCTGATCGCGAAGTAGGGAGGCCGCGAGAACTTCATTGAGTTCCCGGTCCTTGTCCCAGCCTCGGTAGTAGCTCAGGGTCAGCCCGTCCAGTTCGACCAGTTCGCTCAGGGTCTGCTCGAAGACAGGCTTCAAGGCCTTGATATAGTTGCGACGGTATTCATCTATCTCCGCACTGGCGAGACATAACTCTCGATCCCAGGCGGCTTGCGAAACGGCGTCCAGTGTACCATGCCGGAGCCATGAGTTCCGCTGCCGCAGGGCCTTCTGCAGGCGCTGCCAGGTGGCCATGAAGCGGGGTTCCACGTGGAACACGCCCCAATCGAGGAACTGTCGGCGCACTTTGGGCGCACCTTCGAGCAGCCGGAAACTGTCCGGATTGATCAACTGCAACGGCAGCATCTCTGCCAGTTGCGCGGCGCTGCGCGCATTCTGTCCGTCGATGCGAATGGTGAAATCCCCTTGGCGCTCCCGCGACACACCAAGGTTGCTCATACCGCCCTCAGCCAACTCGACCTGGCCGAACACCGTGCAGGTCGGCTGATCGTACTGGATCACCGGGTTTAACCGGGTGCTGCGGAACGAGCGCGCAAGACCGAGCAGATGCACAGCTTCGAGCACGCTGGTCTTGCCGCTGCCGTTGGCGCCGTAAAGGATGTTGATGCGAGGGGAGGGTGAGAGGGTCACCGGGTGCAGGTTGCGCACCGCGGTGACCGAGAGACGTCGAAGGGACATGTCGCCTGCTACGGGTTACAGACGCATCGGCATGACAACGTAGGACGAGTCGTCATTGCCGGCTTCCTGCAACAGGGCGCTGCTGTTGGAGTCCGACAGAATCAGGCGCACCTGCTCTGTAGTCATCACACCCAGCACGTCCAGCAGGTAGCTGACGTTGAAACCGATCTCCAACGAGCTGCCGTTGTAGTCGACGCTGATCTCTTCTTCCGCTTCTTCCTGTTCCGGGTTGTTGGCCTGGATTTTCAGTTGGCCAGCGGCCAGTTGCAGGCGAATGCCGCGGTACTTCTCGTTGGACAGGATCGCGGTGCGGCTGAACGCTTCGCGCAGTGCCTGACGGTCGCCGATCACCAGCTTGTCGCCACCTTTAGGCAGAACGCGCTCGTAGTCCGGGAACTTGCCGTCCACCAGCTTGGAGGTGAAAGTGAATTCACCGGTGGTGGCACGAATGTGATGCTGGCCCAGAACGATGCTGACCATGCCTTCCGGGTCTGTCAGCAGGCGCGCCAGCTCCAGGATACCTTTGCGCGGCACGATGACCTGATGACGATCAGCTTGGTCGATCGGTGCCTGCATCGCACACAACGCCAAGCGGTGTCCATCGGTGGCCACAGCACGTAGGGTGCCGGGGGATACTTCCAGCAGCATGCCGTTGAGGTAGTAGCGCACGTCCTGCTGGGCCATGGCGAAGCTGGTGCGTTCGATCAGGCGGCGCAGTTTGCTCTGCTCAAGCTGGCAGGTCAGCGAGCCTGGGCCTTCTTCCACGGTCGGGAAGTCATTGGCCGGCAAAGTGGAAAGGGTGAAACGGCTGCGACCGGCCTTGACCAGCAACTTCTGCTCGTCGACCTTGATGTCGATCAGCACATCGCTGGGCAGGCTCTTGCAGATGTCCATCAGCTTGCGCGCCGGGACGGTGATCTCGCCCGGTTCAGCCGGTTCTTCCAGCTGTACGCGGCCAACCAGTTCGACTTCCAGGTCGGTACCGGTCAACGACAGCTGCTGGCCTTGCACGACCAGCAGGACGTTGGACAGAACCGGCAAGGTCTGGCGGCGCTCGACGACGCCTGCGACCAGTTGCAGGGGTTTCAACAGGGCTTCGCGTTGAATGGTGAAATGCATGGTCTAGTCCCTTGCCTTCAAATAGCTGCGCAGACGGTCATCAGGTCGTCAGCGTACGCAGCAGGTTCTTGTAGTCCTCGCGGATGTCCGCGTCGGATTCCTTCAATTCATTAATCTTGCGGCAAGCGTGCAACACGGTGGTGTGGTCGCGACCGCCGAACATGTCGCCGATCTCCGGCAGACTGTGGTTGGTCAACTCTTTCGACAACGCCATCGCTACCTGCCGTGGCCGCGCCACCGAGCGCGAGCGACGCTTGGACAACAGATCGGAGATCTTGATCTTGTAGTACTCGGCCACCGTGCGCTGGATGTTATCCACACTGACCAGCTTGTCCTGCAGCGCCAACAAGTCCTTGAGCGACTCGCGGATCAGCTCGATGGTGATGTCGCGGCCCATGAAGTGCGAGTGGGCAATCACCCGTTTCAGGGCGCCTTCCAGTTCACGCACATTGGAGCGGATACGCTGGGCGATGAAGAAGGCGGCATCGTGCGGCAACTCGACCTTGGCTTGGTCGGCCTTCTTCATAAGGATGGCCACACGGGTTTCCAGCTCCGGTGGCTCGACGGCGACCGTCAGCCCCCAGCCGAAACGCGACTTCAGGCGCTCTTCCAGGCCTTCGATTTCCTTCGGGTAGCGGTCACTGGTGAGGATCACCTGCTGGCCACCTTCGAGCAGGGCGTTGAAGGTGTGGAAAAACTCTTCCTGCGAGCGCTCCTTGCGGGCGAAGAACTGAATGTCATCGATCAGCAGCGCATCGACCGAGCGGTAGAAACGCTTGAACTCATTGATCGCGTTCAGTTGCAGCGCCTTGACCATGTCGGCCACGAAGCGCTCGGAATGCAGGTAGACCACCTTGGCATTCGGATTCTTTTTCAGCAGGTGGTTACCCACAGCGTGCATCAAGTGGGTCTTACCCAGGCCCACGCCCCCATAAAGGAAGAGCGGGTTGTAACCATGCTTGGGGTTGTCGGCGACCTGCCAGGCCGCGGCGCGGGCCAGCTGGTTGGATTTACCCTCGACGAAGGTCTCGAAGGTGAAGGTACGGTTCAGGTAGCTGGTGTGCTTCAAGGCACCTTCGACCTGCACCGTGCGCTGCTCGGTACGCCCGTTGGCCTTCGGGGCCGTGGTGGTGTCGCTCATGCTGTCGAAGCTGTCGCGGCTCGAGGGCTCTTCGACCTCGGCGGCCTGAGTTGGCTCGACCGCTGGAGTGTTCGCATGCTGAACCGCAGCCACCGAAGGCTGCACCTGCGTCTGCTGCGCAAGGGTTGCGGCAACGGCGGCGCTGACAGGTGCGTTGGGGGCAGCACGCGCTGCGGAACTGCGACGGCTGCCTATCAACAAGGAAAGCGCGGGAGCAATGCCGCTGCCCTGTTCACCCAGCAGTTCGAGCAGGCGGCCAAGGTACTTCTCGTTGACCCAATCAAGCACGAAGCGGTTGGGCGCATAGACGCGCAACTCGTCGCCTTCGGCTTCGACCTGTAGCGGACGGATCCAGGTGTTGAATTGCTGGGCAGGCAGTTCATCGCGCAGAAGCTCCACGCACTGCTGCCAAAGTTCCACTGACAC